>JBMOIG010000060.1:0-27259 GCA_049317445.1 Myxococcota bacterium | reverse complement strand
CGCACCAAGATGGCGGCGTACTTCGACAAGCTGTTTGCAAAGTCGTCGATCGCGCAGACGGTCACCATCGGGACCAGCACGGCGGCCGCGCCGTACGCCGACGGCGGCTATGCCTCTGCCGTGGGTACGGTGCTCGACAACGCCAAGACCCGCATCGACATCTGCACTTACAGCATGAACATCGACACCGGCGACAAGTCGAGCGCGGTCTACAAGGCCGTCGCCAAGCTGGAAGCAGCGGTCAAGCGCGGGGTCAAAGTCCGTGTGATCATGGATAAATCAGACTATCTCGAAGAGGATGGCGCCGAGTACAACAATTTGGCGGCGGCCTTCCTCAAGACCAAAGGTGTCGAGGTCCGCTTCGACCCGCTGGACATCATCACCCACGCCAAGTTCGTGGTCACCGACGACACGCTCGTGCTCGGCAGCAACAACTGGGGCTACGGCGGGTTCATCGACTACCACGAAGCGGGCATCCGGACCAACGACGCCAAGGCGGTTCCGGCGGCCAGGAAGTACTTCGAGGGCATTTGGGCGAAGTCGACGGCGCCCTGAGTCCCGCCCGGCGGCTTGTAGAACGGCCACGTGCTCGACAACCGCCCGGTCGCGCGACACAATCACGACGTTCAGGGGACGAGACCACGGAGGCGCACGGATGCATCGGGCGACACCCAGCACGAAACGGACCCGGACGCGTATGCTCCCTTGGCTGGCGACTTTGGTGGGCTTGACCGTCCTGGTCGCCCCCATGGCCGTGACCCCCGTGCTGGCCGAAGACGCGCCGCTGGTCACACTGTTCGACCTCAGCCGTGATGACGCCGCCACCTGTGAGATTGCGTTCGACGTGGCTCGGGCCCTCAGGCGGTCCAAGCAGATGCGCTATCGCGACATCGACGAGTCGCTCAACGTCGGCGGCGAGGACCTGCAGCTCTCTGCGGTCAAAAGCGGCTCTGGTCTGATGAAGACGGGCACCGACAAGCTGAAAGCCGGCAACTACGAAGACGCGGCTGACGACCTGGACAACGCCGTGTCCAGCTACCTGTCGGCGTTTTCCCACATGCCCGACACCGACCCGTTGGCTCGCGCGATGAGTCTGTTGGGCGTGGCCCAGCTGCTCGCCGGCGATGCCAAGAGCGCGACGGCGAGTTTCTCGCGGTCTACCCAGCTCGACCCCAAGTACGAGCAGGACTTCACGGAGTATCCGCCCAAGGTGCAGCAGCTGTACGACGCGGCGCGCAAGGCCGTGCTGGCCCGCGCCAAGGTCGATTACGAGATCCGCACTGACCCCCCGAATGCCCGGGTGTACGTCAACGGTCGGTTCATGGGCCTGTCGCCGACCTACGTGTCCAGTCTGGAAGGCGAGCAGTTCATCTCGATCGCCAAGAACGGCTACGTGCGCAAAGCCAAGCTGACCCGCGTGGACCAGCCGGGAGTGGTGCTGGAGGAAGAACTGGAGGCCGCGCGCCGCAAGCCCGCGTTCGAGAACATCTCGACCCGCTTGATGGAGATCTTCGACGGTGCGGTCGAGCCCAACGACCTCACCGAGGCCCAGGGGCTGGTCGCCACGCCCTACGCGGTCGCGCTGCGCGCGTCCGGCAGTCGCGAGAAAATGAAGATCGAGCTGGCGCTGGCCAACCTTGCCGGACGTCAGGTGGTCAACCGCGTCACCCGCGAAATGGGCTGGATGCGCCGCGACAAGGAGGCCATCGATGCCTTGGTCGCCGACCTGCTCAAGACGCCCGACGTGCCCGTCGATCAGGTGCCTCAGGTACAGACGCGGTCCGTCTTCAAGACTTGGTGGTTCTGGACGGTGATCGGCGGTGTGGCGGTGGGCACGACCGCGGCGGTCCTGCTGGCCAGCGAAAGCGACCCTGTTCCGCCGACTTATGCACCGGGGACGGGCGGCCTGAAGATCCAGTTCTGACCCGGACAGCTCCGCTCTCTGCCGCCCAGTGAGGTTCGTCGAACTGCCTTGCCAATCGCTTGGTCGCTACCTAGACTGCCGGGCGACCTTGCTTCCGCCACCCTGGCGCCCCACGGCCTCCCCCTCTCAGGAGTCGACGAGATGGCACGCACGCACGAAGACCTCGAACGCTACATCATGAACAGCCTGATTCCCTTCGAGCAGATCGGTGAGACCACCTGGCTGCTGAACGACCCGTCGTGGGAAGGCGCCCAAATCGTGGTGCAGCACACCGATCCGCTGGTCGTGTTCCGCTGCAAGCTGTTCAACGTTCCCAAGATGGGCGCCGACGCGGAGCTGTCGCTATACAAGACGCTGCTGCGCCTGAATGCGACGGAGATGCTGCAGGGTGCCTACGCGCTCGAAAACGGCGCGGTCGTCGCCGTGGAAGTCATGCAGCTCCAGAACCTGGACGAGAACGAATTCGTCGCCGCGATCGATTCGCTGACGCTCGCGATCACCGAGCATCGCGATGAGGTCGTGGCACTGCTGCCCAAGGCTTAGCCCGCGCCAAGCCCCGAACCCCGAGAACCGGAACCGCCGGCGCTGCATCACTGCCCGGCCCCAGGAGACACGATGAGCCTCTTCGACCGCATCGGCCTGCTCCTCAGGTCCAACATCAATTCGATGGTCAGCAAGGCAGAGGATCCCGAGAAGATCCTCAACCAACTGCTGATCGACATGCGTGACCAGTTCATCGAGGCCAAGAAGCAGGTCGCGGTCGCCATCGCCGACGAGAAGCGTCTGTATGCCCGCACGGTGGCTTCGCGTCAGGCCGCCGCCGACTGGGAGAAGAAGGCGATGCTTGCGGTCTCCGCGGGTGAGGACGCCTTGGCCACCGAGGCCCTGTCCCGCCAGCAGGAGGCGGCCTCGCAAGCCGAGCAGTGGGACGTGCAGTGGACCCAGCAGAAGCAGGCCACGGAGCAGCTGCGGGCCGCGCTGATCCAGCTCAACGCCAAGATCGACGAAGCCAAGCGAAAGAAGGACCTGCTGATCGCCCGCGCCAAGCGCGCCGACGCCCAGAAGACCATCCACAACACCATGGCCGGCCTGAACGACAATTCCGCCTTCGACGCGTTTGGCCGCATGACCGAGAAGGTCGAAGTGCTCGAGGCCGAGGCAGAGGCATCGGTAGACATCTCGAACGAGATCTCGGGCGCGAGCCTCGAAGACAAGTTCAAGAAGCTGGAGCAGAGTCAGGGCCAGTCTGACGCCCTGCTGGCGCTCAAGGCCAAGATGGGCCTGTTGCCGCCCGCCGCCTCGGTTCGCCCTGTGCCCGCCCTGACCAACGACGAGTTCGCCGTGCCGGACATCGGCCTTGATCTCGACGAGAAGACCAAAGCCTAGCCCGTTGCACGCCCCGGACGTTGCGACCACCGCGAGGGTCGAAGTGGCCCGCTACCGCCTGCGCCCATCCCTCACGCCTCAACCGGGGGAAGGCCGCAACTGGGTCATTGCTGATCCGATGCTCAGCCGGGCGGTGCGCCTAGGCGAGGCCGATGCCCGGCTGGCCCGCGCACTTGTCGCTGGCGGCAGCGTTGCCTCCCTTGCCAAGTCCGCAGGATTGAACCAAGCCGAGACCGCGGTGCGGCTGACCGGTTTGGCTCGCCTGTACTTGCTCGACGGCCGCCGCAGTCGCGACCGCATCGCCTTGCAAGCCGAAAAGAACGCATTTTCGCAAGCCTTGGCCCTCGGCACGGCCGACCAGCCGATCGAGTGGCCGCGCGGCTTGGACCCGCCCCGACACGGCTGCATCGGCAACGGCGGCTGCTGTGGCGCGACGTTTCTGGGGCCGCTGAACGAGGCGGACGTGGCGAGGGTGGCGGGTCTGGCGTTCGCGGGGGGGCCCCACCATCGCCCGGGCGACGTCGTGCTGGAGCAGGTGACGGTCGCGGGGCGCGTGCACACTGGCATGCGTCGTGACGACAGCGGCCGTTGCGTAGCGCAACGAACCGACCGTCTCTGCGGGGTGCACGCCGACCACGGGGCGCCGGTCAAGCCCATGGTGTGCAGGCAGTTTCCGCTGCGCATGTACCGGTCTCCCCGAGGGGTTCACGTCTCGCTGCTGCTGGCCTGCGACGGCTACGCGCAGGCGCGCGACCAAGGCGAGCCCTGGCCGCAGCGCGAGGCAGAGGTGCGCGCGCTGCTGGCTGAGGGCGCGAGCCTACCGCGTGTCACGTTGCCGCTGGAGTGGTCGGCGGGTCTGCCGGTGCCTGAAGCGGCGTGGTGGGTGCTGCGCGACGAGCTGTACGCCTTGGAAGACACGAGCGACGCTTGGGTTTGGCTCGCGGCGGTGGTGCGGCATGTCGGCGTTGCAGTGGCCGAGCGCGAGGCGGCGTGCCGAGAGGGCGAGGACATCGTCTGGCGGTCGGCCTGTCACGGGCTGGATGCCTTCCTGCAGCAGCCGCTTGCGTATCTGGACATCGACGCCGCAGCCAAGCACGCCGACGCCCTACGCGAAGCCGCGTGCTCCTCTCTGCCGGGCGAAGCCGCGCGCTTGCGCAACCTCGCGCTTGGTATGGACTTTCTGCGGTCGGGGCGCTCGCTTCGGCCCGGCGGGGGGCTGGTCGCCGAGCCCGCAGCGAAACGACATTTGATCGACATCGTGGCCAACGATCTGGCGCTGCAGGTTGCGCTGGGACAACTGGACGCCGGTCTGGGCGCCCTGACGCGTCGGCTGGTGCTGGCGGAGTCCATCGCCTGTGCATTGGCCGCAGACGACCACCGCGATCACGTCACTGGCGCCGATACCACCCGTGCCTTGCACGTCGTGGCGCGCAGCGACGCCGAGTGCTCCAAGCTGGCGATTCTGCCGCAGTGACGGGACTCCCGCGGCAGCCACGTATGGGAATTGGACGAAAGGTGAGGATGGGGGCATTCAGGTGACAGGAACCGCGCGGTCGCGCCGGGTTGCACCCGTGTGCCCCGTGCCGTACCCTGTTGCGCCTTGGCGAGGCGGAGGAATTCATGCTCGACACGATGAATCGGATGGAAAACCGGGCGGCGATGGCTGGCCACGGCAGGTTGTGGGTTCGGACGGTCGTCGCTGCCGCATTCCTGGTCGGAATGATGGCGTGCGGGACGGACACGACTCCGGACACGTCCACTCCGGTCACGGACATCGACGAGGATCTGGGCGAAACCGACATCGCGGCGGACCAAGTCCTGCCCGACACGGCGGACACTCAGGACCCGACGGACGCCGACACGGTGGATGGCTCGGACCTCGAGCAGCCGGACGACGGCATCGCCGAGCTGCCGCAGGACACCGACGTCGAGACGCCGGACGACGGTCTGGCCGAGCTTCCCGGCGACGTGCAGGAGCTTCCCGACGTCGACGACACCCTCGACACGGCCACCGACGTGGTCGACGAGGACACGGCGATTTCGGACGTGCAGCCCGACGAGGTCGATACCCAGCCTGATTTGCCGCCCGACGTGCCGAAGGATGAGGTCGACACCGTCGAGGTCGACACGGGCCCAAGCTGGACCGCCGCGGTCGATGGCGTGACGGGCTGCCTGACGCCGGTCTCCAAGGAGTCGATGCCCAAGGGCACGCTGGTGATCTCCGAGATCATGTTCCGCCCCAAGGCCGTGACGGATGCGTTTGGCGAGTGGTTCGAGGTGCACAACACCAGCAACCAGAAGATTCCGCTGGGCGGCCTGATGCTCGAGGGTCTGGTGCGCCTGTCCGACGGCAGCTATGGCTCAGCGGTCGATGAATACATGGTGCCCGGCTGCGAGAGCTTGTTCATCGAACCCAACGGCTACGTCGTGTTTGCCATCAACGGCGACGAAGCGTCGAACGGCGGCGTGGTTGGCCCGTGGGTCTACGACAACATCTCGTTCTTCAACCTGGGCGACAATCTGCAGCTGCGCTTTGACTCCAACGTCGTCGACAAGGTCGCGTGGGACAACAAGGACCCCAAGTGGGGCGCCTTCTCTGCGTACGACGGCAAGGCGATGAGCTTGGACCCGGGCTACATGACCGCGGCCGGCAACGACGGTGGCGACGTGTGGTGCCCCGCCAAGGACCAGATGACCGGCGGCGACTTGGGCTCACCCGGCAAGGCGAATCCCCCATGCGCGGGCATCATCGACAGCGACAAGGACGGCGTCCCCGACTCGTCCGACAACTGCATGTCGATCAAGAACACGGATCAGTTGGATACCGACAAGGACGGCGTGGGTGACGCTTGCGACAACTGCAAGGACATCGCCAATCCCGACCAAGCCAACGTGGATGGCGATGCCACCGGCGACGCCTGCGACGCGGCCATTTGCGGCGATGCCGAGCTGGATGCGGGCGAAGATTGCGACGACGGCAACGCGTTCGACAACGACGGCTGCACCAAGGAGTGCAAGGTAGCGGCGATCGTGGCCAGCAAGATCGTGATTTCCGAGATCTTCGTGTGCTCCGAGAACGTCGATATGGCCTATGCCCAGTGGATCGAGCTCTACAACGGTGAGAAGGAAGCGGTGCCGATCAACGGGTGGATGCTGAAGCCGGGTAAGGCGCCTCCGTTCATGGTCCCGATGGACCCCCCGCTGGCGATCCCGCCGGGCGGCTACTTCGTCCTCGGCTCGTCGACCGACAAGAATTACAACGGCGGCGTCAACGTCGATCTCGCCTGGCAAAACCTGCTGCTGGATACCACCGCCGACACGATCGCGTTTGAGAACCAGGGCCTGTTGATCGACAAGATCCACTACGGCGTGACGACTCCGCAGGTGAAGTGCGGCTTCGCCCTGCAGGTCGACCCGAAGTACCTGTCCAGCCTGTTCAACGATCAGGAAGGCTACTGGTGCCAGGCCGACAAGCTGAACTCGCTGTCGGGCGACTACGGCACGTCCAAGGCCGCCAACACCACCTGCACGCCGTGCAGCGGCGACAAGGACGGCGACGGCGTCAAGAACTGCGTCGACAACTGCACCTTCGCGTCGAACACGCTGCAGACCGACACGGATCAGGATGGCCTGGGCGATGCCTGCGACAACTGCAAGCTGATCGCCAACTCTGCTCAGGACGACTTCGACAGCGACGGCGTGGGCGACGTCTGTGACAACTGCCCGAAGATGCCCAACCCCGGTCAGGAAGACACCGACAACGACGGCTACGGCAACGCCTGCGACTCGCTGACCTGCGGCGACGGCAAGAAGGACGCCACGGAGGAGTGCGACGACTTCAACAAGCTGCCCGGAGACGGCTGCTCGTCGAATTGCTTCCTGGAGAACTTCACCGCCGGCTCGATCATCGTGACCGAATTCATGGTCGACCCGGACGCCGGCGGCACGGTCGCGGACACCGACGGCGAGTGGGTCGAGGTCTACAACACCACGACCAAGGCCATCGACATCGGCGGCTGGGCCCTGAAGGACAAGGGATTGAATTACCACTTGATCTCCGGCAACGGTCCGGTGCTGGTCATGCCGAAGAGCTACCGGCTGCTCGCGATCAAGGGCGATCCGGCCATCAACGGTGGTCTGCCCAGCAACCTGTCGCCGCCCCTGTACGTGTACAACAACTTCACGCTCGCCAACGTCGCCGACCACATCATCCTCGAGTGGAACGGTCAGGTCATCGACGCAGTGGAGTACATCAAGAAGAGCGCCAGCAACCCCACGGGCTTCGAGATCATCACCGGCAAGTCACTGCAGCTCGACCCCGACAAATACGACGCGACCAAGAACGACTCGGCCGACTCGTGGTGCCCGGGCAAGAAGATCTACGGCAAGGGCGACTTCGGCTCGCCCGGAACCGCCAACCCGCCGTGCTTGAACCCGTGCAGTGGCAAGCCGGACAAGACGACCTGCGGCACCGACCTGTGGTGCAAGACCGGCGAGTGCGTCAACGTGCCCAAGTGCGGAGACGGTAACGTGGATGCCGACGTCGGCGAGACCTGCGACGACGGCAACCAGCTGCCCGGCGACGGCTGCAGCGCGACGTGCAAGCAGGAGCCCAAGCCCCAGCCGGACGGCACGGTGATCGTCAGCGAATTCGCTGTCAACCCCGTGCAGACCAACAACTTCACGGAGTGGGTCGAGCTGTACAACCCGACGTCGAAGCCGATCGATCTGCTGGGCTGGAAGATGACCGGTCCGACCGACAGCACCGAGGTTCGCGTCAAGTGCGGCAACGGTCGCGTCGAAGCGACGGAGCAGTGCGACGACAACAATCAGGTCGCCAACGACGGTTGCGACAACAGCTGCAAGGTGGTCGGCACCTGCAAGTCGTTGAAGCTGAGCGGCAACGGCGCAGGCGTCGTCGTCGAAGGCTCGGATTTCCTGTTCACGCCCAAGGCGCTGAGCGGCAACCCCGTGCTGGAGCGGCCGCAGCCCTTGACGTTGCACGGCTGGTTCCTGCTCGACGCAGTGGCAGGCATGGGTTCGTGCCCGGTCGACGGCGGTGGCACGGCACCTTGCAGCGAGTTGTTCAGCTACGGCCGTGACGGTTCGTACCGGGTGGGCGTCCGCTCCCAGGCCGGCAAGCTGTGGGTCATGGTAGGCAGCAAGTCGTTCGAGCTCGGCTCGGCCAACGTTGGCAAGTGGACGCACGTCGCGGTCGTCATCGACAACGGCGTGTTGCGCGCCTGGTATCAGGGGCGTCGCGCGATCAAGACCACGCTGACCGACTACCCCAGCGGCACGGCCAAGGCCGAAGTGCTGACCATCGGCGCGATTCAGGACGCCGGCGGTGCGCTGCAGCGGTCCATCAGTGGCAAGATCGGCAGCTTCCAGGTGGGTGGCCGCCGCTCTGTGCCCGTCGCGACCGTGCCCCCGGCGCTGGCTGGCTACACGTACACCAACAGCCACACGTTCCTGAACTTCGGCCCGGTCGCCTCGACCTGGTGGGGTCCGTGGAAGGGCGATCTCGTGTCGCTGGCCGTCAACGAAGGCGCAGGCTCCGTCCTGAACGACGCCTCGGGCAAGGGTCATACGGTGACCCTCAGCGGCACCTCGTGGCTGGGCGACAACGGTCCGTATTGCAGCGTGGGCGGCGTGTTGCAGCCCCAGACCACCGCGCTGACCCCTGGCTCCGACGCCTATGTGTTGCCGGCGTTCAGCTATGCGCTGTTCATGAAGCGGGCCAACGTCGACATCAACAATGGTCTAGAGGCCTTCTGGTCATGGCTGGACGCGGGTGAGGGCATCGACGGCGCTGGCGGCGACTCGTTCTCCCTGACCAACGGTACCCCGGACGGCATCAACCTGCTGAATCCGCAGGGCGTGACGATCGACGCTGTCACGTACGGCGCCAAGACGGCGGAGTACCCGGCGGGCTGGTTCCCGACCCAGGGCGTCTCGGTGATGTTGCGCGACAGCTGCATGAACCCTGAGGCCAACGACAAGATCGAGTGCTGGGAGTTCTCGACGACCGCGTGCGTCTATGGCACCGACGTCGCAACGAATTCCAGCGGTCTGTCGTGTGTCGACACCGGCACGTGCGCCGATGCGAAGGAAGTCTGCTCGGTCGACAACTACAGCGCCAAGAAGTGCCTGTGGCGCGACACCGGAACGCCGGGCCTCGCGAACGTGTGCGTGCAGTAGCCGACCTGATTCGCCGCAATCGTCCTGCTCGCCGACCGTCTGGACCACCGTCGATCAGGTCCGGGTCGGTGCCGGAGACCCCGCATGACGATGCTCGAGATGTGCCCGCCGCAGCGTCGACCTGACCACGCCGTCATCCCCGATGCCGACACGCCCTGGCTGCAAGCGCTAGACCAAGCGCTGCGGGTTCAAGGGCTCACGGTGGAGCGAGCTCCGGTCGCTGCGTGTGCCTACGCCGCCTATCTCTCCGGGGTCAGTGTGGTCGCGCTTGCGCCTGCCGAGGACGCAAGCCAGCCCGATATCTGGCTTTCCCTCTGCGACCGCGGCGCCAAGATCTTGCCCGCGTCGGCCATCCTTCTGCCTCCGGAGCGAGCCGCTGAAGCGTCTTCCTGGCTGGAGGTCGGTTTTGACGACGTTGCCGTGATGGAACAGACGCCAGCGGACGAATTTGCCCGCCGGGTCGTCGGCAGGTCCCGCAGTCGGCAGATGCGGCGTGCGATGGCCTCGGTCGATCCGCTCACTGGCTTGCCGACGCTTGAGGTGTTCAACGCAAGGCTGGACCCGATCATCCGCATGTCGTCGCGGGGGTCGGTGCCGATGGCCGTGGCCGTCGTCGACTTGGACGGTCTGCCGGCGGTCGAGCGTCAGTTGGGGCGGGCGGGGGCGCGGTCCCTGCTGACCGACGTGGCGCGACACCTGCAGGCGGCGTTGCGGCGGTCCGACACGGTGGCGCGGCTGGGCGACGAGCGATTTGGCCTGATCCTCAACCAGATCTCCGCCTTCGAGGCGCGCCGACTGATGTACACGCTGTGGCGCAGCCTGTCCTGGTCCGAGGAGACTCTGGGTCTGGTGGGCGAGCTGGCGGGGCAAGTGACGTTCACCGCTGGCGTCGCGGTGTTTCCGGGGGACGCCACCGATGGCCCGGAGCTGCTGACGCGCGCCGAGATTGCGCTGGACGTCGCTCGGGCGACCAGCCAGCGGCGGGTGCTGCTGTACGCCGAGACCTGCGGCGACTCCGGAGTGGACGTGCACGGCACCGACCTGCGCTGGCATCGGGTGCAAAGCGCTGCCCGCGAAGAGCCGGAGTAGTCGCCGCTTCCCGGACGACGCGTTTCTTTGTCCCAGATCACAATTGTTGCACAGGGGGCTGGACTTGAACGCCTTCTTGCTTCACCATTCCCGCGCTCCGGCGGGCCGGGTCTGCCCGGTGTTCTCGGCACAATCTTCCGTCCAATCATGATGTTGGGACGGGTGAACCGTGGAGGGTCGGCCCCCGGTTGCCCGAGAAGGGAAGAGTCGAGGGAGCCGACATCTCCCGAGGCCCGTGTTCGCGCGCCCAAGGAAGGCAAAGACGATGAATCCGCCCCTCGCTCATTGCGCCCGGTGGTGTCTCGTGCTCGCAGTCGGTCTGTTCGGCCTTGCGGTCGGCGGCTGTAACGAGACGGGCTTCACGGTGCCCGGCCTCAATCAGGGCTACAAGCCGGTGCAACCGATCCCGTACTCGCACAAGCAGCACGCCGGAGATCTGAAGATCGACTGCAAGTACTGCCACTTCGGGTCAGAGCAGAGCCCGCGCGCCGGCATCCCGCCGGTCAACGTGTGCATGAATTGCCACAAGCTCTCCAAGCCCGACTCGCCGTACATCAAGAAGCTGAAGGAAGCCTACGACACCGGCAAGTCGTTTGAGTGGGTGCGCGTGCACAAGCTGCCGGACTTCGTGTGGTTCGACCACAGCCGCCACGTCAACCGTGGCGTCGCCTGCCAGACCTGCCACGGGCCTGTGCAAGAGTTCGTCGAGATGTACCAGTACTCCAGCCTCGCGATGGGCTGGTGCGTCAACTGCCACCGCGAATACAACAAGAATCCCCCGGCCGGCCTCAAGGACAAGATCCAGGCCTCGACCGACTGTTACTCCTGCCACCACTAGGTGGTCCGCGGCGGCGAGGCCATGTGCCCGTCCGCCGTTCGCTCCCCGGAGGTCTCATGGACCGCGCGCCTGATCCCCGCCTCGAGAACACCGAAGGCGAGGCCACCCCGAACGACGCACTGGAAGCCAAGCGCTATTTCCAGAACGTCGAGGACCTGCTTGGCGACCCCAGCCTGGACGAGGCCCGCCTGTACGAGATCGGCAAGCCGCCGGCCGTGGGCGATGGCTCGGACGTGGCGCGTCGCGACTTCATGACCGTGCTGGGCATGACGTTCGCTGCGGTCGGTCTGGGGACGGGTTGTGCTCGCCAGCCGGTGCAGAAGGCCCTGCCCTACGTGCTGAAGCCTGAAGAGATCGTCCCCGGCAACGCCGTGTACTACGCGACCGACTGTCGGGCGTGCGCGGCGGGTTGCGGCCTGCTGGTCAAGGCGCGTGACGGCCGCCCCATCAAGGTCGAGGGCAACCCTGAGCACCCGCTGAGTCTGGGCAGCTCCTGCGCTTTTGCCCAAGCGAGCGTGCTGAACCTGTACGACGGCGACCGCCTGCGCGCGCCCCTGGTCGACGGCAAGGCGGCCACATGGACCGAGCTGCAGTCGCGCGTCGACAAGGCGCTGGCCGGCTTCCGCGCCGACGGCTCCAAGCTTGCGGTCGTCACCCGAACCACGTCGGGTCCGGCGTCTGCGGCAGTCGTCGCGAAGTTCCTGGGGCAGTTCCCCGGCGCCCGTCACGTCGTGCTGGCAGAGGACGCGAGCAGTCAGGCGGTGTTGGAGGCGCACGCGGCGACCCACGACAAGGCTGTGGTGCCGTTCTATCGCTTCGACGAAGCGCAGGTCATCGTCTCGATCGGCGCCGACTTCCTGGGGACGTGGATCCAGCCGGTCGCCTTTGCCCGGCAGTGGGCGCAGACCCGCAAGCTCTCAGCCAAGCAGAAGCGGATGTCCAAGCACATCCAGGTCGAGACGCAGATGACGCTGACCGGCTCGAACGCCGATGAGCGCCTGCGGATTCTGCCGTCGCAGGAACGCGCGTTTGCGCTGGGTCTGGCCGATCGTGTGGTGCGGTCGCAAGGCATCGACGTCGGCGTGCCCTCCGCCACCTCGCCCCACGACAAGCAGCTGGACGAGTTCGCGAAGCTGCTGGCCGGTGCTCGCGGCAAGTCACTGGTCGTCTCGGGCTCGGCCGACGTGGTCGTGCAGGCGGCCGTCAACGTCGTCAACCAAGCCTTGGGCAACTACGGCAAGACGGTCGATCTGGCTGCGCACCTGCACCAGACCGGTCGCCGCGCCGAAGCTGACAAGCTGCTTGAAGACCTGGCTGCAGGTGCACTGCAGGGCGTCGTGCTGGTCGACGTCAACCCGGTGTACGACTCGCCGCGCGGAGCCCAGTGGGCCGCCGGGCTGAAGAAGACCGCGTTTTCGCTCGCACTCTCGGGTCGCGCCGACGAGACGGCCAAGGCCTGCCAGCTGGTCGCCGCCACGCACCACCCGCTGGAGTGCTGGGGAGACAGCGAACCCCAGGCCGGTCTGGTCAATGTCCAGCAGCCGCTGGTCCGCCCGCTGTTCGACACCGTCCAGGCAGAGGACCTGCTGCTGCAGTGGTCCAATGAACCCGCCCCCGCCGCCAACGGCAGCGCGATGCTCGCCTTCATGCAGAAGCATTGGCAGCGTGCGGTGTTGCCGCGCGTGCAGGGCGTCGCGGTCGACTTCCAGAACTTCTGGGACAAGGCCGTGCACGACGGATTCGTTCAGTTGCGCCGAGTTGCACTGCCCGGTCGTCTGGGCCTCGCCGTGGGTGGGCCGATGCTCGCGCAGGCGCCGCAAGGTGCCGCACCCGCGCTGGAACCCGTCGTCGCCGCTGCCGAAGTCGCCGCCGTGGGTCTGGCCGCGGAGGCCTCGCCGGTGGGTCTGCCTGCCGACGCTACGCCGGTCGAGGCACCCATCGAGCTGCCGCAGCCCGCGCCCGGCAAGTTCAATCCCGTCGACGCCGCCCGCGCGCTCAAGGGCGCTGCCGGTATCGTGGCTGGTTCGGGCAAGTTCGAGCTCGTCGCGTATGAAAAGGTCGCGATGCGTCGCGGCCGCTATGCGAACAACCCGCTGCTGCAAGAGCTGCCGGACCCTGTCAGCAAGGCCACGTGGGGCAACTACGCGTGTGTCTCTCCGGCGACCGCGGCCAAGCTGGGCCTCGAGTCCAGCGACGTGGTCGAGGTGACCGGTGGCGACAAGCCGCTGCGTTTGCCGGTGGTGCTGCAGCCCGGTCTGCACGACGAAGCGATTGCGATTGCCGTCGGTTATGGCCGCACGGCGGTCGGGCGCGTCGGCAACGGCGTGGGCGCGGACGTCGGACCGCTGGCGGGTCTGGGCGCGCTGGTCAAGGTCGACCTGAAGAAGACCGGGGATAACGAGCCGGTTGCGTTCTCGCAGACGCACCACAGCTACGAACACCGCGACATCGTGCGTGAAACCACACTGCCGGCTTGGCAGGCGACCCCGGACGCGGGCAACGTGCCGCTGTCGCCGATGCTGAACGACCCCAAGCGCGGCAAGCGGTCGACGCGGACCCTTTGGACCCGCCACGAGTACCCCGGCTACAAGTGGGGCATGGCGATCGACCTCAACGCCTGCACCGGCTGCGGTGCTTGCGTCATCGCCTGCAACGTCGAGAACAACGTGCCGATTGTCGGCAAGCGCGAAGTTCTGGTTCGCCGCGAGCTGCACTGGCTGCGCATCGACCGCTACTTCAGCGAGCGCAAGCGACCCAAGGGCTACGACTGGGACCCGACTGGCCCCGACCTGCTGGCGCTGGCGGACAACCCTGAAGTGGTGCACCAGCCGATGCTGTGCCAGCACTGCGACCACGCGCCCTGCGAGACGGTCTGCCCGGTGCTGGCGACCGTCCACACGACCGAGGGGCTGAACTCGCAGGCGTACAATCGCTGCATCGGCACGCGGTACTGCGAGAACAACTGCCCGTACAAGGTCAGGCGTTTCAACTGGTTCAACTATCCGACCGGTGACATGGAAGGCAAGCAGGACCTGGACATCGTGGCCCTGGCCCTGAACCCCGACATCACCCCGCGCAGCCGCGGCGTGATGGAGAAGTGCTCGTTCTGCGTGCAGCGCATCGGGTACGCGAAGTCCGAGGCCGCCAAGCTGGGCAAGATCCCGCAGTCCGACCTGCGTGACGGCGACGTCGTGACGGCGTGCCAGCAGGCGTGTCCGACCGAGGCCATTGTCTTTGGCAACATCAACGACGTCGAAAGCGGTGTCCGCAAGCAGTACGAAGACCCCCGCAACTACTCGGTTCTGGCCGAAGTGGGCACCGGGCCGGCCGTCACGTACATGACCAAAGTTCGCAATTCCGAGCGCCTGGAGGGCTAGTTCCATGAGCAGTACTGTCTCGCACCTGCGCGAGCCGCTCGTCAC
Source organism: Myxococcota bacterium (assembly GCA_049317445.1). Classification (GTDB taxonomy): domain Bacteria; phylum Myxococcota_A; class UBA9042; order UBA9042; family UBA9042; genus CAJBNH01. Next base: position 12,399 of record JBMOIG010000060.1, on the reverse strand, counting down.
CGGCAATCCGACGCTGGCCCAGATCTCTGACGAGGTCTGTGCGCCGATGGAACGCAAGCCGTCGTGGATGTGGTGGACGGCGTTTCTTCTGGCCGTGTCGGCGCTGGTCGCCGGGTTTTCGGCCATCGGCTGGCAGCTCTACAACGGCGTCGGCGTCTGGGGTCTGAACAAGACCGTCGGCTGGGGCTTCGACATCACGAACTTCGTGTTCTGGATCGGCATTGGTCACGCGGGGACGCTGATCTCTGCGATCCTGTTCCTGTTCCGGCAGAAGTGGCGCACGTCGATCAACCGGTCGGCTGAGGCGATGACGCTGTTCGCCGTGCTCTGCGCCGCCATTTTCCCGTTCATCCACATGGGCCGTCCGTGGTTCGGCGCCTACTGGATCATGCCGTACCCGAACCTGCGCGGTCCGCTGTGGACCAACTTCCGCTCGCCGCTGGTTTGGGATGTGTTCGCCATCTCGACGTACTTCACGATCTCGGCGGTGTTCTGGTTCGTGGGCCTGGTCCCGGATCTGGCGACGGTGCGTGACCGAGCCAAGACCGCGCTGCGCAAGAAGATCTACGGCGTGCTCTCGCTGGGATGGTCCGGCTCGAACCGCCACTGGGTGCACTACGAGACCGTGTACATGCTGCTCGCCGGCCTCTCGGCGCCGCTTGTGCTGTCGGTGCACACCATCGTGTCGATGGACTTTGCGACTTCGGTCGAGCCCGGCTGGCACACCACGATCTTCCCTCCCTATTTCGTCGCCGGCGCCATCTTCTCGGGTTTCGCCATGGTGCTCACGCTGTTGATCATCACCCGCAAGGTCTTGAGCATCGAGCACCTGATCACGCTGAATCACTTGGAGAATATGGCGAAGATCATCACGGCCACGGGCATGATGGTCGGTCTGGCGTACGGCACCGAGTTCCTGATTGCTTGGTATTCCGGCAGCAATTACGAAGGGTTCGTGTTCTTCTCGAACCGCGCGACCGGCCCGTATGCCTGGGCCTACTGGACGATGATCACCTGCAACGTCGTGGTGCCGCAGGTGTTCTGGTTCCGACGGTTGCGCCGCCATCTGGGCGTGCTGTTCGTCGTCTCGCTGCTGGTCAACGTCGGCATGTGGTTCGAGCGCTTCGTCATCATCGTGACGTCGCTGCACCGCGATTACCTGCCGTCCAGCTGGGCGATGTACAACCCCACCTGGGTCGAATACACGACGCTGCTGGGCACGTTCGGCTTGTTCTTCACGCTGTTCCTGCTGTTCACCCGCGTGCTGCCGGTGGTCGCGATCGGCGAGGTCAAGGCGGTGCTGGGCTTTGCGCGCCGACACCCTGAGACCGCGTTGCAGCCCCACGCCGTGACTGCCCAGCCGTCCCCCGCGGCGGACCGTGTGGAGGTGGCCCATGGCTAAGAAGGCCCCCAGGATCCAAGAGCCCAAGGAACCCAAGCAGTATCTGGTCGGGCTGTACGAGACGGAGGAGCAGATCCTCGCCGTTACGGCCGCCGCCGTTCAGGCCGGTCTGCCCGTGCACGACACCTTTACGCCCTACGCCGTCCACGGTCTGGACGCCGCGCAGGGGTTGCCGCGCTCGAAGCTGACCTATGTCACCGGCATTGGCGGCTTGCTGGGTCTGCTGACGGCGCTGACGCTGCAGATCTACACGCAGTCGATCGAGTCGCCATTCTGGTCGGGCTGGCCGCTGAACGTGGGCGGCAAGCCCTTCATGCCCTTGACAGCATTCATACCGGTGTCGTTCGAGCTGACGGTGCTGTTCGGCGGCCTGCTCACGGTCGGCGGCCTGCTGTCGTTCTGCGGTCTGCTGCCCGGTCGCAAGCCGCGCCTGCACATCGAGGGCGTCACCAACGACCGATTCGCCATCGCCTTGGACCCGACCGGCCTGCATTTCGACGAAGCACAGGCCAAGACACTGCTCTCGGAGCACGGCGCCCTCGAGATCGCTTACGTAGAGGAAAACGCATGAGCTACTTGAGCTTGCGTCTTCGGTCCGGCTTGGCCGCGCCGACTACCCTCGCCCTGCTGACCGTCGTGTCGCTGGGCGGCTGCGTGGTCGACCGCGAGCCGAACGTGGAGTTCTTGCCCTGGCTGGGCCAGATGCGGAACTCCGCGCGCGTCGAGTCGTACGACCCCAACCCGCTGTTCAAGGACGGTCGCGCGCTGCAGGTCCCGCCTGTGGGCACGATCCCGCGCGGTTTCCACCCCGACCACAGCCTGCCGTCCGACGTCACCCGCGTGTTGGTCGGCGACGAGGTCAATCCGCAGGCTCCGACGCCTGAGAACATCGCGCGTGGTCAGTGGGGCTTCCAGACATTCTGCTCGCCGTGTCACGGCCCGCAGGGCATGGGCGATGGAGCCAGCGCCAGATTCGGCGTGCCCGGGTTCCCGATCGGCATCAAAGAGACCAACGCCGGCAAGATGCCGCCGGGGCAGATCTTTCGGATGATCACCCACGGCCGAGGTCTGATGCCGACCTACAAGACGCAGATCCGCCAAGCCGACCGGTGGCGCATCGTCCTTTACCTGCGGACCCAGCTGCAGAAGCAGGCGGCCCAGCCGCTGCCGGGCGAGATCACGCTGACGGTCGATCCGCCGGCCGCGACCGGCAAGAATGCGCCCCCGGCTTCCGGCAAGAAGTAGCGTCCGAACCCTTCGCTGGTCCCGACCCCGGGGCCGACGCCCGCGTGCAAGAGGTGCCCCGTGAGCGCGAATTCCAAGACTGCGACGCCGCACGCCGAGACCCCGCCGGCCGCGCCGTACCGAACGCCTGCCCGGCTGCGCAACGTCGCGCTGGGCCTCGTGATTGTCGGCGCCGGGCTGTTTGCCTGGACGCTGTCGAGCCAGCCGTGGCGAGCGTGGGCCAACGGCCTGATCGCCAGCTATCTGTTCGTCTCGATTGCAATTGGCGCAACCGTGCTGGTCGCCCTGACCCACGTCGCCAAGGCCGGGTGGGCGGTCGTGCTGCGCCGCATCCCCGAGGCGATAGGTGGCTGGCTGCCGTTCGGCCTGGTCGCGCTGTTGGCCGTCACCGGTCTGGGCATGCACGAGCTGTACGAGTGGTCGCACCCCGACATCGTGGCGCAGGACGAGCTGCTGCAGCACAAGGCCGTGCTGATGACGCCCAATTTCTTCCTGGTGCGTCTGGTGGTGATTTTGGGCCTGTGGTCGCTGTTCGCTTGGGTGCTGCGCCGCAACAGCGTGGCTCAGGACAAGGACGGCGACGACCGCCACACCCGCGCCAACGTCGCGTGGTCTGCCATCTTCCTGATCATGTTCGGCCTGACGATGACCATTGCCTCGCTGGACTGGCTGATGAGTCTGGAGCCGCACTGGTTCTCAACCATCTTCGGGGTCTACCAGTTCGCCGGGGCCTTCGTGGCTGGCTGCGCGACCGTCACGCTTGCGGTGCTGGGACTGCGCCGCGCGGGGTATCTGCCCCAAGTGACGACCGGGCACTTGCACGATCTGGGCAAGCTGATGTTCGCGTTCTCGACCTTCTGGGCCTACATCTGGATCAGCCAGTTCCTGCTGATCTGGTATGCGAATATGCCAGAGGAGACCGGCTACTTCCTGATGCGGCGCGAGGGTGCTTGGCTGGCCCTGTTCGCCAGCAACGTCGTGCTGAACTGGTTGATCCCGTTCCTGACGCTGATTCCCCGTCCCAACAAGCGGTCGCCCAAGATTCTGGCCATCGTCGCCAGCCTGCTGTTGGTCGGCCACTGGCTGGACGTGTATCTGCAGGTGATGCCTCCTGTTTCGCACCTTGCGGTGGAGTACGGCGGAGACGTCCACGCCCACGGTCCGTTCCTGGGCCTGCAGGAGCTGGGGCCGGTGGCGCTGATGGCCGGGCTGTTCCTGCTGGTCGTTTCCTGGCGGCTTGGCCGGGCGGCGCTGGTGCCGCAGCGAGACCCGTATCTGGTCGAGAGCGTGCACCACCAGCAGTAACGGTGCGTGCTGCCCCCGGGAAGATCCCGTCGGAAGTTGGTGGCCGCCGCCAAGCGTGGCATGCTCGGCCCGACATGAACCGATATCCCTACCATCGTCCCGCTGTGTCCCGTACCGGCTTGGTTTGGGTTCTGTGCCTGTGCGCGTGGACGGTGCCCGTCTTCGTCGCGGCGCCGCAGCCTGTGCTGGCGGCCACCAAGGCGGACCTTCGCAAGGCCGAACAGCTCAACGCCGAGGGACGCGAGGCGTTCAAGGCCGGCCGCTTCGACGAGGCCGCCGACCTGTTCATGCAGGTGTACGACCTTGCCCGCTTGCCGACGGCCGTCTTCAACGCCGCGCGCGCGCGCGAGTCGGCCGGCAAGCTGGTCGAGGCCAAGGCACTGTTCGAGCTGTATCTGCGCATCGAGAAGAACCCGGAAGGCGTGCAGGACGGAGCCAAGCGGCTGGCGGACATCGAGGCGCGCCTGAAGGCAGAGGCCGACCGCATCGCGGAGGCTGCGCGCAAGGCAGACGCCGAGCGCAAGGCAGAGGCAGAGCGGCTGCGCCTGGAGGGCGAGCGGTTGCGTCTGGCGCAGCAGCGTGCCGAAGCGGAGAAGGCTGAGCGCGAGCGGGAGGAAAAGGCCCGCCGAGAGCTGTCCGGCGTCGTGTTTCTGCCCCCCGATGGCCTGCGCAGCGAAGCGTCGGTGCGTGCCGTGCAGACGGTGCTGGCGGCGGCGTTGGAGCAAGCGCGAACCGCCCAGCCAGGTCCCGTGCGGCCGGTGCCCGCGTTCCTGGAAGCGGAGTTGGGGCGTGGCGAGACCGGCAACTGCGATTTCCACTGTCGTTTGGCGGTGGCGCGTCAGATGGGAGCTGCGGTGGCAGTCGCAACGGCCGTTCGCTTCGAGGAGGACCAGTGGCGCTTGCGCATGGTCCTGTGGCGCGCAGCAGATGCGACCGACGCGGGGCAGATCGAGGTGGCGTCCGCTACGTTTGAGGGACTCACCGCGCGTGGCCAGGCAGCTTGCGGCACGCTGTTCAACGGCATTCGCCGGCTGGCGTGGTATCCGCTGCCGTCGGCAGAACCTGGCGTCGCGCCTCCGGTTTCGACGGTCGGTGCCGACCCGGGCTTCGCCGCACCACCGCCGCAGGTGCAGATCGAGACGCGACCGTCTGGCGCCGAGATCCTGCTGGACGGAGCGGTCGTAGGGCGGTCTCCCCTGAATTTGCTGCTTTCGTCGGGCGAGCGTCGCCTCGAAGCCCGTCGGGACGGCTATCACGCGCTGGGCGGAACGCTGCCGGTCCCCCGCACGGGCACCGCCCGCTTGGTGCTGGCGTTGACCGCGCAGCCCGCGCCGGACCCGGAACCGGCGACACCCGTCGTCCGACCCAGCACCCAAGTCGTCCCCGCGGGCGGCTCCGCGGCCGTCGCACCCGGGGCAACCCCATCATCCACCGGGAGACCTCCGCAAGACGCAGGGTCCGGTCGGACCGGCACCGTCGGCACGCCGGAACGCCGCGGGGCCGCGGCGACGCCGGCGACTCCGGTCGTTCCCACACAAAAGCCGACGGACTCGAGTTCGGAGGCCAAGTTCGGTGCGGTCGCCTCTCTCGAAGGCGCCATCGGCATCATGGAGGACTCCGACGGCACCGTGCTGCCCGACATTTCCGGTGGTGGCGGCGGCTTCCTGCACCTCGGCTGGGGCCCGCGCGATGGACTCGCGTGGATCTCGCTGGCCAGCGGCGTGCGCTGGTTCTCGTACCAAGGACTGACCGCACCCTCGACCGCCAAGGCCTCGGCGCCGGAGGGCCTGTCCTATTGGACCGGCGTGTCGGCTCCTCGGCTGGCGGGGCTGCTTGCCTCGATCCACATGAACGACGTCTCTCCCCAAAACGGCGCAAGCGGATTCCGCTACTGGTCCTGGCAGCTGCGGCTGGTGTCGGCGCGGGACTTCGTCTACGTCGCGATGGGCGTCGAAGGCCTCATCTCCTCAGAGCGCGATCAGAACAAATTCACCAGTCAGTGGGACGAGTTCGGCCACGGCCCCGACTGGCGCCTGGGCATCGAAGTAGGCATGCATCTGGGGGCGTCGTTGTCGCAATGACCCGCCCGTGGGGTGTCTGACCCCCAAAGCGATTGCGGGTCGGTTCGGGGGGCTGTTACAGTCTGAAGCAGCAAGCTGCCCCGAGAGGTCCGTCATGCCCCTGCAAGCGCGACTCGGCGACAATTCGATGATTCCGGCCGATGCGCACGGCTGCCCGGCGTGCCCGCACCCGTGCGTGGGACCGGCGACCGGCGGGTCTCCCGACGTGATGGTCAACGGCAAGCCTGCAGTGCGCGTTGGCGACCCTGGCATCCACGCCGCCTGCTGTGGCGGCAACACGTGGACGGCCAAGACCGGCTCGGGCACCGTGAAGATCAACGGCAAGCAGGCCCACCGGCTCAACGACATGGACCAGCACTGCGGCGGCATGGGCCAGATGATCGCGGGCTCGCCCGACGTGATCACGGGCGGTTGATCGCGCCCGGCTTGACCACTCCTCCCAGCCCGACCAGCATGCGCCGCGTCTCTGCCGGGTGGTGCCGCGCTGTCGTGTCTAATCGCGACTGCGCGCGCCCTCCCCCCTGAACCCCGGGAACCAAGCGAGGAGCGAAGATGGCGAGGAGTGTTGATGTGGTCGTGCTGGGCGCCGGTCCCGGCGGGTATGTGTGTGCGATTCGCTTGGGTCAGGCCGGGTTGAAGACGCTGGTGGTCGAGCGCGAGTTTCTGGGCGGCGTGTGCCTGAACGTGGGCTGCATCCCGTCCAAGGCGCTGATCCACGCGTCCAAGGTGTACCGCAAGGCGCTGGACGGCGCGGCGATCGGCATCGTGGCCAAGGACCTGACGGTCGACATGGCGGCCATGCAGGCTTGGAAGACAGGCGTCACGACCAAGCTCTCGCAAGGCATCGGTGGTCTGTTCAAGGGCAACAAGGTCGAACACGTCATCGGCACCGGCAAGCTGGCAGGTCCCGGCAAGGTGGAGATTACGCTGGCCGACGGGTCGGTCGAGGTGGTCGAGACCAAGTCGGTGGTGCTGGCGACCGGCTCGCGGCCGATCCAGATCCTCGGATTCCCTTTTGACAACAAGCAGATCCTGGACTCGACCGGTGCATTGGCGCTCAGCGAGGTCCCGGGGTCGCTGGCCGTCATCGGCGGCGGCGTGATCGGCATGGAGATGGCCGACGTGTACGCGCGGCTGGGCAGCAAGGTCACGGTGATCGAGGCGTTGGACCGCATTCTGCCGACCTTCGACCCGGATCTGGCTCGGCCCGTGACGATGAAGCAGGCCAAGCTGGGCGTGAAGCACCTGGTAGCCACCAAGGCGTTGCGGCAAGAGCAGACCGCCGACGGCAAGATCGCCATCGATCTCGAGACCACCGACAAGAAGGGCACGACGCAGAGCCGTTTGGAAGTCGACAAGGTGCTGGTGTCCGTCGGCCGCCGCCCGAGCTCGCACGGCATCGGCCTCGAGACCGTCGGCATCACCCCCGACGCGCGCGGTTTCGTGCCGGTCGACCGGCAGATGAAGACGTCGGCGCCCGGGGTGTACGCGATTGGCGATCTGGTCCCGGGACCGATGCTTGCGCACAAGGCCAGCAAGGAAGGGGAGATCGCGGCGGAAGTCATCGCCGGTCACGCCGCGGCCTTCGACTCGGTCTGCATCCCCAGCGTGGTCTACACCGACCCGGAGATCGCGACCGTGGGGCCGATGCTGTTCGAGCTGGAGGCGCAGGGGCGCAAGATCAAGGTCGGCAAGTTCCAGTTCGCGGCCCTGGGCCGGGCGATCTCGTCCAACGCGACCGATGGCTTTGCCCGCGTGGTCGCCGACGCGGACGACGGCACGATCCTGGCGGTGCACATCGTTGGCGCAGAAGCCAGTGAATTGATTGCACAGTCTGGACTCGCGCTGGAGATGTCCGCCACCGCCGAAGACCTGGCGCTGACGATTCACGCGCACCCGACGATGGCCGAAGCGCTGGCTGAGGCCGCGCACATCGTCACCGGGCACCCGCTGCACGCGATGCCGACGACCGCGCGCTAACGCTTCTCCCTACTTCACTTCGACCTTCGAGCGCTTGGGGGCCGGCTTGTCCGGCAGCGGCTCGCACAGCGCCGCCATGGCCTGAGACCCCTCGAGTTTGGCCGGGGTCTTCTTGCCAGCCCGCAGCGCGTCGTTCAGCACCGAGTGCGCCTCTGCCACCGCTTCACCGCACGCGACATCGGCCCGCAGGGCGGTCTCGAACGCCTTCTGCCACTCACCCGCCGCCAGCGAGGCCTTGGCCTGACCCAGCCACAGCGCCTGCGGGTCGGGGTCGGGCTTGCGCATGGTCAGGTCCAGGCCCTTGAGGCGGCGGGCCCGCAGCTTCTCGTGCTCGGCGGCCTGCAGGTCGGAGGTCTCGGCGAGCTTGAGGTGCTCGTCGCACGCAGCTTGCAGCTGACCCGCCGCTCGGTCGGCTGGGGTGGCGTCGGCGCGACCGTCGCACAGAGCCTGCAGGTGACCCAGATCGACGACTGTGAAGTCCTGATCCTGAAACGCCTGCCACTCGGCCGCCTCGCCAACCCCACGCAACACGCGGGAACGACGCTGGTATTGAAGTACGTGACCGAAACGGCCGTCGAAGAAGCGCGCGCTGGACACCGCCAGCACGGGCAGCTCGGGGTGGCCCGTTGCGACGATCGTGGCCCAGCCGGCGCCATCGTGGCCGACCTTGGCGCGCTCGGGCGGCAGCGACGTCGGCGTGCGCGTCGGTTCATCGAAGGCGTAGGTCTGCACGGCGCCGCCCGGCCACGCGGACACGACCGAGAAACGCTTGCCGGTGCCCGATACTCTGTCGGTGCGCGCGACTCCCTGGGCGAACAAGCAGACCTCGAGAACCCCCTGCGGCGCCTCGGGTTTGCCGGTGGCGACGATCAAGTCCAGCTGCTTGACCAGCGTGGCGCCCGAAGGCCCCTGATCCGCGCAACCCCGCGCAGGGCGGGCGGAATCCCCGGCGAGTCCGCTGCCCAGCCGCGGGTACACGGGGGGAAGCTTGGGCAGTGCGTCGCCCAACGTGGCACCGGCCGGCAAGTCGATCGGCGGGTCGGGGTCCTCGACGGCCTCGGGCTCAGGCGCGGTGCCGGGCTCTGTGGTCGTCGCGGTCGCGGCACTTGGAGACGACGGCGCTGCGGACTTGCCGCACGAGGCGAGCACGGCAACCAGGCCGACGAGGGTCAGAAAAGCCAGCAAGCCAACGGACTTTCGGGGGGTCACGGGTCCTCCTCGGGCGGGGTGCCGTCGCGCGGCTTGCGCAACAGCAGCCCCATCGGCACCAGATCGTCAAAATCGTCGCCCAAGCGGGCTTCGCGGCGCAGCAGCCCCTCCTCGACGAAGCCCTGCCCCAAATACAGCAGGCGGGCAGGCGTGTTGGAGGCGTGGACCTGCAGCGACAGCTTGTCGAGCACCGGGTGGTCCTGTGCCCAGCGCAGCGCCGCCCGCATCAGCCGCGAGGCGACGCCGTGCCGCCAGTACTGCCGCAAGACCCCGATGCTCATGGTCCCGACATGTCGCGTGCGCCACAGGTGCCCGCCGACGATGCTGCACAGACCCACGATGCGGTTGTCGATCACGGCGACCAGCAGCAGGCAGGTGGGCTGGTGCAGGAAGCGGCCGATCAGATCGCGCTCGCTTTCGGTGTGGTCGTCGAAATCCTCCACCCCCTGCAACAGGAACTCGGTCTCGCTCAACGCCAAGCGCTTGAAGTTGCGCAACGCCTCGGCATCGCCCAGCGTTGCGGGCCGGACCAGAGCGAGGGTGCGATCTTCACGAGGCGAAAACATGCCTTGGGAAGATAGAGCCTTTCCCTCCACCCCGGCAAGCAGCCCGATGCAGTTGTTGTTTTCGTCGGCCGCGCCAAGCTGGTACAGTGTCCGTTGGTCTCCGGCGGGTCCCGTCTGCCGCGATCTGGAGGTTCCCATGCGAAACACCGCACAAAGCTTGCTCTTTCGTTCCTGTCGATGCCTGCCGTTCGCGGTGATGGCGCTGGGACTGGGCCTTGCCGGCTGTGGTTCGGATGTGGGCACGGTCGGTCCGGTTCTGGCCGACACGGGCGCGGACGGCCAGGACGTTCAGGGCGGCGAGGTCACCGACCCCGACGGCACCGGCGCCGACGTCGTCTGGGTTGACCAGTGGGTCGACTCGGCGTGCGTGGTCGATGCCGACTGTGACGACGGCAACCTGTGCACCCAAGAGGCGTGCGTCGCTGGCCAGTGCGCGTCCGCGACCCCGTTCGCCTGTCCCGCCGCGCCGTGCTTCGTCGCCAGCTGCAATCCCCAGACCGGCAAGTGCGAGCAGTCGCCCATCTCGTGCGACGACGGAGACCCCTGCACCGCCGACCAGTGCACCAACGGCCAGTGCCAGCACCTCGCCGTGCCCGGGTGCGGGATGTCCTGCATGGGCGACGAGTACTGCGACGACGGCAACCCGTGCACCAAGGACGTGTGCGCTTGGGGCAGCGGACAGTGCGTCCACCAGCCGATCGAGGGTTGCGCCGAGCCATGTCAGGGCGATGCATCCTGCGACGACGGCGACCCCTGCACCAAGGACATCTGCACCGACGCCGGCATGTGCGAACACCTGCAGATGGACGGCTGCTATCCCAAGTGTTTCAACGACTACGACTGCAACGACGGCAACCCCTGCACCCAGGATATGTGTATCGGCGGGCAGTGCCAGTTCGCAGAGCTTCCCGGCTGTGGCGCGAAGTGCAAGGACTCTGCCCAGTGCGAGGACGGTAACGCTTGCACCACCGACCAGTGCATTCAGGGCACCTGCGTCTACAGCGTGGCAAAGTGCAACGACGGCGACCCGTGTACCGACGACATGTGCGACCCGACGATCGGGTGCCTTTCCTCGCCCTCGCCGAACTGCTGCACCAGCGACAAGGACTGCGACGACGGCAACTTGTGCACCAAAGAGGCGTGCATGGGCGGCAAGTGCGTGACGGCGGGCGGGCTCGCGTGTCCGGCCAAGCCTTGCTACACGGCCAGTTGCAACCCCATGACCGGCCAGTGTGAGGTGCAGCCCCAGAACTGTGACGATGGCGACGCCTGCACCTCAGACGCGTGTGCCGCCGGGACCGGACAGTGCGTGCACAAGCTGCTGCCCGGGTGCGCCGGGTGCCAGTCCGACCAGCAGTGCGACGACAAGTTGCCGTGTACACTGGACAAATGCGCGATCAGCGCGGACGGCTTCGGCAAGTGCCAGCACTCGCCCTCGGGCGCCATGGGCTGCTGCAACCCGATGATCGACATGATGCAGTGCGTCGACGGCAACAGCTGCACGCAAGACGTGTGCGACTACAACACCTTCCAGTGCTCGAACCCGCAGATCCCCGGCTGCAGCGCCGGCTGCAAGTCGGACTTCGACTGCAATGACGGCATCGCCTGCACCGTCGACAAGTGCCTGGTGTCGTCGTCCGGCGTGGGCAAGTGCGTCTACACGCAGGCGAACCTGAAGACGTGCTGCACCCCGTCGATGTCGGCACCGCAGTGCGACGACGGCAACAAGTGCACCAAGGACTGGTGCGAGAACTGGACCTGCCAGCACGCCAAGGACCCCGCCTGCACCCCGGGCTGCACGTCGGACGCGCAGTGCAACGACAACAACCCGTGTTCCAAGGACTACTGCGACCCCATGTCGGGCCAGTGCATGCACGCGTCGTCCAGCAACTGCCAGCCGTGCAAGATGGACCAAGAGTGCTTCGACGGCATCGCCTGCAGCACCGACATCTGCAAGGGCGCGACGGCCGACGGACAGCTGGGCATGTGCGTCTGGGTCCAGCAGGTCTGCAACGACAGCAACAACTGCACGATGGACAGCTGCGACCCCAAGAGCGGCAAGTGCATCTACCTGCCGATCCCCGGGTGCGGCATGCTGTGCAAGCCTGGGCAATGCGACGACGGCAACCCTTGCACCAAGGACCTGTGCGACGCAACCAACGGCAATTGCTCGTACGTTCAGGATCCCAACTGCGCGCTCCCGTGCAAGGACGCGTCGATGTGCGACGACAAGAACGCGTGCACCAGCGAGCTCTGTATCAGCGGCAAATGCCAGTACAAGACGCTGACCTGCAACGACGGCAACCCGTGCACAACCGACGCCTGCCAGCAGCCCTACGGCTTCTGCACCAACACGCCGATCGAGGGGTGCTACGCCAAGAAGTGCCAGTCCTCGCTGGAGTGCGCCGACAAGAACCAATGCACCGCCGACGCCTGCAAGTACGGATTCTGCTACAGCGATCCGATTCCCGGCTGTCTCGGTCCGCCGACACCGTAGCCGGGCGCGCGGCTCCCGACGGTCAGCCCCGCACGCGCTCTCGGGACCGCGCGGACATGGCCCGCAGCGCCACCTCGATGCCGCCCTGAAGCTCTGCATCGGTGCTCAGCACGT
>JBMOIG010000059.1:0-27473 GCA_049317445.1 Myxococcota bacterium | reverse complement strand
CGTTGTCCTGGCCGTGCTGCAAGGCCAGATCGACCGCCCGCTGCGACGCATCGACGCAGACGACCTTCGCAGCCCCAGCGCGTGCGGCGTGCAAGCCGAATCCGCCTGCATGGCTGAAGGTATCGAGGACGAATCGACCTTTGGCCAGCTTCGCCGCCCGCACGTGGTTCTCACGCTGGTCGACGTACATGCCGGTCTTCTGGCCGCCCGCAGGCTCGACACGCAAGGTCAGGCCGTTGTGGCGAACCTGCACCTGCACCGGCACCTCACCGTGGAGCTCGGCATTGCCCCCCTCCAGCCCCTCTGCCGGGTGAACGTCCTGAGGCACGCGGGTCAGCACCCACACGCAACCGTGCTCCTTGCGCAGCAACTCCACAACATCGGGCAGCCAGCGCGACGCACCCGCTGTGGAGGCCTGCACAACCGCGCCATCGGCATAGCGGTCGATCGTCAGGCCGGGCAGCTGGTCGCCCTCGCTGTTCACCAGTCGGAAGGCGTCGGTCTCGGCAGAGGGCAACTGCAGGTCGCGCCGTAGCTTTGCCGCCCTCTGCAGGCGGACCTGCAGCAGCTCGCGTGCCGACGGAATGCGCTCGGGCTCCAAGCCGTCCAGCCCCGCCTCAACGACACGGATGGCGATCTGGCTGTTCAGGTTGCAGTAGCCGTGGCCCAGAAAGCGGGCGTGCGGGTCGAACACGGCGCAGGCCTGACCGGCGGCGGGCGGGCCCTCTCCGGGCGCGGGGACGACGTGCGCGATCGCGCCTGAGAAAATCCACGGGTGCCCTGCAAGCACCGGCGTGGCGGTACCGGGACGCAGCACCAGGCTGACGACCCCCGGCCACGTGGGCACGTGCGACGGCAAGGGCGCAGCCGTGCGGTCGCGCTGCATGTTCGGGCGCTCGGGGCGGGGCGGCCGATCCGGCCGGGCGTGGTCCTGGTACTCCGTGCGGCGCGGGGGACCGGACGGACGCTGGCCGTCGCGGGGCGGACGCTGCCCGTCGCGCGGGGGCGCGGAACCGCCCGGCTTGCGGGGACCTTGGGGCGGGCGGGACGAACCCTGGGGGCGTGACGGGGGCGGGGGGCGGGCCATGGTTAGGCTCCTTGGTGGGGGGCCTGGCCCCGATGGAATGGGAAATCTCGCGTGCGAATCATGGTCTGGCCGATGGCGGCTAGACCTGCTCCTCGCCGACATCGTGCTCGGTGAAGTGCTCGAAGCTGACGACCTTCTCGCCGGCGCCCAGATTGATCACCTTCACGCCCTGCGTGTTGCGACCAATCACCCGGATGTCGGACACCGGGGTCCGCAGCAGCGTGCCGCCGTCGGTAACGATGATCACCTCGCCGTCCGGCTCGACAGCGCGCAGACCGACCACCAGGCCGTTGCGGGCCGTGGTCTTGATGGCGATGACGCCGCGGCCACCGCGCGTCTGCATCCGGTACTCGTGCGGCGGCGTCGCCTTGCCAAAGCCGTTCTCGCAAATCGTCATCAGCGCCACACCCTTGTAGCCCTCGGCGACCGGGGCGTCGGTCTCGGCACCGTCGACGGGCTCGACCGCAGCGGCCTCCGGCACGACGGCCTCAGCGACTGCGCCTTCTCCAGCGTCGTCGACGACTTCGTCCTCTGCCACGTCGCCCGTCCCCGGCACCACCGCCAGGCTGACCACGGTGTCATCGCCGGCCAACAGGATGCCGCGCACGCCTCGGGTGGCCCGGCCCATGCCGCGGACGTCGGTCGAGCGGAAGTGAATGCTCATGCCGCGCCGCGTGGCCAGCACGACGTCGTCTTCGTCGCGCAGGATCTTGGCGTCGATCAGGTCGTCGCCTTCGTCCAGCACGATGCCGATGATGCCGGTCGCGCGGATCTTCGCGTACTGCATCAGGTCGGTCTTCTTGACGGTGCCGAGCTTGGTGGACATCAGGATGAACGTGTCTTCGGTGAACTCGCGCACCGGCACGACCGCCTTGATCTCCTCGCCCTGCCCGACCTGGATCAGGTTGATGATGGGCTTGCCTCGCGTGGTCGCGCCGCCCTGGGGCACCTCGTAGACCTTCAGCGTGTAGACCTTGCCGGTCGAGGTGAAGATCAGCAGGTCCTGGTGCGCCGACGCCACAAACAGGTCGACGACGAAGTCCTCTTCCTTGGTCGTCATCGCCGTCCGGCCACGCCCGCCGCGCCGCTGGGCCCGGTAGGTCGAGAGCGGAGTCCGCTTGATGTACCCGGCCTTGCTGATCGTCACGACCATGTCTTCGTCGGCGATCAGGTCTTCCATCGACAGCGAGGCTGCGTCATCGACGATCTCGGTGCGACGCGGGTCGTTGTACTCGTCGCGAATGGCGATCAGCTCCTTGCGGATGACGTCCATCAACAACTCGTCGTCGTTGAGCACGTCCTGCAACCACTTGATCAGGCGCATCAACTCGGCATGTTCCGCGCGGATCTTGTCGCGCTCCAGACCGGTCAGCCGCTGCAAGCGCATGTCCAGGATGGCCTGGGCCTGCAGCTCCGACAGCTTGAAGCGGTCGATCAGCCCGGTGCGCGCCGTCACGGCGTCCGGACTCGACCGGATCAGCTCGATCACCTCGTCCAGATGGTCCAGCGCGATGATCAGGCCTTCCAGAATGTGGGCGCGGGCCTCAGCTTGGCGCAGCTCGAACAGGCACCGTCGCGTCACCACCTCACGGCGATGGTCGATGAAGTGCTCGAGCATCTCTTTGAGCGTCAGCACCTGCGGCTGCCCGGCGACGATGGCCAGGTTGATGATGCCGAAGCCCGACTGCAGCGCCGTCTGGTGGTACAGGTGGTTCAGCACGACCTGAGCGATGGCGTCGCGCTTCAGCTCGATGACCATGCGCATGCCCGATCGGTCGGACTCGTCGCGCAGATCGTGGATGCCCTCGATCTTCTTGTCGCGCACGAGATCGGCAATGTTCTCGATCAGCCGCGCCTTGTTCACCTGGTAGGGCAGCTCGTCGACGATGATCATCTCGCGCGTGCCTTTCTTCTCCATCTCTACATGGGTGCGCGCGCGAATCTTCAGCTTTCCGCGTCCGGTCGAGTAGGCGTCGTGGATCCCCTGACGGCCGTAGATCGTCGCGCCCGTCGGAAAGTCCGGCCCCTTGATGTGGCGCATCAGCACGTCGAGCCCGGCGTCCGGGTCGTCGATCAGCGCGATGGTGGCGTCGATCACTTCGCCCAGGTTGTGCGGCGGGATGTTGGTCGCCATGCCGACCGCAATGCCGCCAGAGCCGTTGACCAGCAAGTTCGGGATGCGCGACGGCAGCACCGTAGGCTCGCGGTCGTGGCCGTCGTAGTTGGGCTGGAAGTCGACGGTCTCCTTGTCCAGGTCCGCCAGCAGTTCGTGCGCCGCTTTCGTCATGCGCACTTCGGTGTAACGCATGGCGGCCGCGGGATCGCCGTCGACCGAGCCGAAGTTGCCCTGTCCGTCGATCAGCAGCAGCCGCATCGAGAACGGCTGCGCCATGCGCACCATCGTGTCGTAGACCGCGGTGTCACCGTGGGGGTGGTACTTGCCGATCACGTCGCCGACGACACGCGCCGACTTCTTGTAGGCCAAGTTCCAGTTGTTCTTCATCTCGTGCTGGCTGAACAGCACGCGGCGGTGTACCGGCTTCAAGCCATCCCGGACGTCTGGCAGCGCGCGTCCGACAATCACGCTCATCGCGTAGTCGACGTACGACGAGCGCATCTCATCTTCGATGTGGATGATCTGAACCTGCCCGCCCTCGGTGCCGCCGCCTGCGGCCTCCGCGCCGTCGACTTGGGTCGCCGGTTCCAGGGTGTCGGGGGTCTCGATGGGGTCGGCCATGGGTGTCTCCAGGAACGCTGATCCGTGCCGTGGGTCGGGACTGGCAAGCCAGAGGCGAGAGCGGCGCGGGAAGCGCTCGTCACGCCGGGCCACGACCGGTCGGTTCGACCAAGGAGGGCCCGCGCGGCTCGCCCAGGACGTGGCTGGAGCAGGGGCCGCAAGGGGTAACGAGGATACGTCCAAAGGGGGTCGAATGTCAACGCCGAAGCGGGTGCGATGCGCGCATGGTGGCCTGTATTTTCAAGCACTTGAAGCCGATGCCCGGTCGATCGACTGGTCGAGGTCGAGAAAGCCGCGGCCTCGCCTCTGGGGACTCGGCGGTTTGCCGGAAACGGGATCGCGCCCAGAGCCACTGTCTGATCCATCACCGGACCTTAAGGTCCACTGTAAAGACCATGATATTACAAATGAACCCAATTAGGTCCGATTCGAGGTCACCGAATCCCAACGGTTTGTTGCATGGCAAGGGCCCAGCGGGCTTCCCTGCGGTGCTTCCTGTCGGCATACTCCGGCGTCGGGGGTCGGGGGTTCGGCTTCAGTGCAAGAGGTCGCCGGCCAATTCATCCTTAATGGATCGGGGGTTTTCCATGACGCAGAGCATTCAGATCAAGGTTGGCGACAAGACCGCGGACTGTCCCGTCATCATCGGCACTGAGCAGGAAATCGGCATCGACATCGCCACCCTGCGCGACAAGACCGGCGCCATCACGCTGGACCAAGGCTTCGGCAACACGGGTGCGTGCGAGAGCGCCATCACGTTCCTGGACGGCGAGCGCGGCATCCTGCGCTATCGCGGCTACCCGATCGAGCAGCTGTCGGCCAACGCCAGCTTCCTCGAAGTCGCGTGGCTGCTGCTGAACGGCGAGCTGCCCACCGCTGCAGAGCTCGCCGAGTTCGAGCACCACATCAAGCACCACACGCTGATCCACGAGGACATGAAGCGCATGTTCGCCGCGTTCCCCAAGGACGCGCACCCGATGGCGATTCTCTCGTCGGTCGTACTGGGTCTGTCGAGCTACTACGACAAGCAGCCCAAGCAGATGGTCATGAAGGGCATCGATCTCGACATGATTCGTCTGATCGCCAAGCTGCCCACCATCGCGGCGTTCGCCTACCGGCAGTCGATGGGCTTGCCCATGATCTACCCGGACAACTCGCTCGACTATACCTCGAACTTCATGCGCATGATGTTTGGGTTCCCGACCGAGCAGTACAAGCTGGATCCTGAGGTTGCGCGCGCACTGGACCTGCTGTTCATCCTGCACGCCGACCACGAGCAGAATTGCTCGACCTCGACCGTGCGCATGGTCGGCTCCAGCCAGGCCAACCTGTTTGCGTCGATCTCGGCCGGCATCTGCGCCCTCTGGGGCCCGCTGCACGGCGGCGCCAACCAGGCGGTGCTCGAGATGCTCGAGGAGATCCACCAGAACGGCGGCGACGTGCAGAAGTTCGTCGGGTACGCCAAGGACAAGAACTCGACGTTCCGTCTGATGGGCTTCGGTCACCGCGTGTACAAGAACTTCGACCCGCGCGCGACGATCATCAAGAAGCAGGCAGATCTGGTGCTCAACAAGCTGAACATCAACGACCCGCTGCTCGACATCGCCCGCCAGCTGGAGCAGGCCGCGCTGAGCGACCCGTACTTCATCGAGCGCAAGCTGTACCCCAACGTCGACTTCTACAGCGGCATCATCTACCGGGCGCTCGGCTTCCCGGTCTCGATGTTCACCGTCCTGTTCGCGCTGGGCCGCCTGCCGGGCTGGATGGCGCACTGGAAGGAGATGAACGGCCAGAAGTCCCGCATCGGCCGCCCGCGCCAGATTTACACCGGCGCGACCGAGCGCAACTGGGTTCCGGCGGACAAGCGCTAGCCGCTTGAGTGCTTGAAGCGAGGCCCCCGCCCGGTTGCGATACCGGGCGAGGGCTTTGCTCTTTTTGCGGTCCGCACGACCAGCGTCGCCACCGGATTGCCGGGATCGAAAGGTGCGCCTAAACTTCCGCGCCGCCGCGGCCCCCCAGCGGCATTTTCCTCCCTCGTCTCTTCCGGTCAGGAGCGCACATGAAGATCGCGGTCATCGGCACCGGCTACGTCGGCCTCGTCGCGGGCACCTGCTTTGCCGAAGGCGGCTGTGACGCCGTCTGCGTCGACATCGACGCCGGCAAGGTCGAGCGGCTCAAGCAAGGCGTCATCCCGATTTATGAGCCAGGACTGCAGGACCTGGTGGTCGCCAACGTCGCCGCCGGCCGACTGCACTTCACGACCGACACGGCCGCGGCGATGCAGGGCGCGCAGGTTGTGTTTATCGCCGTCGGTACCCCGCCTCAGGAAGACGGCTCGGCAGACCTGACCCACGTGCTCAACGTCGCCACCACCATCGCCAAGTACATGCGCGAGTACACGGTGGTGGTGGTCAAGTCGACCGTGCCGATCGGCACCTGTGACAAGGTGGCGGCGCTGTTGCGCGACGCTACCGACGTGCCGTTCGACGTCGTATCGAACCCCGAATTCCTGAAGGAAGGCGCGGCGGTCGACGACTTTCTGCACCCCGACCGCGTCATCGTCGGCACCGACAGCCCGCGGGCCCGCGCCATCCTGGCTGAGCTGCACGCGCCTTTCGTCAAGGATCCCGAGCAGGTCCACTTCATGGACATCCACTCGTCCGAGATGACGAAGTACGCGTCGAACGCGATGCTGGCCACGCGCATCAGCTTCATGAACGAAATCGCCAACCTGTGCGAGCTGGTCGGGGCCGACGTCGTTGCGGTCAAGCGCGGCATCGGCAGCGACTCGCGCATCGGCAAGGCGTTCCTGAACGCTGGCATCGGCTACGGCGGCTCGTGCTTCCCCAAGGACGTCAAGGCGCTCGTATCGACGGGCCGCAGCAACGGCCACGCCATGGAGATCCTGCAGGCGGTCGAGTCGGTCAACGACCAGCAGAAGAGCGTGCTGGCCCGCCGTGTGTTCGACCACTTCGGACTGGATCTGCGCAAGCGCACCGTCGCCCTGCTGGGCCTCGCCTTCAAGCCCGAGACCGACGACATGCGCGAGGCGCCTTCGCTGACCGTGGTCAAGAAGCTGCGCGTCGCCGGCGCGAAGATCATCGCCTACGACCCGGTCGCCACCGAAACCGCCAAGGTCGAGCTTGGGAATTCGGTCACCTACGCGACCAGCTGGCGTCAGGCCGTGCAAAACGTCGACGCGATCCTGCTGGCCACGGAGTGGAAGGAGTTCACGGAGATCACGCCCGCCCAACTCGCCGAGGCGACGACCTGCCGCGTGCTGTTCGATGGTCGCAACGTGTACGACCCGCAGGCGATGCGCGCCGCTGGCTTCACGTACGAGGGCGTCGGACGGCTCTAGCTTTCCGGTACGGCGAAGCGGGACTTACCGCTCCAGCGCCGACAGCGGCAGCGCCATCTGCAGCACCACCTCGAGATCGCGAAACAGGACGGCGCAGGCGTTGTCGTGCACGACCGACTGTACGATGCCCAGACCGTGACTCTTGTGCAGCACGACGTCACCGGACTTGTAGATGCGCGTGACCTGATAGGGCTTGCCGTCGCGCCAGCTCAGGCTGGCCGTCAGCTGCCGCCACGTGGCGGACGAACCGACGGGCGTCGGGTTCGGCGTGCGCGAAACATCTGACTTCACTTCGGATTCTGCTTCCGCTTCCGGCGCGGCGCCGAACGCGTTTTCGGCCGCTGCCATCGCCTTGGCCGACCGTCCCGGCGAATCCACGTTGGCATCCTTGCCGTTCAGCGCGGCCAGTGCTTTCAGGGGTGCGTCCAGATCACCGCCCTTGCGCCGGCCAACCTGCAGAACTTCGGGCGGTGGCACCATCTTCTTGCCAGCCAGCTTGCTGAGTTTCTTCAGGTTCTTCGCGCGTTGCTCTTCCGGAGAGATCTCAGGCTTCCAGGGAAACGTGTTGCGGCACGTCCGACAGGTCGCGGAGAAGACTTCGCGGCCGTCAGTAGCCGACACCACTTGGTAAGTATTGAGTCGACACCGGGGACAGTACCCGTCGATCTCGTCGCCCACTTTGTGCATGCGCGCTCTCCCGCCCTTGTCGTAGGGTCGGCAGTGTTGGAGGATGCGTCGAGTGTTGCCGGAGCGTCCCGCAAGGGAACACGTTCGCCCCAAGATTCACTCGTTCTTTCGCGGAGATGATGGAGAGGGCTGGCCCACCGGGCGGAGGCGCGACCCCATCGATCCGACGCGGCCCGGAGACTGGCCGCCCTTGACACCTGAATAGACTCGCCTCATGCACGACGAATCGCAAGCCCCCCCTGCCCACGACGACGACGCGTTCTTCGCGCCGGAGACGCCGAAGTCCGCCGTGGACCCCAGCGCCCAGACGTCACCTGACGATCGGCCGCCGCTGCCCCACGCGCCCGACTTCGACCCGGGCTGGGGAGACGGCGTGCACGACCCGGAGCTTCACGATCAAGGATTCTTCACCGACGACGCGCCCTTGCACGCGCCGACGCCGACCGCGCCCCCCCTGCGTGCCGCCGATCCGCTGCCGCCGCTGACGGGACCCGCGCGAGCGCCGTTCGGAGGCTACCGGCCGTCGCAGCAGGTGCCCGCCGCAAGCTCTGCCACGCTGGTGCCGCCGTCGGACCTGCTGGCCGAGCGCGCGATCCTCGGGTGCTTCCTGCTGGACCCGCAGGCGGCGATCAACGCGAACTCGCATGTCTCGGCCAACGAGTACTACGAGGCCCGCCACCAGGCGATCTGCGAGACCACGCTCAAGCTTGCGATGGCCGGCCGCCCGACGGACCCCGTCACCGTGCTGTCCGAGCTGCGGCAGGCTGGCAAAGGCGATCTGGTCAGCCTGCCCTACCTGCTGGAGCTGACCGAGAACGTGGGCAGCACCCTGTCGGTCGAGCACTTCGCCCGACGAATTCGGGCGTTGGCCAAGGTCAGGGATATCCTCAAGGCCACGCACAAGGTCACGGCTGAGGGGTATCGGCAGGATGTCGACCCGGACGCCTTCCTGCAGATCGTCGAGGCCGAGATCGGCGCTGCGCTGCGCGAGTCGGTGCCCAACGTGGCCACGCCCATCGCTCCGGTGGCGTATCAGGTGTTCAACGACGTGCTGCTGGCGCGCCAGCGGGGCGGCGACAACATCGGGGTGCCCACCGGTTTTCGCGATCTGGACAAGCTGCTGCTGGGTCTGCACGCGTCGGACCTGTTGGTGCTGGCGGCTCGTCCCGCGATGGGCAAGACCGCGCTGGCGCTAAACCTCGCGCTGCAGGTTGCCCTTCGCGCCCGGCGCGACGGTCAGGGGCCGCACGACCGCCACGGGGTGCTGATCTTCTCGCTGGAGATGGGGCGCGAGCAGCTGGTGCAGCGCTTCCTGTCGGCGCGGTCGCGCATCGGCCTGACCGCGCTGCGCAAGGGCGAGATCACGCCCGAGGACGAAGTGGTCCTGCGCGACACGACCGACGAGCTGTCGCAGCTCAACGTCTTCATCGACGACACGCCGGCGCTGACCTCGATCGATGTGCGCGCGCGCGCCCGGCGCGTGCAGTCGCAGGCGGGGGGCAAGCTCGAGCTCGTGGTGGTCGACTACCTGCAGCTGATGCGCGGCACGGGTGGCGCCAAGCAGAGCCGTGAGCAAGAGATCAGCGAGATCTCCCGTTCGCTCAAGGGGTTGGCCAAGGAGTTGAACACGACCGTGTTGGCCCTGTCGCAGCTGAACCGCGGCGTCGAGGGCCGGGCCGACAAGCGCCCCATGATGTCGGACTTGCGCGAGTCGGGCGCCATCGAGCAGGACGCCGACATCATCGCGTTCATCTACCGGGACCACGTGTACAACGAGGCTTCGCCCGAACACGTGGCCGAGCTGATCATCGCGAAACACCGCGCTGGCGCGACCGACACCATCCAGCTGCATTTCGAGCCGCGGATGACGAAGTTCAGCAACCTGGACGACCGCGTCGACGACCGGTACGTATACGGCAACGGCTGACCCACTTCCCCCCATTCAAGCAGGCATGACCCATGGGCTTCTTGCCGTTCTCTGCCTCCGCGGCCCACGGCGCGCAGATGGTCGTCACGCTGGGCCCCGCCTCGCTGCACCTCGCGCCTCAGTTGGCCCAAGCGGGGGCGACGGGCTTTCGCCTCAATGCCTCGCACTTGTCGCCCGCGCAGCTGCACGACGCGGTCACTCAGGTGCGGGCAGCGTGTCCCGATGCGCCCGTCGTCGTCGATCTGCAGGGCGGCAAGATGCGGCTGGGAGCAAACGTCGCCCTGCGGACACTGCAAGTCGGCGAGCGGATTCGCCTTTCCTTGAGGGCCGATGACCCGCTCGCCCTGCACGTGCCGCACGCAGAGCTGTTCCGGGCCCTGCAGCCGGGGCACCAGCTGCGGCTGGACGATGGCCGCGTCGTGTTGCGCGTATGTGCAGCGGACCTTGACGGCGCCGAGACGCAGGTCGAGGTCCCGGGCGAGGTGCGGCCGCGCAAGGGCGTGAACCTGACCGACCACCCTGTCCTGCTGGACGACCTGACCCCGGCTGATGCGGAGCGGGTGCAGGCGGCCCTGCGGGCGGGACTGGTGGACTTTGCGCTATCGTTTCTGGCAACGGGGGCGGAGGCAGACTGGCTGCGACGACGGGTGCCGTCGGGAACGCAGCTGATCGGCAAGATCGAGCGACGCGAAGCGATCGAGCGGCTGGACGACGTGGCCCGCGCCGTCGACGTGCTGTGGGTGTGCCGCGGCGATCTGGGCGTGCAACTGGGGCTGGGGGAAATGGCGCGCTGGGTCGCCGGGTTGAAGCCCGAGACACTGTCGGTACCGGTGATGATGGCCGGGCAGGTGCTGGAGCATCTGACGCATCATGCCGAGCCCACGCGAAGCGAAGCCTGTCACGTCCTCGACCTGATGCAGCGCGGCTATGCGGGGCTGGTCCTGTCGGACGAAACGGCGGTGGGTGTCGACCCGGTACGGGCGGTACAGTGGGCGCGGCGACTTTTGGGGGCGGTGAGCGACGCCCAGAACTGACCCCCGGGCGCAGCTTGCGGCGAGCGGGGTTCCGCAACAGCGGAAGCGGGCGTCACACTTCGCATTGGCGCTTGGCCCCCGGCAGGGTTACGGTGCCGACGGTCCGCACCGAGGAGACGGCAGGCATGGCGACGACAAGGCAGCAGACACGCCGCTTTCGGATGCTCCTTTGGGTGCTCTTGGCGACGCTGGTCGTGGACCTGGCGGCCTGTGCGGACCTCGCCGCCTCCAGCCACCTGCCGACCGCAGCGGCCGTCGCCAAGGCCAAGCGCAAGGCCGAAAAGGCCAAACAACAGAGAATGCGCGAAGAAGCGATGGCGCGCGCCCTGAACGAGGCCGCTGCCACGCAAGCGATGGTCGGGATGCATCCGTCCGACGACGCCACCGGCGCGCTGGCCCAACCCGGCTTGCCGCAAGCCGGATTGCCCACGGCGGCGGTGGCCCCCGGTTCGATGCAAGGCTCGCCAGTCTGCAAGACGTGGGGTACGCCACAGGTCACCGGAACCGTCGGCAAGGACTCCCTGGACGAGATCAGCGGTCTGGCCGTCAGTCGCCGCCACCCCGGGCTGCTGTGGGTGCACAACGACGCCGGCAACCAGACGCGCCTGTACCTGCTGTCGCCGCAAGGAGAAGTGCGCGCGAGCCTGAAGGTCCCCAAGCAGCCGCAGAGCGACTGGGAGGACGTCGCCGTCGGCCCATGCAGCACAGAGCGGGTGCTGGGGTCCACGCCGTGCGTCTACGTGTCCGACACCGGGGATAACAAGCTCGCACGCGGGTTTGCACGCATCGTGCGGGTGCCAGAGCCGCCGACGCTGGACACCCACGGCGACAAGCGGACGATCGCCATGCCGCCCGCCGCGATCGAGCTGTTCACCTTCCGCTATCCCGATGGACCGCAGGACGTCGAGGCGATGGCGGTGCTGCCCGACACGCGCGTGATCTTGCTGTCCAAGCGCACCGACGGTCAAAGCTATGTCTACCGCGTCAGTCTGAAAACCGGGGGAGAGCCGGTCCAGGCTGAGCGGTTGGGCGCGCTGTCGACGTCCGGCGGTCAGGCGGCCCCCGGCGGTGCGCTGCGGGTGACCGCCGCCGACCTCAGCCCCGACGGCAGGTTCCTGCTGGTGCGGACTTCCGCGCGGGTGCTGCTGTTCGACCTTGGCACCGCGCTGTCGGGACCTGCGGACGCAGCCGAAGATGCGTTTGCGGCCGCAGTGCCACGCCACCTGCCGACCCTGCGCGAGGCTCAGGGCGAGGCGATTGGCTGGGACACGGCGACGGGAGGTTTCTGGCAGATCTCCGAAGGCGAGGGCGCCGACATCGTGCGCGTTCCCTGCGCAACACGGTAACACCCAGCAACAGCGGGAGAATGTCGGTCAGTGCCGCGTTCGGGTCGGCAGGGTCTGCAGCCGCGCCTCGGCCTCGCGGGAACCCTCGACATCACCCACGGCCGCACAGGCCTGCGCCAGCAGCCGCAGCACCGCGACTTCGTGCAACGCGTTGCCCTGCTCTGCGAACACCCCGCGCGCGCGCAGCAGCGACCGATACGCGTCGAACGGTCGCCCGGTCCGCAACCAACACTCGCCCAAGTTGGCGTCGATCAGTGCCGTCAGCTCGATGGTGCCCAGCGGCGCGATCATCGCCCCCGCCTGTCGGTAGGCCTTCTCTGCCGCAGTCAGCTCGCCCGACTCGAAGCGGACGCTGCCCAGCGAGACCAGTGCTCCCGCCGCGTGGCGCACGTCGCCCAGTTCCTGATGAATTGCCAGATCGCGCTGGAAGTGCTCGTCTGCCTTGGCGATCTGACCGCACCGCAGCGCCGCAGCGCCACACGCCGCATGGACACGGCCCATCCCCGCTTGCAGCCGCAGGTCGCCCCGGTCCGCGGCGGTCGACTCCCACGGCTCCAGCGCGGTACGGCCCAAGGCCAGCGCCTCTTCCGCGCGCCCAAGCTGATGCGTCACCTCGATCAGCCGCGCTTGCAGCCGCAGCACCAGACCGCCCGTCGCCTGTGCCACCCGCACCTGCCGCAGCACGACCTGCAGCTGCTGGACGGCTACTCGCAAGTCTCCCGTCCGCAACTGCATTCCGGCGCTTGCCGTCACCACGCGCAGTCGCAGCGGGTGGTCGAGCTCCAAACCCAGGTCCGCGATCAACCCCTGCGCCTCCGCCAACGGACCACGGGCGATATCCAGCCAACCGCACTGCAAGGCCCACTCCACACGCTGCAGCAGGCCGTCCAGCCAGGGCAACGGCTGCACGGGAGAGCTGAGGAACGCCACGGCGCGTGCCAGATGGTGATCGCGCTGGCGGGCGTTGCGCGCCGCGGCGGCGGACTCGTGGGCCAAGCGCGCCGCATCTCCCAAGCGCCGGGCGGCCACGTACAGACCGATCGCATCCTCTCGCACCGACTGGCGTTTCGGCCCCGACGCCTCGATGGCCGCCGCTGCACGCGCACACAGCAGTCTTCGCTTGCGGCGATGCAGCGGAGCCAGCAGGGCTTCGCGCTCGCGGGGTTGGGCCAGTCGGCACTCGTCGATGGTGCCGTCGATGCGGCCGGCGACCCTCAGCTCAGCCAGAACGTCCGGTGCGGGTTCAGCGCCCAACATCTCCGCCAGCGCCCCGGGGTGGCCTGATGGCAGCACCGCCAACGCGACCAGCACGCGGTCCTGCGGCGACAAGTCTTGGAACAGAATCGGCAAAGCGGGCACCGGAATCTCGGAGCTGGTGGCGGCAAGGTCCTCCGCCGTCTCCGCGTCCAGTCCCACCAGAGGCCCGCGGGCGTGCGCCTGCCCCAGCCCGCGCAGCAGGCGGTCGGCAAACGAGGTGACCGAGCCAAACCGGGCCCGCGGATCGCCATCCAGCGCACGGTGCAAGGCCATGGCGGCGGCAGGCGGCAAGTCGGCCGGGGCGACGAATCGGGGCGGCTTGGTCCAATGCTCGCGCGGCGGCCGCAGTCCGGTCAGCAGCTCGGCCGCCATCAGGGCCAGCGAAAACTGGTCCGACCGGGCGTCGGGCGGCAGCTTGGCCAGCTCGGGCGCCAGATAGGCCTGGGTCCCCTGACTCATGGTGCGGGCGGCGGTGCCGTCGGTACGGCTGCGGGCCAGGCCAAAGTCCGCGAGCTTGACCAGCGCTGCCCCCCCCAACTGCTGACGCAGCAACACGTTCTCTGGCTTGATGTCGCAGTGGATGACGTGAGCGTCGTGCGCCTGCTGCAGCGCCGCAGCCAGCTGGGCGACCCAAGTTGCGACCTGCGCCACCGGCAGGCGGGGCACCGCGAGCATCCGCGCCCGCAGCGACCCGCCCTCGACCCACTCCATTTCGATGTAGGGCTGGCCTTCGTGATCGCCGATGGCGTGCACGGCGACGACGTGGGGGTGCACGACGCGGGCCGCGGCACGCGCCTCCAGCAGGGTGCGCAGCGCGACGCCCTCGACCCCGTCGTCCGGTGCGGCCTTCAGCAACTTGACGGCGACCGACCGGTCCAACAGCTCGTCACGGGCCAGATAGACCGCTCCCATGCCGCCGGCGCCGACGAAGCGCTCGACGACGAGCGACTGGCCCAAGCGCGTTCCTGAGGCGAGACGGGGTGTTTCCAAGCGTTGCAGCCAGCGGCGAATCCATGGCGCCGCAAGGTTCGTTTCAACCGTTCAGGTCCAGCACGTGCCGCCGCTCGTCGAACCCGTAGGGACCGGGCTTGAGCTCGATGACGGTGTTGAAGGGAACCTCCATCGTCAGGCACTCCTCGGGCTTCTGGTCCGTGAAGTACGCGTACAGCGCCCGCAGCACCGCCAGATGCGCCACGATCAGGACGGGCGAGGTCTGACGCTCGGTCTCGATGATCACGGGCTCCAGCCGCTGGATGACGTCTGCGTACGACTCACCGCGCGGGTACCGGTAGTTCAGCTTGTCAGCGGCGCGATCTGCGTATTCCTTGGGCAGCTGCGCCTCGATCTCGTCGTAAGTCATGCCGTCGCAAGTGCCCGCGTCGATCTCGTCCAGAGCGCGCCACTGCAGGGCTCGCAGCGGCATGTGACGCGTCGTCTGGACCGCCCTGCGCAGGGTGCTGCACCAGATCACGGGCGGCGTAACCGACTTTTCTCGCACAAAATAGGCTAATACTCGTGCGTACTTGTCCCCGTCCGCCGTCAAGTCCGGGTCACCGCCGATGCGTCCCTCGCGGTTGAACTCGCTCTCGCCATGCCGGGTCAGCCAGACCGGACGTCGCACCAGGTGCAGGTTCATCAGGAACGACACGATCTTGCCCGGCACATGCCCGTGAATGCGATGCACGACCATCAGCCGACCGAAGTCGATCAGCTTGATGTAGCTCAGGGGGTCGTCCTGGATGGGCTCGTAGATGCGCGCGCAGTGGTCGATGCGCGCGCGGAAGTCCCGCACGGCCTCTTCCGGATCGACGCCCGCGTAGTCCGGCGACCGTAGCTTGGTCTCGCGGATGTTGGCCTCGATCAGCGTCGGGTCCTCGCAGATCGACTCGACGAACACGACCTGGCAGCCCTTGGACGTGCAGCGCTCGGCGACCTCGTCTCGCCGTGCCCGGGTGGCATTGGTGGCGTCGTAGATGCCTACGTCGCCGCCCCCTTTCAGGAACGCGAGCAGGTCCGCCAGCGCCGCCTGGGCCATCTCGGAGCGTGCCGCGCTGCCCTCGGCGTGCGTCACATCGAACCAATCCTGACGCAAGTGGGTGCCCAGCCGCTCCCGGCGGTACTCGCCGATGTTGAACACCCGGGTCGAGTAGCCCAACCAGGAGAGATAGCGCGCGATCTTGCGGCCGATGTAGGTCTTGCCGCGCGCAGGCAGGCCCACGAGCACGACGACGAGGGGCTTGGTATCCGGGCTGATGCGACGCATGGGCTCCAGGCGAAGGCCCCGGAAAGGAGGGGCCGCAGGCCTTGAAGCCAAGCATGGATGCAAGGTTGGGGCAAGAGGGGGCTAGGCGGACTTTCTGGCCTTCTTCTCGCTGACCGGAGCCAGCAGGTCCTGATCGATCACTTCCTTGTGATACAGGCTGCCGCGAAAGCCTGACACCCGGCTGACGACCACACCGTTGCGCAGGTACAGCACTGTCGGCGTCGCCATCACCCCAAACCTGCGAGCGATCTTGATGCTTTGCGCGATATTCGCCTCGCAGACCTTCACTTGGCCCTGGTATTCGTCGGCCAGGTTCATGATGACGGGTTCGAGCTGACGGCACGGCGCGCAGGTGTCGCTCCAGAAGTCCAGGACCACCGGCAGGTCACTCTTGACCACCACCTCGTCGAAGTTGTCGTCGTTCACACTGACGGGCAGCACGCGCGGCGTCGTCCCAAAGATCTTGCCCAACCATCCCATGATGCGCCTCGCGTCGACCGGCTGGCCGTGTCTGGTGGGCTCTTGCGCCCACTGCGAATCTTGGGAGCCCTTGCGCGCCCGAAGGGTTCGGGGCAACTTGGCCGGGCCTCGACTTCCCTTGGCCAACATCTGCGCGAGGGTACATGGAACGCGATCTGCTGGCCCGCCTCTACGCCGAACACGTACGCGATCTGGACCGCCGCTACGCCGCTGCCCTGCAGGAGTGCGGCTTTGACGCCGTGGTCGTCCACTCCGGCACCGCGCTGAAACGCTCTGAATTCGACGACCAGTACTGGCCGCTGCGCCCGGTGCCCCACTTTCAGCACTGGGTGCCGCTTGCGTGGCCCGACTGCGCCGTGCTGATCCGGCCGGGACAAGTGCCCAAACTATTTCGCATGGTTTCGCGCAGTTATTGGGAGCAGCCGGCCGCCCACGACAGCGACCACTGGCAGGGGCCCTGGGACATCGTCGACCTGACGAACCCCGACGCCGTCGCCCAGCACCTGCCGCAGGGACGGGTAGCCTTCGTGGGTGAGGATCGCGCGCGCGCCCGCGCGTGGGGCATCGCCGACGACGCCGTGAATCCTCCGAAGCTGGCGGGACGGCTGGACCGACTGCGCGTCCACAAGTCCGCCTACGAGGTCGAGTGTCTGGCGGAGGCCAACCGCCGCGCCGTCCGTGGTCACGACGCCCTGCAACAGGCCTTTCTGCAAGGGGATCGTACGGAGCTGGACTTGCACCTGCTGTTTCTTGCCGCCACTGGGCAGGACGACCCCGAGACGCCGTACAAGAACATCGTCGCGCAAGGCCGCAACGCTGCGGTGCTGCACCACGTCGGCTACCAGCGGTCGGCTCCGTCGCGGTCGGCCGAGTCACTGCTGCTGGACGCGGGCGCGACCTTCCAGGGCTACGCGGCCGACATCACGCGCACCTGGGTCAAGGGATCCGGCGCAACCGCCGATGCGTTCCGCGCACTGGTCGACGAAACGGAACGCATGCAGCAGCGTCTCTGCGCTTCGGTGCAAGTTGGCCTGCCGTATGAGGAATTACACGAGCAAGCTCACCGCCAAGTGGCAGGGATCCTGCGCGAGGTCGGCATCCTGTTGCACGATTTGGGACCCCAAGCCGCAGGACGCATCAGCCGCGCCTTCTTCCCGCACGGTCTGGGTCACTCGCTGGGGCTGCAGTGCCACGACGTCGGGTGCGCGCTGGTCAAGCCCAAGCTGGACAACCCGTTCTTGCGCAACACGTCGATCATCGAGGCGGGGCAGGTCTTTACCATCGAGCCCGGCATCTACTTCATCCCGTCGCTGCTGGACGATCTTCAGGCCGGCCCGTACAGCGCGGCAATCGACTGGCGACTGGTCCATGCGCTGGCCGAGCTGGGCGGCGTGCGCATCGAAGACGACCTGTTCGTGACGGGCGGCCCGGACACGGTGCGCAACCTGACGCGCGAGAGCTTCGGCGCGGCGTAGCCAACTCCGCTTGCCGTCCGGGGATCAGCCCGCCAGCCGAGTGACCAGCGCGACATACCGCTGCATCGCGTCGGTCCCGGCGGTGCCGTCCAGCGCCTGCCAGGCGTCGAACTTTGCGCGCCCCTTGAAGTCCATCATGCCCGGGCGCTTGCCCTGCACGTTACCCACGGTCGCCTGCTTGTACAGCGCGTACAGCTGCAGCAGATCGTCGTTGGAGGGTCGGCTCTTCAGGGCCAGTGCCCGCTTCTGGGCCGCGTCGAATTGCTCTTGCAGACTCATCGGTTCCTCTCCGGGAGGCCTTGGCTTGCCGTCCACAGGTTGTCGGCCAGCGGACTTAGCTGCGCCGCCAGCGTTTCGGTTCGCCCATACAGGTCGTCGAGCACGTGGTCCGCCGTCGCCGTGGCGCTGCGCAGTTCACCCAACACCCGACCCATGGCGTCTTCAAGATTCTGTTGCAGGTGCAGGTAGTTGGCGTCGACTGCGGTAAAATGCGACTGCGTGACGGGCTGCTTGCGGGCCGCGCCTGCCTGAGCCTCCAGCGACTGTCGCCATGCCACGACCGCGTCGATAGCGGCTGGCGTCAACCCCGGGATCCCCGCCAGCCGCGGCCGCTCGACGTCGGCAGCGGTGACGATGCCGCGAATCAACATTGCCTGACGCTTGGGGGCCGACAGGCCGGGAATCGCCCCTGCCTCGACGGTGAACTGGTGCAAGAAGCCCCTGAGATCCTGATGGATCGTGTCGCGCCCCAGCCGCTCGATCTCGACGGACCGCAGCGCGCTCAGGTCGCGAAACTGCGTCGCAAGGTGCTCGAATTCGCTGCGCAGGCGGCGGTCAACCTCACGACAGCGGTAGGCCTGGCCCAACCACTCGGCCTGGAGCTCTCCCAACAATCCCGCTTGCTTGCGAACTTGGCCCAGACGAGCCCCCCACGGCACCTGTCGCCGCGACCGCAGCGCTGTCCCTGCCAGCCACAGCCCGACCCCGCCCGCCAGCAGACCCAGACCAACGGCTGGCGCACCCAGCGCCGTGAAACCACCCGCGATCGCCAGCCCACCGCCCGCCGCCCGCACGTACCACGACGCGGCATCCGGGGGCGGCTCCAGCTCTGCCAGACGACCGACCGCCGCAAGCGCCATGGCGACCGAGGGCGGCTGCGAGTAATCATTCGGGTCGAGCGGCGAGCGAATGCCCGCCAACGACTCACGCAGCTCGTCCAGACGCTCCAGACGTGGCTGCCAGTCGGGACCGAGCGGCTCGTCGTGCGGCAGCGCGAAGTAGGCGTACTGCAAGGTGGCTTCGATCTCGCACCAAGGGCACGGCGCGTCGGCCTCCATGCGCCGGTGCAGCGGGTCCTGCGGGCAGGGCAGCAGCCGCTTCTCGAAGGCGTCCAGGTTGCGCAGCCACTCGTCGGCCGAGGGACGCGCCTCGAACGCCGTCGACTCGGGACGAAAGGCCGCGTCGAACAGGGCGCGCACTTCAGATGTGATGGCCGTCAGGGGCACCAAGTGCCGCAACCGCGCCGACAGCGAGGCGTAGTCGTACTGGTGTCGCTTGATCGCCAACGCCAAGTCGCCGGTCGCGCCGCCAGAGAACGGATGCCGCCCCATGAACAGCAGCTTGAACACGATCACGGCCAAGCCGAAGCGGTCGTGGTTGCGCGTGTGGGTAATCGCGCGAAAGTCGGCGCCCTGCAGCTCAGGCGGCGTGTAGTCGACGACGCCGACGCCGGTGCGGAACAGCTCGCCACCCCGCGACAGCTGAAACGAGTCGCAGTCGACCAGCCGCACCGTCGCATCGGCGCCCACCAGCAAATTGCGCTCGTTCACGTCGCCGACGATCACGTCGTAGCGGTGCAGGGACACGAACATGCGCGCGCAGTTGGCAGCCGTCCGCGCCAGAAAGTCCCACGTCGCCTGGGGAAACGAGGCCTTGCGCTGTTCTGGGTCGTACAGGTCGTGGATGGGGCGAAACCCCTCGACCCGCGCCATCAGAAAGCCGCGACAGGTGCCGTTCTCGTCCTTCAGCAGGGACCGCGGCCACGCACACCAATCGCCCAGCGACGGGGTGGCGGCATAGGCGTCGGCCATCGCGCCCAGCTTGGACACGCGGTCTGGGGGCGGCGGCGTCGCGTAGATCTTGGCCACCAGCCCGGCGTCACCGACCACGGCACAGACCACGCCCTCGCCGCCACGGCCAACTTCGGCACCCAGCTCAACCGCGCGATCTTGGGCATCCAGCAGCCGCATCCTCACCTCGCTGCGCGATGTTGCCCGGTCGGGGTCCGAACCGCCAGCACCAGGCTGACGTCATCGTCGGTGCGGGTGCGCACGGCCGATGAGCCCAGAAACCTCCGCAGATGCTCAGCCAGCTCGGGCAGCGGCTGCGCCTGTCGCCCGACCTCAGCCAATACGCCGTGGAAGAACGGCGCGTGCGGTGCGCGGGCCTGCTGGTCCAGCGCCAGGTCCTGCAACCCATCGGTCAGCAGCGCCAAAGCGTCGACGCGAGGTCCGTGCGCGACCTGCAGCCGCGCCGTGTCGTCGGTCAGGAACGACGTCGTGTTCACGTACTCGCCGCGGTCGGGCCAAAAGACGTGGCGATAGCCCGCATCTGAGTCGATGACGATCACGCCATCGCCCACTTGGGCAAACACCGACCACGTCGGTCCCGCGACCGCTACCAGCAGCGTTGTCGCCAGCTCGCGGGGGTCCAGCTGCAGCTGCGCCGCCGCGGTGACCAGGGCCAACCGAGCCTCGCGAAAAGCCAATTTCAACGCGCGCTGGGGCAGACGCCGCGGTGGACGAGTGGCCGACCGCTCGCGCCACAGTCGCTCGACCGAGTCCAGCACCACCTGACAGGCCATGCGGGCCCCGACGTCCGACGCGCGCGCCGAACCAGCACCATCCGCGCACGCCGCCAACCACACCTGACTGCGGCCGATCTGCATCGTCCGCGCCAAACACGCGTCCTGACAGGGAATCATGTCCCCGTGGGCTGCGCCGACCACCGACTCCGCAAGCCAGCGCCAACCGTCAAAGGGAAGCGGAACGGGCTGCTGGTGGATCGGCATCGCGGAAACCCTGCGGGCAGTCGACATTAGAGCTTGGCCCAACCCTCGGGGACGGCGGGATTGCTCAACGGCAGCTCGTCGGTCAGCCCCGAGTGCGACACCGACTTCAACGAGGTCGACAGCCACTGGAACATCTCCCGAAACATCATGCCCTTGAGCTTCAGCGGCGCGCGCACCGACACCTCTGCCAGCACGTCCATGTTCGCTTCGCCGACACCGACGGCAAAGAAGGCAAGCGCGCGTTGCGCCTCAGCATCTCGCACGGCCCGCGCCGCCGCTTGCCAGGGGTCGCTGGGCTCGCCGTCCGTCAAGAGAAACACCCAAGGGCGGTAGTAGGCGATGCCGTTGGAGCGATAGATGTTCTTGCGGGTCTTGACCAAGTCCAATGCACCCAGCACAGCCGCCCCCAGCGGCGTCAGGCCGTCGGCGTGCAGGGCCGGCGGATCAAAGGCGTCGACGGTCGCGAAATCGCTGGCCAATCGCACGCCGCCGCCAAAAGTCAGCACGGCAATTTCCACGCGCTTGCGGGCCAGCGGGTCACCCATCAGCTCGTTCTTGAACTGGGCGATGCCGCGCTGAAGCTCGTCGAGGCGAGCGCCCACCATGGAAGAGGACGTGTCCAGGGCGAGCACGCACGGACAGCGCGGCTCGGGATTCGCGGCGAACTCGATGGCACCGAAGGGAATTTGCTCAGACATCGCGCCTCCGCGCTGGTGGATTGTCAAATGGCGTCGGCAGCGTATCGGCGGGACTCGTGTGGGTCAAACGCTGGTCGTGTCGTGCGAGGCAACTGTTCGGTCGCTGAACAGGAAATTGTCAGGCCGGGGTGTCCTGCGCTACAAGGTTGCCCCACCAAGGCACGGCCTTGGCGCGGGAGCCGACTCATGCGTAAACCCTCGAATCGCCGTTGGCCCCTGATGGCCGCCGCCGCGTGCTCTGTCGCACTGCTGACCGTCGCTTGCGGCGGACCGCAGCGGCCGCTGACAGAGTGGTTGAACGACGAGGAGTCGACCCCTTACGCCTACCAATGCACGCGCGCCATGGCGATGCACCAGTCCGACCTGTCGAGCGGCGGCTACAACCCCGCATCGCTGTTCGTACACGCATGGCCAGAGGTCAGCCGCACCGGACCTTTTCTGGCCGAGTCTCGACTGGTGGCGGCGCTGGAGGCAGGCGAAGTTCGGCGCGTTCTGGTGCTGGCCCGTGGCGGCTTGGGCAAGTCGCGTCTGGCGCAGGCCATTCACGCCCAGAGCTGCTCGACGCTTCCAGTGTTCACCGTCGACCTGAAGGACGTCGCAGGCAGCACCGCGCCTGAGGGCCGCAACACCATCGTCGACACGATCGCCCGTGAGCTCGGCATTCTGGGACGCGTCCAAGCGGTGGCCGAGCTCGAGGATCGCTTGGCGCGGCAGCACTTCCTGATCCTGTTGGACTCGCTGGAAGAAGTCCCCCTGCTGGACCGTCCGGTCGTGATGGGTCAGGTCGCCGACCTGATGGCCCGCTACCCCGATGCATCGGTCGTGCTGCTCGCGCGTCCGCCCGTGCTCGATGACGACTACGGGTTCCCGGCCGAGGCGCGTCTGGAGATCCCGCCGCTGGAGTGCAAGGTCACCGACGTCTTCATCGCCCGCGCGCATCAGGAAGACGAGACCCGCCGCAACTTCAAGGCGTTCTTGCAGCACTTTGGTCTCGACGAGGCCGGCAGCTTTGGCCTGCAGTGCACGTATCCCTATCTGGCCACTTACCGCGACATCCAGACGATGGCGGAGTTCGAGGGACGCGCCGCCTCTGGTCAGGGCAACGTCACCTCCAGCCGGGCGACCGTGTACGAGTACCTGCTGGGGTCGCGCCTGCGCAAGGAGTTCGAGCAGCTGTCCTGGACCTTGGACGAGGCCTTGGACATGGTCGACCGCTTGGTGCGGGTGCAGACCTTGCAGGTCGGACAAGTGGAGTTGGTGTTCGATCTGGAAGGCTGCATGAAAGCCATCGACGCCAAGTGGGGAGAGCGTTCGGTCGATGCGGGCGTGGGCGGCAACGACGAGCAGCGTCGTCGGCAGATCTGCGAAAAGACCTTCCAGTCTGCCTTGTTCTCTCGCGCCGAAGGCGTGCGTGCTTGGGTCTTTGCCGACCGCGGCACCCGCGACCTGTTCCTGGCCCGCTGGCTCAATGGCGAGGTGGCGCGCGCTGCGGATGGGGACTGCTCCGCCATCTCGAAGCACTCTGAGCTGCTTGCTGCCCCTGGCATCGCCCGCTTCTTCGTCGGCCAACCTCAAGGCCAGCGCTGCCTCGCGCAAGTGGTGTCAACCCTTTGCACGCGGGACGCCGAGCCCTCCAAGCACATCAACCTGCTGGACGAAGGCCTTCCGGTCGGTCAGGGACGCACCCAGCCGGTCAAGGATGCGCTTGCGGCTGCCTCATCGCTGGAGCCCAAGGCGTGCGTGCAGGGCGTGCTCGACGCACTGGCAAAGACGCTCGTTCAGTAGCCGATCAAGATGGCTGGGAAACGGCGCCTTGGCCCGAAGTCGCTGTCGCGCATGAAGCTGCCCCAACGGCCAGGAAGACCTACGGCTGACACACTGAGAACGTGGTGGCGCTGGTCGCCAGCACGGTGACGTCGGCCGTGCACTTCCAAGCCGGGCAGTCACCGTCCGCCTGACATGCGGTATTCGAAGCGCCGCACTTGCCGGCCTTGCAGATGCCGACGGGAGCCATGCAGTCCGCGTCATTGACGCAGAGCTCGGCGCAGCCCGCCGGGGTGCAGAAACCGTTCTCGCAAAGCGCCGTGGGTCCGTTGACCGGGTTCTCGTTGCACGCGAGGCCCCCCGGATTGCCCTTGGATCCGTTGGGGTTGTGAATGCGCGGCCCGCAGCGTCCGTGCAGATCGCCACCCACCAAGTAGATGCGGCAGATCTCGCCGTTGACGCAGTCGCCGGTGCGGCTGCAGGGCTTGAAGCCGGAACCAGCGAGGCAGAACTGCTCGGTCTGTCCCTGCGACACCTGGTACGGCGACGCCTGCTCCGCACACCGGAACGTCTTGCCGCTGGTCCCGTCGGCCGCGCCCGCGCACTGCGACACGGCCCCCGCGTCCTCGATGCCATCGGCACCGCCGCCGCCAGTGGCGTTGTTGAACAGGTCCTGAGCAGTGACGCAGGCCTTGGTGCAGACGCCGCCGCCCACCGCGCCCGGGGTTCCGAACGCAGACAGGCACAGGTTGGACTCGCACTGGTTGTGCAGGCAGGTCAAGTAGGCGTTCTGCGCGAACTGCGAGCCTCCGGGAGGCGGGGGCTGGCAGTCGTCGTTGGCACCGCACGCTTCGCCGTACTTGCGCTTGGTAGGCTTCTCAGCCAGACACTTGCCTTCCTGGCAGACCTGTCCCAGGCCACACGTCCCGCAGGACTTGGTGCAGACCGGATCCGGGAAACCGCAGCCCACCCCCGTGCAGTCGCACTTGGCCAGGGCCATGCACTGGTTGTTGATGCAGCTCTCCGGGTCGGTGCACCCGCCGCAGGCCTTGGCACAGCCGGAAACCAAGCCGCAAGTGCCGGGCTTGCACGCGCACTTCGGGTCAGCGACGCAGATGTTGCTCGAGTCGCACAGCTTGCCCAGCTCGCAGGCGCCGCACTTGTTGGCGCAACCGGACGGGCTGCCGCACTCGAGACCGGCGCAGGTGCAATTCTTGGTGCAGATGTTGTCCTCGCACAGGTCGTTGCCGTCGCAAAGGCCGCAGTCTTTCGAGCACCCCGACTTGATGCCACACGACGCCGAGCCGCAAGCGCAGCCGGGGTCGTCCTCGCACTTGTTCTTCACACAGACCTGTCCGTCGCCGCAGCCGCCGCAGCTCTTGGTGCAGCCCGGGGGAATGCCGCAGCCAATGCCCTCGCAGCTGCAGGTCGACGTCTCGTAAGGCACGAAGTCCTCGACGGTGGTGTCCTGAACGGGCACGTCGCTGGCGGCATCCTCCGCATCGACAACCTCTTCCAAATCTGTTGCGTCGGTCACCGCGGTGTCGGGGACCTTGGTGTCCGGCAGCTCGTACGGGGGCACATAAGGTACGCCGCCGGTGGAGTTGCTGCTGCACGCCGCAACGGCAAGCGCACCTACCAGCAGGGCGCAACAAGCGAGTCGACAGCGGACGGAAACGGCGGGAAGACGGAACACGGCGTGCCTCCGGAGCAAGTGCGCAATCGTGGACGGCAGAGCCTCCACTGTGTGCAGCCTAACGCCGCCTCCGGGCGCGAGCAAGCCGGGAAGCGCTCGCGAATTCGCGCCAACGGCGACATCGCAACGGGATGGGGC
This sequence comes from Myxococcota bacterium, assembly GCA_049317445.1. Lineage (GTDB taxonomy): Bacteria > Myxococcota_A > UBA9042 > UBA9042 > UBA9042 > CAJBNH01. The sequence goes on along the minus strand of JBMOIG010000059.1, from coordinate 2,453 downwards.
AGTGATTCAGGAGATGAGGCGCAGGGCCATCGGCGGGTCGGTGGTCTGGTCGGTCGACGGTGCAACACGGCGACCGAGGGCGGGCCGCGACAGCGCCAACATCGTCTGGAGCGCCATCGCGTGCACCGGGTCTGAACCCGCGAAAGCCTCGAGATACTCGCGCACCAATGAGGTGGGCGACGTCCCCTGAGCCGTAGCTCGGGCGCGGATCCGCCGCAGCATGTGGTCGTCGATGGTGACGGTGATTCTGCCCATGGGTGGCGCCCCTCAGTAGCTGGACAAGCCGAAGCCCGACTGCCGTTCGCAGCCAACGGGTAGCAGAATCCCATGCGCTCGGTCCAGAGAATCCGCATTCATGTGCTAATTCGACTGGTTACGTGCATCGCCATGGAACTGGCTTCCGCGCAGTTGGCCGTCGCGACGGCGCTGAGGCCGCGGATGTGGCCTGGTGGTGGGGAGGTGTCGACGCACGCAAAGGCCCCAGGCAGACAGCCGTTGCGCCTTGCGTCATGGCATGTTATCCGCTGTGACTTGCGCCGGGGGGCGCGCCCACCACCGTGGGCCGTGGAACGCGACCAGGACCGATAGACCGCAGCGAACAGGCCGGTGGCACCACCGACCCGCCACGTCCGTTGCGCGCGAGGCAAGCCGATGACGACGACCGAAAAGATCAGGGTGAGCGACGTGCTGGACCAGACCGCGCGCGAGTCGGGCGACCTGCCGGCAATGAAGGTCAAGCGCGGCGGTGAGTGGCAGACCACGACCTGGTCGGAGTACCGGCAACAGGCGCGTCTGGTGGCGCGCGGTTTCCTTCGTCTGGGTCTCGAGCGCGGCCGCGGCGTCGCCATCATCGGCTACAACTGCCCGGAATGGTTCCTATCTGACGTGGGCGCGATCCTTGCGGGCGGCTTTCCCGCAGGCATCTACTCCACCAGCTCGGCAGAGCAGTGCGAGTACATCGCGGAACACGCCGAGGCGGCGCTGGCGGTGGTCGAGGACGAGGCGCAGCTGGCGAAGTTTCTAGCCGTGCGCGATCGGCTGCCGGCGCTCAAGGCCATCGTCCAGATGCATGGCCAGCCGACGGTGCCCGGCGTCTACAGCTGGCAGCAGATGCTCGATCTGGGGGCTGAAGTCTCGGAAGCGGAACTGGACGCCCGCATCGCCGCACAGGCGCCCGACGACGTCTGCACGCTGATCTACACCTCGGGGACGACGGGCAACCCCAAGGGCGTGATGATCTCGCACGACAACATCGTGTTCACCACGCGATCTGCCTTGCAGACCATGGACATCCGACGCGGAGAGTACACGGTCAGCTACCTGCCCTTGTCGCACATCGCCGAGCAGGTCGTGACGCTGCATGGGCCGATGGCCATCGCAGGTTGCAGCTGGTTTGCCGAGAGCATGGACAAGCTGGGCGCCAATCTTCAGGAAGTTCGCCCGCACTGGTTCCTGGGTGTGCCCCGCGTCTGGGAGAAGATTCAGGAGAAGATGCTGTCAGCGGGGGCCAACAACCCTCCCCTGAAGAAGAAGATCGTCGCATGGGCTCGCACCCAGGGCCTCAAGGGCGGCTATGCGGACCAACGGGGCGAGGGCCGTCCGCTGCTTTACGGTCTGGCGAACAAGCTCGTGTTTTCTACCGTGCGCGAGAAGCTGGGTCTGGACCGTTGCCGGGCGCAGATCACCTCGGCCGCGCCCATCTCGAAGTCGACACTCGAGTTCTTCCTGGCGCTCGGCCTGCCAGTCTACGAAGTCTTCGGCATGAGCGAGTGCACGGGTCCCGCCACCATCTCGACCCCCGCTAAGTACGCGACGGGCAAGGCGGGTTGGGCGCTTCCCGGCACCGAACTGAAGATCGCGGACGACGGCGAGATCTGCATGCGCGGCCGCCACGTCTTCAAGGGCTACTTCAAGAATCCCGACGCCACCGCCGAATCCATGGACGGTGAAGGCTGGCTGCACTCCGGCGACATCGGCACCATCGACACCTACGGCTTCCTGAAGATCACCGATCGCAAGAAGGATCTGCTGATCACGGCCGGCGGAGAGAATGTGGCGCCCCAGATCCTGGAAGGCCTCCTGAAGGGCATCCCCGTCATCAGCCAGGCCGTCGTCGTCGGCGATACGAAGAAGTACCTGGCCGCTCTGCTGACGCTGGACGCCGAGCGGGTCGCAGCGACTGCGGCAGAGGCGGGCAGCCCCGCGCGTGACCTGCAGAGTGCCTCGACGTGTCCCGTGTTCCGCCTGTACCTGCAGCGGCAAATCGACGAGATGAACCAGCGTTTGGCCAAGGTGCAGACGATCAAGCGCTGGTCGATCGTTGCTGGCGAATTCACCATTGAGGGCGGCGAGTTGACGCCCACGATGAAGATCAAGCGCAAGGTGATCCGCGAGAAATATGCGGCCGAGATCGATGCGCTCTACGACGAGTCGGCGGACGCTGCCGGCCGGTC
>JBMOIG010000058.1:0-27662 GCA_049317445.1 Myxococcota bacterium | reverse complement strand
CGGCAAGTCCGGCGCGCGGCGAGGACCAGCGCGCAGTCAGAGATCGCGCGCTTGTCCATGTCGGCCCCCGGCCGGATACTGCCGCGCTGGGGTCGTGCATCGGCCCCGTGGGAGAGCTCCAAATGAAGCGTTCGACGGGTAGCCAGAAGAGTCTGCGGCGCTGGTTCTTCCTCGGGCTGTGGCTGCTGCTCGCTGCCGGTCTGGGTGCAGGCTGCGGCAAGGGCCGCCATGGAACCGTCGAGCCGGTACCCGTCGACGCGCAAGGGCAAGCAGGCGAAGAGGATGTTGCTCCCGACGTGGCGGCCGAAGACGCAGCCGCCGCGCCCGACACCGCACCCGCAGCAGACGGTCGCCCGAGTCTGGACCCGCCCGCTGACCTGAAGTCGCCGCCCGCCGACGCTGAAAAGCGTCCGTCCGGGCTGGTCACCAAGGTCCTGAAAGCGGGCACCGGCGACGTGCGCCCTGGCCGCGACGACACCGTGTTCGTGCACTACATCGCGTGGAACGACACCGGCAAGCTCGTGGGCACCACCTGGAAGCGCGTGCCAGAGCCGCGGATCTTGCGGATGGACAAGGCCTTGCCTGGCTGGTCCCAAGGCATTGGCCTGATGGTGGTGGGAGAGACGCGTCGCTTGTGGATTCCGGCTGCTCTGGCGCACCCCCGCAGCACGCCCAAGGCCGAACGCACGCCGCTGGTGCTGGACGTCACGCTTGCCAAGCTCAAGCGCGCCCCGCCTGCGCCCGCCGACCTGAAGCGCCCCCCTGCCCATGCGACCAAGTCGGCAAGTGGCCTCACGTTTGTCGAGCTCGTCGCGGGCCAAGGCGATGTGCGCCCGACCGGGACCAACGAAGTCACCGTGCGCTACGCAGGCTGGACGCAGGACGGTCGCTGCTTCGACCACACCGACGTCGACGAGACCATGTCCTTCCCGCTGGGCAGCGTCATCAAGGGCTGGACAGAGGGCGTGCAGCAGATGAAACCCGGTGCGAAGTTCCGCTTCTGGATCCCTGCGAAGCTTGCGTACGACTGCGAGCAGGGCAAGCCCAAGGGCACGCTCGTTTTCGACATCGAGCTTGTGGCGATCGTGCCCTGAAGCAGACGAACCCGACCCAGCATGGTTCGGAGCCACTCACGGCGCTGCACCGGGCCAAGGCCGCCCGTCGCAGTCGGGTCGTTGGACTGCACACCGCCTAGTGCAGGGTCCGGGACAGCGAGCGAATCAGGTTGAGCGCTTCGTCGTAGGCGAAGTCTTGCACCAGATCGTCGAGCTGATCGATGTCCGCGCCCAAGGCCGCCCGCAGCAGGGCGCGTGACTCGCGGAAGAGGTCGCCAGCCGCGGTGTCGCCGTCGGTCAGCAGCAACTGCAGCTTCTCGAGCACCGCGCGCACCTCTTCCGGATCGACGGTCGCTGCCGACACCGCGGCGTCCGAGGCCGACTCGGGAAGTGGCATCCGGGCGAGCAGGTTCGCCGCCATCGTGGCGAGCTGTGCGGTCAACAGGGCCAACACGTCGTGCAGCCGGGAACCGGGCGGGTCCTGCTTGGTCAGCGTCTCAGCCTCCGCCGCCAGCGCCGCGATCGTCGCCATGCCCAGCGTAGCCGCCACGCCCTTCAGACTGTGGGCGGTGCGTATGGCGCCGGTCTGGTCGCCGCGGCTCAGCAGGCGCAGCACTTCCGCCGCGTCGCCTACGTGGCGGTTGGCGAACTGTCGCAGTAGGCGCAGATAGGCCGTCGGATTGCCGCCCAGCGTGCGCAGCCCGGCCTTGGTGTCCAGCCCCTCGACGGCGCTCAGGTCCGCAGACAGCGGGGGCGGAGGGGGAGGTGGCGTCAATGTCGGCAACGGGTCCTGTGTCCGTCGGTCGCGTTCCGGCAGCCAGCGCACCAGACCTTGCCAGAGCCGGTTGGGCTCGACGGGCTTGGGGATGTGGTCGTTCATGCCGGCGCGCAGGCAGCGTTCGCGGTCGGCGGCAAAGGCATTGGCGGTCAGCGCGAGGATCGGCAGGTCGTGCCTGCCGGGCAGTCTGCGAATCGCACCTGTCGCCTCCAGGCCGTCCATGTCGGGCATCTGGACGTCCATCAGCACCAGATCGAACCGCTCGGCAGCGACCATGGCAACGGCAGAGCGACCGTCGTTGGCCGTGGCGTAGGCCATGCCAACCGTCTCCAGCAGCTGGCCGATCACGTCGCGGTTGATGGCGTTGTCCTCGACGATCAGGATGCGCGCGCCCCGTCGCTTGGCCAGCTCGGCAGCCGGAGGTCCCTCTTCCCGCCGAGGTGCCTCACCCCGTTGGTACGAAGCGAGCGCATCGGCGAGCGCCGACGGAGCGACGGGCTTGGGCAGCACGCGGGCGATGTTGGCTTGATCGAGCAAGCCGGGAGAGAACGTCTCGCCCTGAGCCGCGAGAAGGAACGCGGTCGGCAGCACCTGCAGGTGCAGTCCATCAATACCGCGCGCGAGCTCCAATCCACCGCCGCCTGACACGCGCTGGTCGATGAAGAGGATGCGAAACGGGTCTGCCGACCGGTCGGCGAAAGCCAGAGTGGCCAGTGCGGCTTGGCTGGAGTCCACGCCCTGAGCACGCAGGCCGCCCCCCCCCAGCATCAACACCAAGCGGTCGCGCGTGTCCAAGTCGGGGTCGACCACCAGCACGTGCAGACCCTCGAGCACGATCTGCCAGGTCGTCGACCGTGCGCCGAACTCAGCTGCCTGGAAGGGCAATTCCACCCAGAAGCGGCTGCCAGCCCCCGACTCGCTCTCCACGCCGATGCGGCCGCCCATCAGCTCGGCCAGCCGCTTGCTAATCGCGAGACCCAAGCCCGTGCCACCAAAGCGGCGACTGATCGAGGAGTCTGCCTGCTCGAAGGCCTTGAACAGGCGCTCGGTCTGGTCCGGCGTCATGCCGATGCCGGTGTCCTTGACCTCGAAGCGGATCGTGTGGGACGACGCGGACTCGGCGACCGGGCGCGCAGATATGACGACGTGGCCGGACTCCGTGAACTTGATTGCGTTGCTGGCAAGGTTGAGCAGGATCTGTCCCAGCCGTCCGCCGTCGCCACGCAGCGCCTTGGGCACTCGTTCGATGTCGACGAGCATCTGCAAACCCTTGGCGACGGCCTTCTCCGACACGATGCTGCAGACGTGGTCGATGACGCGAGCCGGCTCGAAGTCGCGCTCCTCGAGCGTCATCTTGTTCGCTTCGATTTTCGAGATGTCCAGAATGTCGTTGATGATCTGCAGCAGGTAGGCGGCGGACGTCGTCATCCGGTCCAGCTGCTCCAGCTGTCGCTTGGTCAGCGGATCCTGTTTGATGAGGTGCGCATAGCCCAAGATCGCGTTCATGGGCGTGCGGATCTCGTGGCTCATGTTCGAGAGGAAGTCGCTCTTGGCGCGATTGGCCTGCTCGTTCTCGCTGGCCAGCCGCCGTGCGGTCTCTGTCGCTGCCCGCAGCTCGTTGTTCCTCGCGACCCGCTGCATAGTCAGGGCCACGTTGTCTGCCAAGAACCGCAGCACGTTGCGGTGTTCCTCGCCCCACGCGCGCTCGTTGCGCACCGAGTCGAAGCCGATGTAGCCCATGGTGCGGCCGCCGACGGCGATGGGCAGTGCAAGCAGCGACTGGACGCCTTGGGGTTCGAGGATCTCCCGCTCGTTGGTCCAGTCCTCGGCCAAGTCCTTCACGCGGTGGATGTAGATGGTCTCGCCGCGCAGCAACGTCGCATTCCACTGGGGGAACAAATCCAGCGGAAGGTCTTGCAGGTTGTCGATCTCCGGCGTGACACCCGGCGCGCACCACTCGTGCGAGTTGGACATGTGCGTGGCCGTGTCGTCGTACATGAAGATGTAGGCCCGGTCGACCTCGGCAAACGTCCCGACGCGGCGCAACACGTCGAGGAAGACGCGGTCGACGTCCGCGTCATCGGCGCGGAAGAACGCACCGGTCGCCTGGACCATCAGGTCCTCGAACGCGACCAGCTGCTGCAGCGCCAGCTCTGAGGCCTTGCGGTCCGAGATGTCCTCGTGCGTGCCGAACATGCGCAGCGGCTTGCCGTCGGCCGTCCATGTGATCACGCGGCCGCGGTCCAGCACCCACACCCAATGGCCGTCCTTGTGCCGCATTCGGGCGTCACATTCGTAGACGTCAGTCTCTCCGCGGAAGTGTTGCTCGAGCGCTGCGGCGCTGAACGACAGGTCGTCCGGGTGGGTCAGGTTCATCCAGGTGTCGATGGAAGACGGGTGCAGTTCCTCTACCGCGTAGCCGACGATGCCGGCCCATCGGTCATCGAATGCCGCTTCGCCAGTCTGGACGTTCCACTCCCAAGTGCCGACGTGGGAACCACGGAGGATGGCCGTCAGCCGCTCGCGCTCGGTGAGCAGGGCGTGCTGTGCGGTGCGTTCGCGCTGCACGGCCTCTTGCTCGAACACGGGCTGGTCGTTGACCTCGTTGTCCACCATGTGATGGACCGTCGCGTAGACCAACTCCCTTCGCTGCAAAATAATCGGACAGGTGAAAATCTCGACGTGACTCGTCGAGCTGTCGGCCCTGCGGTGCGTCGCCGTCAATCGGTCAAGCTTGGGCTTGATGGAAGAAAACGCGTCCGACGAGGCCGACGGATTCAGCTCGCGAAGCCTCAGGGTCGCCAGATGGTCGGCCGACCAGCCGTAGAACGCGGCGGCGGCGGCATTGGCCTCCAGAATGCGCCCGTCCGACGGCTCCATCAGCAAGGTCGGCGCCGTGCCATTGAAGACCTGTCGGAAGAGTTGCTCGCTGTCACCGGAGAACATGCGGGGCCTCGCAGGTCGCGCCAGCCGTCCGGGAGGGAGCTGACCCTGATCGGAGAGCCTAGGACCCGAAGGCAGTCCCGGTCAACCGAACCGCAAAGGGTCCGGGGATGTCTCGATTCGAACCAGTCGCCGGTTGCGTCAGGGCTTGGCCTTGTCCCGCTCCTGCACCACGAACTCGACGCGCCGATTGCGGACCGTCTCAGCCCCTCGTGACCGAGGAATCAGGGGCCGCGTGGCACCGTAGCCCTTGGTCTCGAGTCGCGCGTGCGGGATGCCGCGCCGGATCAGGGCTTTTCGCACCGCCTCGGCCCGTTGACGCGACAGGCGCAGGTTCTTTGCCTCCGTCCCAATGTGGTCCGTATGGCCATCCACGCGCAGCTTCTTCAGGTCCTTGTGCTCCCTCAGAACCTTCGCCACCGCATCGACGATGGGCCAGCTCTCGGGGCGAATCCGATAGCTCTTGTAGGCGAACAGGATCCGGTCCGTGATCTGGATCGCCTCCTGATTCGGGGCCAGCACCGCAAGGGACCGCTCTGGGCAGCCGTCCTCGTCCTGCACGCCGTTGAACGCCTCGGGTTCATCGGGGCACAGGTCATCGGGGTCCGCCACGGTGTCGCCGTCGTTGTCCCAGTCGGGGCAGCCGTCGGCATCCTCGTAGTCGTCGAAGTCCTCGGCCGTGTTGGGGCACACGTCGTGCGCATCATCCCGCGCGTCGCCATCATTGTCCTGGTCGGGGCAACCGTCGGTGTCTTCGAACCCGTCTGCATCTTCAGGCACGTTCGGGCACGCGTCCTGGCCGTCGTCCACCCCGTCGCCGTCGTTGTCGTAGTCTGGGCAGCCGTCTTCGTCCTTGAAGCCATCGACGTCCTCTGCGTTCAGCGGGCAAGGGTCGCGCATGTCGGGCAGCCCGTCGTGATCCGTGTCCAGCCGCTCCGCTCGCTCGCGGGCCTCCTTCTCCGCCTGCAAGCGTCGTCGTTCTGCCTCGTCCAACTCCTCTTGCAGGTTTGGCGGAGGTGGTGCCCAAGCCAGACCGGCGATCCCTCGCACGGCCGGCACGCCGAAACCCTCGCGCACACCGACCATCGCGCCAACGGTTGCCACTACACGGTCGGCCAACGTCACCGACGCCGTCGCGCCGGCCTCGGCCCGGTCCAGAGCGGCGTCGGCAAACGGCCCCTGCAGCGGTGTTTCCAGATTTACGCCCACGTCCAGCCACGCGCGGTTCCCCGGCACCCACGACAAGCCGGCCGCGGCCGTCAGGGCCGGTCCGTCCTCGATGCCCTGCACCAATGCCTGTCCTTGCGCGCGCACGCCCGCGCTCGCACCCACCCGCAGCGCGCGGCGGCGGCCGGTCATCACGATCGAAGCGTCTGCGGTGATGCCCTCGCGACCGGTGAAGGCTGCGGTGTCGCCGGTCGGCGCGCTGACACCGAGGTTGAACGCCAAGCCCCATGGGGAGCTGCGCTCGTCGAAGGCGACCAACTTTGCGAGCAGGCTCAGGTCTCCGGCTGCACGGCCCGCCAGCGCTGATCCCGTTGCCGCAGGGGCTGCCGACAGCGTCTCGCCCTGCTGCCAGACGGCGTAGGGAAAGGCGAGCCCCAACGTCACCCCTCTGGCCACCCGTAGTGACGCCTGTGCAGTCGCCGTCACGCGGTCGCCCACCAGCTCGCGGAGCACCTCGCCGTCCGGACCCGTTACCACCAGCGGCCGGCGCGCGTAGTCCAGAAACAGGCTGGCGGTCGGCAGCGTGTCGGGCGTTTGGGTGGCACCGTCCATCGTCAGGATGCCCTGACCGTCGAGCGACGGGCGAAAGCGAAGAGTCTGGAAGCCGTCCTCGGCGCGCGCTTCGGTCGCGGGAAGCAGGGGAAGCAGCACCAGAGCCCACACGAGCCAAGGATGACCTTGGCGACGCCGCCGGGCGGCCAGCAGGGCCAGCAACGGCAACAGCAGCCAAAGCCCCGGCCTTGCTGCGTCGGCAGGACCACCCGTTGCCGCGGAACAGCCGGTGACCAGCGAGCCTTGGATGCGGCCATCGACCAGCGGCTCAGCCGTGTCTGCGGTGTCGGCGTCCGGTCCGCTGTCCTCGCCCGGCATCGGCTTGTTGAAGTCGTCCGCGGGGTTCAGCGGGTCGGTCTCATCTGCGGCCATGGCGCCGTCGTGGTTCGAGTCCTCGTCGCCGTCGCTCACCCCGCCGTGGTCCGTGTCGGCGACCAGCAGCCAGGTCGTGGTCGTCGGGTCTTGGTCGGCAACGAACGGGCCGCTCTTGGACGTGCCTTGCGGCGGAGTCACCACGCCGGCTTCGGTGCCGTCGCACAGTCCGTCGTTGTCCGAGTCTGCGTCCCGGCCGGTCCGTAGGCCGTCGCCGTCATCGTCCAGACCCAGATTGGGTTCGTCGCCGTCGCGAAGGCCGTCGTCGTCGGAGTCCTCGTCCTGCGGCGAGGTTCCCAGCTTGCTCTCCTCCAGATCGGGGGAGCCATCCTGGTCCTGATCCTTCAGCGTCACACCTGCATCGCCGGGATTGCGTGGGTCGCGTTCACCGGTCTCGAAGATGCCGTCGTGGTCGACGTCTTCGGCGCCGTCGCGTGTGCCATCACCGTCGCTATCCCGGGCGAGCACGAACGTCGTCGTGGTCGGGTCGTCGTCGGGAAAGAACGCTTTGCGCGTCAGGTCGGTATCGGTGCCGGCGGCGGCCAGACCGACCTCAGTTGCGTCGGCCAAGCCGTCGTTGTCGGCATCGCCGTCCAGGGCCCCCGGCAGGCCGTCGTTGTCCTCGTCCCAGCAGGGGTTCGGCTCCGCGCCGTCGGGCAGGCCGTCGTCGTCGCTGTCGGCGTCATCGGGGAGGGAGCCGCAGCGGGCCTCTTCGGCGTCGCTCAGGTCGTCGCCATCGGTGTCGGGACCCACCGCCTGCGAAGCGGGGTCCAGCGGATCTCCCTCACCGGCATCGATCCGCCCGTTGCCGTTGTCGTCCTCTCGACCGTCGCGGACGCCGTCGCCGTCGCTGTCGCGCAGCAGCATGTGGGTCGCGTGGCTGGGGTCCAAGTCGGGCGCAAACCGGCCGCGGGAGACGTCGGTCGCCGCTGGGGGTACGACCACGCCGCGCTCCAGGCCGTCAGGCAGGAAGTCGCCGTCGCTGTCGGCATCCAGGACGTTTGGCAGTCCATCCTGATCAAGATCGTGAGAGAAGTTCCACTCTTGCAGATCCAACACACCGTCGTCGTCGCTGTCGGCGTCCTGCGGGTCTGACCCGAGCGTGGTCTCCTCCGCATCGGGCAGGCCGTCGCCGTCGCTGTCGGTGGGACTGGCGGTCGAGGCAAGGTCCGCGGCGTCCGACTCGCCGATGTCCAGCGCGCCGTCGTGGTCGAAGTCCTCTGCGCCGTCGCGCAGGCCATCGCCGTCGCTGTCGGCGAGCTGTGGGTCGGTCGTGGTGGTCGCGTCCGAGTCGGCGCGGAAGGCACCCGCGGAAAGATCTGTATCTGCAAGCGGTTGGGTGACTCCGCGCTCTGTACCATCGAAAATGCCGTCGTTGTCGCTGTCGACGTCGCGAATCGCGGCCAGCTGGTCCCCATCCACGTCGGCGAGTCCGGCCTCAGCACTGTCGATGACGCCGTCGTCGTCGGTATCCGCATCGGTGGGGATGCCACCCGCGGCAATGTCGGCGCCGTCTTTCAGGCCGTCGTCGTCGGTGTCGGGGTCCGTGGGATCGGTGCCCCACTTGGGCTCGTCGGTGTCGGGCAGGGCATCGTCGTCCGAGTCCAGATCGCGGAAGTCAGGAGTCCCGTCGCCGTCGCTGTCTACAGGGGGCGTCTGCCAGGCGGTATCGCCGGCCTCCTGCGCGTCGGATAGCCCGTCGCCGTCCGAGTCGAGGTCAAAGGCGTCGGCCTTCCCATCCTTGTCCGTGTCCACCGCCACGCCACCGGTCGCCTCGTCGCCGTCGGAGATCGTGTCGCCATCGGTGTCGGGGTTGGTGAAGTCGGTGCCGATCTTCTTCTCGACCTTGGACAGCAGCCCGTCGCCGTCCGGGTCGGCCATGCCATCGTCCAAGGGATTCAGGGGGTTGGTCAGGTCGTACAGGACTTCGTCGCCGTCTGAAGTGCCGCCCTTGTCAGTGTCGGCGGCGTTGGGGTCGGTCTCGGTCGGGTCGACTTGACCGTCGAGGTCCTTGTCCTCCATTCCATCGGCCAGACCGTCGCTGTCGCTGTCCTTGTTCGTCGGGTCGGTCTGACTTCCGGGGTCGGCATCGCCGGCCTTCCCCTGCTCCAGACCGTCACCCAGACCGTCCCCATCGGTGTCCGGCATGGTCGGATTGGTCTCGCCAGCGTCGAATTGGCCGTCAGCGTCAGCGTCTTCGCTCGCGTCGCCCACACCGTCGCCGTCGGTGTCCTCGCTCAGCGGGTTGGTGACGGAGTTGGGGTCCGCATCGCCGACTTGACCGACCTCGAGCCCGTCGGGCAGGTCGTCGCCGTCGGTATCGACCGAGCGGGGGTTGGTGCCGAAGAAGTTCAGCTCGACGCTATCATTCAGCTCGTCGCCGTCAGTGTCGGCAAGCGCCGGGTCGGTCTCGCCGGGGTCCAACACGCCGTCGTGGTCGGCATCTTCGACGCCGTCGGGCAGGGTGTCGCCGTCGGTGTCGACCTTGCACGCGTTCGCTTCGCCGGCGTCGGCCTTGCCGTTCTTGTTGGCGTCCTCCACGCCGTCCGGGATGCCGTCCTTGTCGGTGTTGGGGTCGTTCGGGTCCGTGCCAGGGAACATCGGGTCCGGTCCGCCACAGTTGCTCTTGACCTCGAACAGGTCCTGCAGGCCGTCCTTGTCAGAGTCCGTGGCGCGCGGATTGGTGCGATTGGACACCAGCTGGCCGCTTGCGTCGTGCTTCTGCACCTTGTATTCGGCCAGGTTGGTCAGGCCGTCGCCATCGTTGTCCTTTTGGGCGTCGGTCGGGTCCAGCGGCAGCAGCGGGGGCCCCTCGCCCACCGGTCCGCTGTAGGCGACCTCCCACCCGTCGTCCATGCCGTCGCCGTCCGTGTCGTACACCGCGGGGTCGGTCTCGCCTTGGGCCTTGTCCCACTTGCCGTCGTGGTCGGCGTCCTCCACCCCGTCGGACAACCCATCGCCGTCCGTGTCGCCCATCAGGCCGTTGGTCACCGAGGTCGGATCCGTGTCGGCGACGAACAGGCCGCCCGCGGTCGCTCCGGGAGATTTGGCGCTCTTCTGCGGTGCCGCAAGACCGCGTTCCAGCCCGTCGCCCAAGCCGTCCAGATCGGTGTCGAAGCGCAGCGGCGAGGTTCCTCCCTGCACATTGCCAGGGTCGCCGTCGGGGCTGACACCGCCCTCTGCTCCGTCGAGCACGCCGTCGTCGTCGCTGTCTGCATCGGTCGGGACCGTCACCAGATGGTCCAGCAGCGGAAAGGCCTCTTGCCCATCCGCCAGTCCGTCGCCGTCGGAGTCGGGGTCCATGGGCTCGGTGGCACTGACCAGCTGCTCATAGGTCGTCGACAGCCCATCGCCGTCCGGGTCGCGTCCGGCGTCGTCCGCGGCTAGGTTGGGATCGGATCCGTCAAAGATCTCGACAGGATCCAGTACGCCGCCGCCGTCGCTGTCGGCCAGAAGCGGGTTGGTCTTGTGCAGATTGACCTCGTCGCCATCGGACAGGCTGTCCCAGTCGGTGTCCTTCCGCTTCGGGTCGGTCTTGTGGAAAAGGACCTCGTCGCCGTCCTGCAACCCGTCGCCGTCCGTGTCGGTCACCAGAGGCTTGGTTTGCCAGACGTTGACCTCGTCGCCGTCGTTCAGGCCGTCGGCATCACTGTCGGGGTCGAGCGGATTGGTCTTGTGTTCAAGGACTTCAGGGCCATCCGTCAGGCCGTCACCGTCCGTGTCGGCGACCAGCGGGTCGGTGTTCCACAGCGTGCCTTCTGCCCAGTCGGACAACCCGTCGCCGTCGGTATCCTGGACGTCGTCCTTGGGATCGTTGGGGTTGGTGCCGTCGACCAACACCTCAGCGCCGTCGCTCGAGAAGCCGCCGTCGGTGTCCGCGAGTAGCGGGTCGGTCTTGGTGACGAGGACCTCGACGTTGTCGGGCAGTCCGTCGCCGTCGGTGTCCTTCAGCGTGGGAGAGGTGTGGGTCTGGTTGACCTCGACGCCATCGGGCAGGAAGTCGCCGTCCGTGTCGAACTTGTTGGGATCGCTTTGGAAGAACGGGTTGGCCGGGGCCAGCTCGGCGCCGTCCTTCAGACCGTCGCCGTCGGTGTCGGCCAGCGTCGGGTTGGTGCCGACATCCTGCTCCTGGCCGTTCGTCAAGCCGTCGGCGTCGGGGTCGGCCGAGGCCTTGGCGGTCAGATTGCCGAACCAGTTCTTTTCCCAGGCATCGTCCAGTCCGTCGCCGTCGACGTCGGCGGCATGGGCGGTCGCGATGCCGAACGTCGCCAGCGAGGCCATCCACGCGAGGACCCACCGCAGCCGGGTTCGACGGTTCCGCAACACCAAAGACATCGAGCCACCGCTTGGCCTGCGCCGTCCGTCTGTCCGCAACTTGGTGCGACAAGCGAAGGGCTTTCGCCACAAACTCTAGTCTTTACGCTGGGGGGGGGCGAGCGTCAAAAAAACGGGTGCCCGCTTGCACTTCCGTCGTCTCGCCGGTCTCGCAGACGTCGCGGTTGCGAGCTGCCGGAGGCACCCGTTCAGCGGCGCGACACGGCGGAGGGTCGCGCACGCGCGCGCCGCGGCGGCGTGGGGTCCGGGCGCGCTGAACTTCGGTTACGCCTTGGGCTTCTTGGGGATCCACGCCCACAGCATCGTGCACTGGATGGGCTCGCCGCCGGTTGCGTCGGTTACGGTCACCGGCACTGCCAGCTCGCCCTTGGGCGTCGCCTGAATATGGGCGATTTGCTCCGCCGAGAGCGTAGCGACCGCGCGCATGTCGCCCTTGGTACGCTTGCGGAAGTCGACGGAGAACGACTTGATCAGGGGCAGCCGGTCGTCCGGCAGGTTCATGGCCACCACAAAGCCGGTCGCAGTCTCCGCCAGCAGCGCCATGGCCGCCGCGTGCACGTTGCCGATGTGGTTGCGGGTCGGGCGGCGGTTGCGGATCGACACGACGACGCGCTCAGGCGTCAGCTCCTCGTACAGCAGCCCGCTGTGACCGACGTAGGGCACGTACCGCCCGAGGATCTGTGACACGACGCGCATCCGCACGGCTTCGGGCAGAAATGACAGCTGGGCCAGGCGGCGGGTCATCGCGTTGGGAGCGGTCATGGAGAACCTCGGGCTCAGGGCTGCAGGAAAGCCCAGCGGATCCGCATTTGTCCGCCGGGTGTGCCCATCGGCACCTTGCCAGTCGTGTTGCAGGTCGCTTGGGCTTCCGGCGCGTAGTAGTCCGTCACCGTCGCCTTGACGACCCGACCATCGCCGCGCTGGATCAGGTATACGAAGTCGGTCATCTGTACGCAATTCGAGTACTTCCAGAAGCCGGCCGTCACCGTGTCAGGCGCCTCGAGGCCCGATCCGTCGGGCACCAGCGTGCACTTGTTCGTGAAGTAGGCCTCAGGCTCGAATTCGGCATCGGCGGGGACGCTGGCGACGGTCTGGAAGGCCGTGTCCTTGGCAAGCTGCGCACCGTACACGCACCCCGGTCCCGCGACGCCGCTGTTGAGCCGGATCACGTATCGGCGAAACGCGATGTCCCAGTTCAGAGAGGTGAACGCCGCTTCGTCGCCGATGGCCACCTTCTCCAGCCCCTTGTCGGTGAAGCGAGCGTAGACGAAGGCTTCCGACGGGTTCATGCCGCCCCCCGCCGCATCGACCGAGCTGACGAAGCCGTCGCCGTCGATCTGGTTCTGGATCTGACGCGTGCTGGCCTTGCCGAACAGCGGCAGCAGGGCGATCTGCTCGTCGATGCAAGGGACTTTGCTGGCTTCGCAAACGGCTGGCTTGGGGCCGTCGGGCACCGTGTCCTGCGCGGCGGTGTCGTCGGTTCCCGCTGTGTCGGAGTCCGTGGCGGAGTCCGCCGGATCGGCCGCGGTGGTGTCGGTCGGCGTCGTGGTCGTACCGGCGTCGGTCCCGCAGGCGGGAGCGGTCAGCAGGGCGAGCGAAAAACCAAAGCGAAGGAGCGGACTTGTCATCGACGACCTCTGAGTGGCCAGCTTGCGGCCGACCCGTGGGGATGCACGCTGGGAGTCCGGAGTCTGTCGATGCGCGGAGTCGGCGTCAACGTACGGGCGCAGCGGACGGGGGCTCGTCGGCAGGAGCCGGTTGCAGGCCAAGCTTCTCGCGCATCCACCAGCGACCCAAGTAGATCAGCGGTGTTAGGGCGAGCGCCAGCGCAAACTTCAGGGCGTAGCCGGTCCCGGCAATGTGCACCAGTTCCGTCGTCGAGGGCGGGGCACCGGTCTGGTTGGGCACACCGGCCAGCAGGATCCAGGTGACGAGCACGGAGTCCACGGCTTGTGACACCACCGTAGAGCCGGTCGCGCGCAGCCAGACCATCCGACCTCTCGTCGCCCGCTTCAGCACCCCAAACAGCCAGATGTCGGCCATCTGCCCCACCAGAAACGCAAGCAGCGATGCGACATACAGCCGATTCGACATTCCGAACACGGCCTCGAACGCCTCTTGCGGGACGGGGCTCTGCGGGGACACCGGAGCCAGACGCGCCGCCAGCACGAGCAGAAACGCGAGGCCAGAGCAGCCCAGCGCCGTCCAGGTCAGCTGTCGCGCCCCGCGGCGACCGTAGAACTCGTTGACGAGGTCGGTCAGCAGGAAAGTGACCGGAAAGGCGAACTGGCCTACGGAGTGTGTCAGCAGCTCCCACGAACCAAGATGACCCAGCGGCACGTAGAAGAATTTGCTGCCCGTCAGGTCGGCGACCAGCAGACAGGTCACGAACACGGCGGTCAGGATCGTGTACAGTCGCGCGCGGTTGTCTGGCATGGCGCCACCTTGCCCGCGGCCCCGGTCTGGGTCAAGCTGGCGTCTTCCGGACCCGGCACGTGCAACGCAATGTCCAGGCAAACCGATCTGGACCGCTGCCCGGCCCCCGGCTAGCATTCGCCGCCACATCCAAGCAGGGGGACCCCATGGACGAGTACTTCCAGCCACCGCCTCCAGTGCAAGCTCCGCCGCCCCCGCAGAAGGCCAACAAGACGCTGCTCTACGTTGGGATTGGCTGCGGCACGCTGATCTTCATTGGCCTGATCGCCGGAGGCCTGTTCGCTTGGTACGCCACACAGAAGGCCATGGAATTCGCCGACAATCCGGCCTACGGCACGCTGCGTCTGGCGGTCGCCGCGAACCCGGACTTGGAGACGGTCGATGCCGACGCGGCGACCGGCAAGATCACCGTACGCGACAAGAAGACCGGCAAGGTCGAGACCTTGACGATCGACTCGATGCAGGACGGCAAGCTCGTCATCGCCGGCGGCGACGGGTCGAAGATGGTGTTCGCGGGTGGAGAGAACGGTCAGGGAGAGCTCGTCATTACGGGCAAGAATGGCGAGAAACTGGTCGCCAAGGGCGGGCCCGGCGGCGGCAGTCTGGTCGTCACGGGGCAGAACGGCGAAGTGCAGGCGCAGGCTCAGGCGGTGGGTGATCAGGTCAAGATCGACACTCCGGCGCAGGGAGACCAGCCAGCCGGCACGGTGGTGTTGGGTGCCCCGGGCGCGGGTGGACCGAGCTTGCCGCAGTGGGTGCCGCCGTATCCGGGCGCGGCTCCGGTCGAGGGCGGCAGCGTCATCACGACGTCGGGCGACCAGACGTCGGGCACCTTCAGCTACAAGTCGGCGGATTCACCGGCCAAGGCGTTCACTACCTATGCTGAGGCGCTGGCCAAGGCGGGACTTGCCGTCAAGACCAAGATGGAGACGGGCGACGGTGGTCTGCTGGTTGCCGCGAGTGCCGACGAGAAGCGTCAGGTCACCGTCACCATTGGCAAGGATGACGCGGGAACGGTTATCGGGCTGATCTTCACCGCCAAGCCCTAGCATTTCCTGAACAGAATCAAGGAGTCGCCCATGGGTCGCAAGGTGCTGGCCATTGTCGTCGGGTTGGTCGCGTGGTTGGCGGCGCAGTATGCGTTTGAGCTGATCAAGAACCTGCATCCTCCGACCGTGCTGCTGCAAGAGCTGGGGGTGCACGCCGTGGCCGTGGCCCTGGCGGCGGCTCTGGCGACCTGGGTTGGCAAGTGGACGACGCCGCTGCCGGCGATGGCGTTGGGCGGAGGCTTGATGCTCGCCAACCTCGCCTACCTGCTGGCCGTTCCGCACCCGATGTGGTTCGAATTGCTGGACTTGCTGCTGTTCGTGCCTGCCGCGATGCTGGGCGCACGGCTGGTGATGGGCAAGGAAGCGGAGTCTGCTTCGGCCGTGTGAAAGCGGGCGCCCTCTGCCCATCGAGCTCAGCCCACCTCAGCGGGCTTGGCACTGCTCGCGGATGCGCCGTACAAACGCCATCACCGCCTCGCCCACCGCTGCAGCCTCGGCGTCGAGCAGCAACTCGTGGCCGCTCTTGTCGAACCACGCCATTTGCTTGTCCTTGGACGAAGTTTTCTCCCGCACCAGCGCCTGAGCTGAGGGCGCGACCACCTTGTCTCGCCGTCCCCCGACCACCAGCATCGGCGCCTTGACGAAGGACAGCAGGTGCGCCACCTCTCGCGCATAGTCCAGCAGCGACGCGAATGTGGCGGTGGGGAAGCGCTTGTAGTTGCGGTCCTCCCGCTTGCGGCAGCCCTGGTCGGCATACGCGTTCGGCGACGGCCAGGACGGCACCACCTTGGACAGCGCCGGTGTCAGGAAAGCTAGCGGATCCGAGAACTTCAGGGCGGGAGCCAGCACCGCCACCCCGGCCACCTTGTCGCGATGGCGCGCTGCAAGCTCCAGCGCCACCAGACCGCCCATCGACAAACCGACGACCACGACCTGTTCGCACTCCTGCCACAGGTCCAGCAGCGCGTTTTCACCATCGGCGTACCAGTCGCGGTGCGTCACGTCCTTCAGGTCGCGCCACAGGGTGCCGTGTCCTCGCAAGATCGGCAGGCGGTACGGCAGGTCTGCGGCGTCCAGAGGTGCGACCAGCGGATCGACGCAGTGGATGTCCGACGTGAAGCCGTGCAGCACCAGCACACCCAGCGGAGCCTTGTGGCCCCGCGTCAGACCGTGCGGTGACCGTGAGAAGGCATAGGGCGGCAGCGTGTCAGGCTTGGTCCGCGTCTGTATCGGCACTTGGATCGGCACGTGGTCCCGGCTGAAGTCGACCAGCTCAGAGATCTGCGCCATCACCTGATGCGTGCGCCGCGCCAGCTCCTCGCGCCCCACGTCGGCATTTGCCCGGAAGTGCAGGGGCTTGCCGAAGCGGACCGTGACCGGGGCGGACTTGGGCAGCGGAGGAAACAGCTCCATGCGCGGATAGGCCTCGGGCGGAAAAGCGAGGCCTGTCCCGGAGATCCCGCAAGGGATGATCGGAGCCCCCGTCGCCATGGCCACGCGCACGATACCCGAGTGGCCGCGCAGCAGGCCGGTGTCCGGTTCGACGTCCCAGCGCGGGATGCTCTCTTCGCCGGGAATCGTGCCTTCGGGGAACATCACCACGACCTTGCCGTCGCGCACAGCCTGGATGATCTCGTCGAGCCCACCGCCCGCGCCGCCGCGCTGCACGTACAGACCGTCGAACACATCGATCATGCGCCGCAAGATCGGCCAGTGCTTGAATTCGGACTTGGCGACGAAGTGCAGCTGGCGTTGCGTGGCCACCGCCAGCACTTGCACGTCCAACCACGAGCGGTGGTTGGGGGCGATCAGGCAGCCGCCGGTCGCGGGGATGTTGGCCTCCTCGAGGACCTCCAGCTCGTACTGATGGTCGAAGGATTTGCGCAGCATCCGCTTGGCCGTGACGGTCAGCTTGCCCCGCAGCGGCTCGTACACGCCGGCCTTGCGTGCGGCGTCCAGACTCGCCCCCATCACGCGGTCCAATGGCATCAGGACCCTGTTCAGGATCTCGTAAGATTCCATTTGCGCCCTCCCGGATTCGGTCTTCGGGCAGCTTAGGCTTTGCCGGGGGGCTTGACCATCGACACGACCTCGCCCGGGCGCAGCGGCGGGGGACTTGAAACCCACCTGAAACCCGGCGAAGGTTTCGGCAGCGATTTCTTGGCCACCCGATTTCCGCAGGGTTGACGCGACGTCCGCAAGTCGCGGCCGTGCGGCGCTTGCGTTACTGCAGAGGTATCACCGATGAAACACCTGATTCTTCTATTGATTTTCGTGGCGACGCTGGCGTGCGAGTCGGCAATTTCCGACCCGATCGATGTGTCGGGCGCCCTCGATACGGACGGGACGACCAGCGACGTTGCGGGCGACGCGAACCCGCTGGACCTCGACGTGACGCCCGACACAATTGGGCAGGACGGCGCCGCGACCGGCACCGAACCCTGCAACCTGTTTTGTGAGGACATGGTCGCCGCGTGCCCGGAGCAGGACACGCTGCAAACCTGCCTGCACAGCTGTGAGCAAGAGGTCGACGTGGACCCCGACGCAGCCGCCTTGGCTTGCGCCGCTGCGGCAAAGGACTGTGCGGCGGTCAACAAGTGCTGGCCGCTGCTGTTCAATTGACGCAGCAATGCAGCGGTCTGGGGTCCCGGCGGGCTTGACCGTCACGCTTTGCGGTGGCGCAGGGTCCAAAGCGCAAGCAGGAGCGCAAGGCTCCAAGCCCCGGGCGTGACCGGCGTCGGTCGTCCTCCTGCACGGCAACCGCACCCGGGGTCTGCTGGCGGCGCGGCTGCGCCGACGTCTGCGGTATCCGCTTGCATGTCGGTAGGTTGCACTGCGTCGCCGGTCGCGCCGTCCAACTGGGTGTCGGACACCTGCACATCGGCGATCGCGGCATCGTCGCCGCCCGTGTCTGCCACCGCGCTGTCGCCGATCTGGTCCGCTTCAGGGACGGTATCCCCGGCGTCCGGCTCGGGATCCGGGTTGGCGATCGCCGCACACGGGTCTTGCGCCACCGTCGCGTGCACCAACTGGGTCACCAGATCCAACCTCGCCGTCTCGGGCCACACACTCTCCAGCGGGACGCCCATCAACAGCGTTCGGGAACCGCCCGGCAGGTCTTTGCGCACGGCCGCAACCTGGGCGCCGCCCGCATACGCGAAGACCGGCACGCCCGCGCCTTTGGCCACCAGCACGTCGGCCGCCTGCACGTCGTACGTCTGGTGGGAGCCATCGTCGAATGTCCACGCTCCTTGAATTCCCCCGCCGTCCCCGGTCGGTTGCAAGCCGTAACTGTCCGCATCGTCTGCGGCATAGCGCGCGCCGAACCACGTCTCCAGCCAGTCGCCGCCGCCTGCGCCGCCCTCGGCATCCAGCGTTCGCGCCACCTCGGCACCGTGCAGCCACAGCGTCCGGTCCGTGCCGCCCTGCAACCAGTCGGTCAACTGCAGTCGCTCGGCCGCGTCCAGAAGCCCCTCAGACGCATCCTGTTCTCCCGCTGCCCAGTCCAGCAGGGCATAGCTGCCGAGATCCAGTCCCGCAACGGCGCCTCGCTCGGCCGAGTCCACGCTCAATCCCGCAGCCGCCAGCGCCTGCACTTGCAACACGCTGTAGTCAAACGTGTTCATGCGGTCCTGACGCAGACGCTGCACCAGACCCAGACCAAAAATGCCCAGGTCGTCCCACGGCGCCATGCCCGCGTCCAAGCGCGTGAAACCGGCGACGGTCAGCGCCCGCCGACCGCCCGGGCACCCCTCGACCGCTCCTACCGTGGCCGACGGCAGCGACCGCCCGCCCGCGTTGACGGCCACCACCCTCGCGAACACCGGAACCGTGCCGGTCGGCAGGGTGACGGTCAGGTGGGTCTGCTGCACCGCCGTCCCCGCGTCGAACCCCAGACCATCGCTGGAGGTTTGCACCAGATACGACGCTGCCGCGTCCCCCAACGCCCCGCCCGACGCGCCCGGCTGCCACGCCAGCCGCGCCTGACCCGCCGCCGTGTGGACCAGCGACACCGCTTGGGGCGGCTCCGGCAGCAGGTGCAGCGGCAACTTGTCGCGGTTGGCAAAGTAGGTGGCGATGGCTTTGTACAGCGACCTCGCCAGCAGGTGGCGAAAACGCGGCTCGCGCAGGGCGTTGGCGTCGGCCAGCGTCGAGTGGAAGGCCGCTTCGATCAGCGCCGACGGCATCTCCGGGTTGTGGGTCGGGTTGATCTCGCCGAACCAGGCGGTCAGCAGGCCACGGTCCTGCCACGAGGGGTCCCACAGCTTGCGGATGTCGGCCACCACGATGCTCTGCACCAGCTTGCCAAACGCGTCCGAACCCTTGGCGCCCGTGAAGATGTACTCGCCGTTTGGGTCATTGGGTCCGTAGACATAGGTCGAGGTGCCGCGCGCCGGGCTGGGGGCATTGGTGTGCCAGGACAGGAAGATGGCGTCCTCGTCGGCCTCGTGGTCCCAAGCGGCCAAGCGGCTGCGGCAGGTGACGTCGTCGTTGCCGTCCGAGGTGTTGCTGTCGTAGACGGCGGTAGGTGCTCCGGCGAATTGTGCGTAAGTACGACAACTTTCTTCCCACCGTGGGCGGCCGGACGTGGGGCCCGCTGCGGGAGGGTTGCCTGTGCCGCGGACGATGTCGCCGACACCGCCGCCCAAGCGCACGACGTCAGCGATCAGATAGCGGTTCGCCAGACCCGCTTGCGTGTCGTTGTGCAGCAGGACCGCGCCCTTGGCCTCGCTGACGCCGGCCGCGAAGGCGAAGTGGCCCAGATACACCCAAGTCTGGCCGTGGCGGGTCTGGTCGATCCGCAGGTGGGTCACGCCTCCCAGATGGCGGACCTCGACGTGGGCATCCGGGACGCGGTTGGCCCCGGCGGTGTAGCCCAGATAGACGGCGTATCGACCGGTGACGGGCACTTGTGGCAGGTAGCGGGCGGTGGCGGTTGCCTGTCCCGCCACCGCAGGAACCGCGCGGTAGCTGGCCAAAGCAAACGGGTTTGCGTCGTTCGCATAGGGAGCCTTGCCGTTGCCGAAACCGGGGTTGGTCCCCTGCTGGAAGGCCGCGCTGCCGGTCTCGTCGTACCCGGCGCCGTTGGCACCCTTGCCGTCGCCGTCGTCGACCACTGCCATCGCCGACTGCAGATCGCGCTCACGCATCGTCACGACCCGCGCGCCGGCGTTCTCCAGTATCGGGGTCAGGTAGTGCAGCGCCGCCTCGGCATTCAGCAGATCCTCCACCAGATCGTGGGTGTTGCCGCGCTGGGTCGCCCACCGATCGAGCGTCTGATTCCAGGTGAAGCCATGGCCGGGACTCAGGTAGACGTGTTTGCCGGCCAGACCCCCGCCGCCCTCCTCCGAAGGCGGTTGCGGCACCAAGGTTCCCGACGCGGGCGAGGCCGGGACCGGCCCCTCCCACGGACGGCGAGGCACCGGCAGGACGGGCGTCAACAGCTGATTCAGCGGGCGGAATTCGCCGCGGTGGATCCCGCGGGCCGGCATCGCTCGCGGCGCCTGTGCCCACAGCACCACCGTCCGCACCTGCGCGGGCAACGGGGCGGGGCACGCTGACGGCTCACTCGGGTCGTCACAGGGGGCGTCCGCCCGCGCGCCGATGCGGGCCAGCCACAGGCGCTGCACCTGCTCGACCCACACCTCGTTCAATCCCCCGCCCTGTTTGCGGATCTGCGCGACCAGCACCGCAGGCAGCGTCACCCGTACATCGGCGCGGGCGTCGTGCACGTTTCGCGACAGCTCGCGGACCCCGGACAGCGACTCGTCGCTACGAGGGCCAGCGGCGTTGCAGGGCACGGGGGCCAGCGAGAGAACGGCGCAAGCCGCAAGCAGCGAAACCAGGACCGGAGCAGGTTGCATGGGATAGTCCTCGCCGATCTCGGTCGCGGCGTCGCGTCAGGTCGGGTCGCTGCTACTTGGCCCCGCAGGTCAGCAGCGCAGCACCCGACTTCGTCATGGCGTGAAAGTCGATGTCATAAGTCACCGCCAGCCGGTCACTCTGCGCCGCGAGCTCGGGTCGCTTCAGCCCGTTGATGCCTGTGCGCGGCAGCTCGAGCACGTTGCTGGCGGTCGACAGGTCCGCGCCGTGCAGCCGCACGAACCGCAAGTCGTGGTCACCGATGCAGCCGCCGCAGATGTAGATCACCGTGCCAAACGCCCACGTCAGCACCACATCGTCGCCCACGACTTCCAGCGCCGGGTCGATGTGCTCGAAGTCCGCCACCGCGGTCTGCACCTCGCGCGGCACCCCCACGGGCTTGCCATCCGTGCCGAGGCGTTGCAGCGCCGTCACCGACGCCGAGCTGCCCTCGCCAAAACCGCCGCCCGTGCCCGGCAGGGTGGTGCGCACCGTCAGGGCGGTCAGAAACCCCTCGCCCAGAGGCACCAGATCTCCCAGCGAAGTCGAGAGCTTGGCCGTCGCTGTTGTCGAGATCCGCCAAGCGCCGCCCACCGGCTTGCCGCTGTTGTCAGTCGCCACGGCCCAGACTTCGGTCCAACCCAGATCGCTCGACTGGTCCCACGCGACCAGAAAGCCCGTCGCGGTCTTGGCTCCCCGCAGGTTGTAGGACCAGGCAGGCGGCAGGTCCGACGACATCCCCACGGGCTTGAGGTCGGCGCCCAGCAGCGTCGCCTTCACCTTGTCGTTGGTTCCCCACAGCAGCAGCGCCTGTTCGCCTTTCGCAATCAGCTGGTACACCCGGGGACCGTTCGGATCCGCCACGCCCGGCACCGCCAGCGGCCCGAGCACCACTTGACCCGTCGCATTGACCCGCGCGGCATGGACCTGCGACCCGCCGCCCCCAAGCGCGCGCGCCCACACCACGGTCACCGTGTCGCCGGTGCTGGCCGACTGGCAGTCGCTGTCGTAGCCCCCGTCTGAGGCGCCGATCGCAAAGGGTTCTGAGGTCTTGCCCGTCACGCCGGCCCAGTGGCCGAAGACGCCCCCCTCGGCGCCGTCGCCGCCGAATCCGCTCTGCCGGCACTGTGTGACCAGAAAGCCGTCGGCCCCCGCCGCAACGGTGCCGCCCGCCGACATGCCCAGAAACGGCACGGCGTCCTTCTTGTCCAGCACACACAAATGGCTCTGCGCGCCGGGGTGGTCGAGGATCGGTCCCGTCGGCTGCACGGTATCGGCCGTTACATCCGCTGTAGTGTCGAAGGGTTCGGTCGTATCCGCGGCGCCATCGGCGGTATCGGCGGGGGTGCCGGCATTGCCCGAGTCGGAGCCGCACGCGGTTGCCATGGGAAGCGCCGCGGCCAGCGAAGCAGCGAGCAGGAAACGCAGGATGCGCATGGGGTTCCTCAGGTGGTCCGGTTTCTGGGGGCGAAAGCGAGGCAGTGCAAGCTAGTTCGCGGTCGGATCCACCACCCGGCCGATGAACAGCACGGTCTGGGTGGCGCGGTCGCGGATCATGAACAGGAACGGCCGATCGACGACCAACATCGGAGGATCCGGGACCGCAGCCGTGTCGTTGAAGATCACCGCCGTGGCTGCCGCCGCTTCGGTACCCGCTTCGTTGACCTTGATGAAGGCCTTGTGCAGCACGTCCGCGATGTACAGCGAGTTGGGGTCTGCGATGCCCGAGAAGTCCGCCTGCGCCGCGTCGAAAGCAGCCGGCATCCCTAGTTCTTTCAACGCATTGGCGAGTCCTGAGGTCGAGGTGAACTCGAACTTCGGCAGCGTCAGGATCACCTCGGTGTTGCCCAGGCTCTCAACCACTTGCGCCAACGATGCCTCGCTCAGCCCTGCCTCGAATGCAGCGAACTGCCCCGCATCGGGCACCACCAACACCATGTCCAGCTGTTGTCCGTCGTACGGGATCGCGACGGCCTGCCA
This sequence comes from Myxococcota bacterium, assembly GCA_049317445.1. Classification (GTDB taxonomy): domain Bacteria; phylum Myxococcota_A; class UBA9042; order UBA9042; family UBA9042; genus CAJBNH01. The sequence goes on along the minus strand of JBMOIG010000058.1, from coordinate 5,073 downwards.
GCCTTGGCCCTTGCCATACAGCATCTCGGCTGAGCCGTTCATCCGCTGGGCGGTCACCTTCGAACCATCAAGCCGCGTGAAGTCGCCTGGTTGCGTCGACTTGACCTCGAACGGCGTGGCCCACGCGGCGTTGAAGTAGATGGCGTTGGTCAGCACCAGCTTGGTGTCCGACGTGACCGCGCCTTCCGGGATCAGGTTCTTGATCTTGCCCTCGGTCTTCTCCTCGACCCACGCGTTGATGGTCAGCCGCGCGGCCTCGGTGGCGGCGATGAAGTCGACCACGTGCATCCCGGCCCCGTAGTTCAGCGCCAGCAGGTCGAGGAACGCGGGCAGGAACGGGTAGTTCTTCTGTCCCCACAAGGCATTGGCGATCTTCAGGCGGAACTTGCCACCGTCCGAGCCCTGCTTGCCCTCAGCGCGCGACTCGAGCGTCAGGTCCAGCGTGTTCAGCGCCGGGTGCACCTGCGCTTGCGGCAGCGCCCAGTGGAACGTGTCGGCAATCTGGTCGGCGGTCTGCCCCACAGCGCCGCCCCACACCATCGCAAGGGCAAGCGAGATCGAGTAGGGCGAGTACAGCAGGTTGCCCGGCTGCTTGGCCAGGACCCCGTAAAGATCCAAACCAAACGAGGTGTTGGCCTGCGCCACGGCCAGCACGTCGGCCGGTGGCGCGTCGGCAGCGGTCAGCCGCGCCTTGTCGGATGCCAAGTACTCGCTCTCGGCAGGGGCGATGGCGTCCCCCGCGATGCTGTCGGCGGCGTCGGCGTCCGGCGCGTCGGCAGAGCCGGACGAAGCGGTGTCGCAACCGGTCAGCGACAGGAGGGCGGCGGCGCACAGGCAGCCAAGGGCGACGGTCAGCTTCGAGGGGCGGAGCAGGGTGAGCATTGGGGCCTCCAGACGTGGGTGCATCCCTTTGTACAGCAAGACGCGTGCCAGCGCAGCCGGGGGTTCGATCCGCAGAGGAGTGTAGCCAGAATCAAGGGTTGTGGAAGCGGGCCGTGCAGGGCTCGGCGCGGGGGTGTTGTCTGTTGCGACATGTGGAGAAATTCGACATGACGTCCCCTCAACGCCCAAGGACCAAACGAACGCCTTCTTCGATCGATGTGCACTTGTCGGCAGGCAGCGAACCGATCCTCGCGACCAGCGCCGCCTTGTCCACGGTCGCGATTTGCGAGACGTTCACGACACACCGCTCAGGCACACCCCCGCATCCTGCCGGCAGCAGCACGTTGCCCGGCGCACCTGCGAACACCACGTTGCGCGTGACGGCGGCGACGACAACGGTGGCGATCCGGCTTGCATTGAAGGCGTCGCTTTGCAGCACGACCGAGGGACGTCGCAGCGCAGGTGCGGAGCCTCGCGGCACCCCGAAGTCGACCCACCACACCTCGCCCTGCCGCATCACCATGGGTCACGCGCGGCGACGTCGGCTTGCGCCTCTGCCCAGCCCGGGTCGAGGGCATTGACCTGCGCGTGGGCCTCGAAGAAGCGGTCGAGCTGTTCCGTCAGCGGCACCGGCGGCTGGTGGTCCAGGAAGATCTGCAGCGCGCGGCGGTACAGCTCGCTTCGGCTCACGTGCAGGTCGGCCGCGGCGACTTCGGCGCGCTTGAACAGGTCGTCAGGCAAAGAGATGGCCGTCTTCATACCCATAGTATAACTCCTGCGAGGCCATCCGCAAAGGGGTTTGCTGGGTCGAAAGCACGATCCATGCCACGGGACCCGGTCAAGAGGTTCAAGGAGTTGCGTCTCCTCGGGCGGGGGCTGCCCTGTCTCGGGACCAGTCTCAGCGAGGCGTCTCGAGACCGAAACCGGCTGCCAAGCGCTTGGTCACGACGCGTCACAGCCCAAGCGGCCCCGTTCCCATCCCGGGCGCACCCAGCTACACTCCGCCCTCCCCCCGCAATGACAACCCGAACTGCACGAGGCACCCATGGCCCCGCGATACGCTCGTCACTCTTTTCGTCTTTGCCTGCCGGCTGTTGTGGTCCTGCTCGCCGTGCTGCCGCTGGCCTGCGGCGGCGGTGACGAGGAGACGGTCACCCCTCCGAAGTACCAGGCCACGATTCGCTGGGACACCTACGGCGTGCCGCACATCGAGTCCAAGGACCTGGGGGGTGTGTTCTACGGTCAGGGCTATGCCTTTGCCCGCGACAACATCTGCGTGCTGGCCGACCAGATCGTCAAGGTGCGCAGCGAGCGGTCGAAGTACTTCGGCGCTGGCGAGCAGAACGCCCACATCCAGAGTGACTTCGCCTACAAGGCCATGCGGGTCGTGAAGAATGCGGAGGAGACCTACCCGAACCTCTCGGCCGACGCCCGCACGATGGTCGATGGCTGGGTGGCGGGTTACAACCGCCGCCTGACCGAAGTCGGCCCCGCCGGTCTGCCAGAGCCGTGCCGCAACGCCGCGTGGGTCAAGTCGATCACGGCGCTGGACCTGATCGCCTACGGCCACGACTTGGCCAAGTACGCAAGTGCGCGCAACCTCAAAGCTTATCTGGCCAGCACGATCCCGCCCACCGACGTTGCCAGCGCTGAGCTGCCGGGGCTGGACGCGCTGCGGCCGCTTGACCGGGGGCTGTCGCAGCTGCGGGATGCGGTTCGCTCGGCGCTTGCGACGCCCAACGACCTGGACCACGCCGCGGCCAGCAACGGCTGGGCGGTGGGCAAGGACAAGTCCGCGACGGGCAAGGGCATGCTGATTGCCAACCCGCACTTCCCGTGGTCGGGCGAGCTGCGGCTGTGGGAAGCCCAGCTGACCGTTCCCGGCAAGCTCGACGTCGCGGGTGCCGCCCTGTACGGCGTGCCCGGCATCCTGATCGGCCACAACCAGCACGTCGCCTACACGGCCACGGTGTCGGCGTCGCGCAAGATGACCGCCTACAAGCTGACGCTGGTGGCCGGTAACCCCATGCAGTACCTGGACAACGGAGTTCCCAAGCCGATCACGTCGCGGCAGGAGTCGATCGAGGTCCTGGGCACCGACGGCAAGCTGACGACCCAGACCCGCACGTTCTACCGCACCGAGTTCGGGCCGCTGGTCGTGATTCCGGCGCTGGCGGAGTGGACTACGGTCAACGCCTACGCGATCCGCGACGGCAACGAGAACAACCAGAAGCTGTACGACCACTTCCTTGCGCTCGCATTTGCCAAGGATATCGACGGGGTGGAGGCCGTGCTGCGCGACGTGCAGGGCAACCCGTGGACCAACACGACAGCGGTCGACGACCAGGGTCACGCGTACTACAGCGAGTCGAACAGCACGCCGAACCTGCCGGCGCAGGCGATGGCCGACCACGCGCAGGCCCTCAAGGACGGCGACCTGCTGACGACCGTGGCGTGGCAGCTGGGCGTGGTGTTCCTGGATGCGAACAAGCCGACGCATCAGTGGATCGTCAAGCCGGGCTCTCGTGAGCCCGGGCTCGTGCCCTATGCCGAGACGCCGCACTTGCGCCGCGATGACTTCACGTTGAACGCCAACGACTCGCACTGGATCACCAACCCCGCGCAATTGCTGGAAGGATTCGGCCCGCTGTACGGTCTCGAGAAGACCGAGCGCTCGCTGCGGACTCGCTGGAATTTCGAGGCGATGATGGGTCAGGGTGCCACGGCGCCCGCGGGTGAGGACGGCAAGTTCACCTTCACCGAGCTGCGCGACATGATCTTCTCCAACCGCACCTGGACCGGCGAGCACCTGGCCGCGCAGGTCGTCGGTCGCTGCACAGGTGCGGGCAAGGTGCAGCTGCGGCTGAAGCCGGACGGCAAGCCCTGCGTGGACGACGGCAAGGGGGCTTGCGCCAACGTCAATCCGACCGAGGTTGACATCGCTCCCGCCTGCGCGGTGCTGACCAAATGGGACAAGCGCTGGAACGCCGACAGTCAGGGCGCCGTGCTGTTCCGCGAGTGGCTGTTCGCGCTGCCGGTGTCTTGGAAGGTGCCGTTCGATGCCAAGGAGCCCCTTGCCACGCCTCGCGATCTGGCCGATGCGCCTGCGCAGGGCGACGACCCCGTGCTGGTGGCGCTGGCGACCGCCTCGTATCGGCTGACCCAGGCCAAGCGGCCGCTGGATGCCAAGCTGGGCGATGTGCAGTTCACGCTGCACGGCACCACGCGCGTGCCGATCCACGGCGGCTTTCACTCCGAAGGGGCGTTCCACGTCATTGGCGCAACCACCCGCAATGACACGTTGTATCTCGACCCCGCACCGGCCAAGGCGCTGTCGCCCAGCAGCTTGACTGCCGACGGCTATCCGCTGAACTACGGCTCCAGCTTCGTGATGGTGGTCGAGTTCACGGACGCGGGCCCGCACGCCGAGGCGCTGCTGACCTACTCGCAGTCGGCCGACCCCGCCAGCCCGTTCTACGCCGACCAGACCAAGCTGTTCGAGCAGGCCAAGTTCCGCGCAATGCCGTTCGCCAAGGCCGACGTGTTGGCCGATCCCAAGCTCGTGACGCTCGAGGTCAAGGAGTAGCGGTCGTCGCGCTTCCTTGCGCACCCCGCTCGCCCCTCCTATCCTGCTGCGGCGTTCGATTTCCGCCGTACAGGAGCCCATGACCTCGCCCTCTTCCGCCTCCCGCCCCTTCACCAAGGCCTGCATCCTCGTGCTCGACGGCGCCGGCATTGGCGCGTTGCCCGACGTGGCTGACTTTGGTGACCCGCCCACCGTGAACACGCTGTCAAACCTGGCGCACGCGGTGGGGCCCCTGAACCTGCCGAATTTCCAGCAGTTGGGTCTGGGCAATCTGGCCGACATGCCCGGGGTTCCCCCCGCCGACCTGCCGGGCGCGTTTCTGGTCCGAATGGCCGAGCTGTCGAACGGCAAGGACACCCCGACGGGCCACTGGGAGATGATGGGTGTGCGGACCACAGAGCCTTTCGCCACCTATCCCGACGGCTTTCCGCCTGAGATCATCAAGGAGTTCAAGCGACTTTCGGGCTACGAGATCCTGGGCAACCTGGTCTCCAGCGGTACCGTGATCCTCGACCAGCTGGGGGCAGAGCACGTCCGCACAGGCAAGCCCATCGTCTACACGTCGGCCGACAGCGTGTTCCAGATCGCCGCCCACGAAGGCGTGA
>JBMOIG010000057.1:0-27732 GCA_049317445.1 Myxococcota bacterium | reverse complement strand
CGGTGGCGTGGACAAGATCGGGCAACGCAAGCTGATTCCGTACAGCGAGGTCATCGCCGACATGACGGCGGAGGGTTCGAAGCCCGGCAAGGGGCGCGCCAAGGTGCACGTCGAGGTGCCGTATCGCTTCTGCTCGGACGAATACGTCGCGGGCACGCCCACCTGCAACGTCTTCGACCGCGGCGCCGACGCCTACGAGATCGTCGATGCGGGCCTGCAGAAGTACCGCGACCACTACATCCTGAACGCGTTTCGCCGCGACCGCGTCGACTTTACGACCGAGGGCTATATCGGCCGCGTCTGGGACCGCTACTTCATGCCCATCGTGCTGCAATACCAGAACTGGGTGTTCGACCAGAGCCCGTACGACTACGGCAAGCCCGGAGAACTGTGGGACTATCTGCGCACGACCGACGCGGCCTACTACGGCATCGAAGACGTCCCGTGGGAGCAGGCGGCGCAGGGCGGTCTCGTCGCGACGGAGTCGGTCCGCACGGGTCTCGAACGGCTGGCGCAGGTCATCGGTACCCCAGAGCCGGGCGGCTACTGCCTGGACACCGACACCAACACCTTCTGGCAGGCCACCACCGCCACCGATCTGCCGGTCTGCCCGACGCCGGTGGGGTGCACCGACGCGTGCGTGGATGTGAACGTGCCGCTGGGCATCGGGCGCTTTGCGTACACGGAATTCGACGAGGCCACGGGCTACTACTACTACGACCGCCTGCGGCACATCGGCGCCTATTACGACAAGCTGGGCGCGATCCTGATGTTGACCGACCCGTCGACCTACTTCGTGGGCGTGGACTCGTCGCAGTCGGTGAACAACTACATCCTTCCGATCTCGCTGTATTTCGGCAAGGAACTCAATGGCCTGCTGGGTGCCGTGGCAGCGGGGCGCGAGGACATGCTGGGCGCCGTGCGGGGTACGGATGGCAAGCTGCAGCTGCGCAAGCTGTTCGGGGCCGAGGCGGCGGCGCAGGTGGGACTGCCGGCGGTGGCGCTGCAAGACACGTTCATGCTGCGCAGCGACGCGATGTTCTACGGCATGGCGTGGCTGAATGCGCTGCTGGACCAGACCTTCAACGACTCGATGAAGATCTGGCTCGAAGGGCACGGCGAGGCCTTTACGCCGATTCCGGGGGCCGACATCGCGACGTTTGTGAACCCCACGAACATGCGGACCTATCACTCGGTCAAGCTGGCGACCGCCGGTCTGTTCAGCCCCGGCTATACGATGGTCAAGGACGCCCAGAAGCGCGCCGACCAGTACGCTGCCAAGCCCGGTGACGAGTGGGCCAAGTACCTGACGGACGACACCGCGCAGTGGCTCGACATCGCCCGTGGGTACTACGACATCTTCGGGTATGCGTGGTTCTGAGCGCGTGTGCGCTTGTGCATCCCACCCGAACTTGCTACCTAGCCGCGCCGATTGCCCCGCCCCCGCGGCGCACGGAGGAACGTTGATGACCAAGCGCGTGTATTTCTTTGGTGATGGTGTGGCCGACGGCGAATCCGCCATGAAGAACCTGCTGGGCGGCAAGGGTGCCAACCTGGCCGAAATGAGCCGACTCGGCATCCCCGTTCCCGCCGGCTTCACGATCACGACCGACGTGTGCACGGAGTTCTACGAGGCGGGCGAGAAGTTTCCCGCGGCCCTCGAGGCCGAAGTCTTCGAGAACCTGCGCAAGGTTGAGGCGGTCATGGGCGCCAGGTTCGGCGATCCCGGCAACCCGCTGCTCGTCTCGGTGCGTTCGGGCGCCCGCGCCTCGATGCCGGGCATGATGGACACCATCCTGAACCTGGGCCTGAACGACACGACGGCCAAGGGCCTGATCGCCAGCACCGGCAACGAGCGCTTCGTGTACGACGCCTACCGCCGCTTCGTCGCGATGTTCTCGGACGTCGTGTTCGGCATCGGCAAGGAAGGGTCGCACAACAACTTCGAGCTGATCCTCGAGGCCAAGAAGCACGCTCGCGGCGTCAAGCAGGACATCGACCTGTCGGCCGCCGACCTGAAGGAAGTGGTCGCCGAGTTCAAGGCGTTCTTCGTCAGCCGCATGGGCCGCGCGTTCCCCGACGATCCGCGTGAGCAGCTGTTCGCCGCCGTCGGCGCCGTGTTCAAGAGCTGGGGCAACGATCGCGCCAAGGCGTATCGCGCCATGTACAACATCCCCAACGAGTGGGGCACCGCCTGCAACGTCCAGGCGATGGTGTTCGGCAACCTGGGCGACGACTGCGCGACCGGCGTGGCCTTTACCCGCGACCCGGCGTCGGGCGAGCACCGCTTCTACGGCGAGTTCCTGATCAACGCCCAGGGCGAAGACGTCGTGGCCGGCATTCGTACGCCGCAGCCCGTGTCCAAGCGCCCGGGCGAAGAAGGCCCGCTGTCGATGGCCGAGGCGATGCCTGCCGCGTTCGGCGACCTCGAGCGCATCTACAAGAAGCTCGAAGCGCACTACAAGGACATGCAGGACATCGAGTTCACCGTCCAGCGCAACAAGCTGTGGATGCTGCAGACCCGCAACGGCAAGCGCACCGGCTTTGCCGCACTGCGCATCGCCATCGACATGGTCGACGAGGGCGTGATCGACCAGAAGACCGCCGTGCTGCGCATCGACCCCGAGGCCGTGACCCAGCTGCTGCGCCCGATCTTCAATCCGGACGACAAGGCCAAGGCCATCAAGGACGGTCGTCGTCTGGCCAAGGCGCTGCCCGCTGGGCCCGGCGCTGCTGCCGGCAAGATCGTGCTGACGGCTGCAAAGGCCGAAGAGCAGGTCAAGAAGGGCGAGAAGGTCGTGCTCGTCCGCCACGAGACCAGCCCGGAAGACATCCGCGGCATGACGGTTTCCGAGGGCATCCTGACGGCGCGCGGCGGCATGACCAGCCACGCTGCGGTCGTGGGGCGCCAGATGGGCAAGGTCTGCGTCGTCGGTTGCCACGAGCTGGACGTCGATTACGCGAACAAGAAGATCACTATCGGCGGCAAGAGCTTTCAGGAAGGCGAGTGGCTGTCGCTCGACGGCTTTACGGGCGAGATTCTGGCCGGCGAGATGCCCACCAGCCCGTCCGAGGTGCTGCAGGTGCTGTTCGAGGGTCGCGACCCGGCCGGCGCTGAGAACTACCAGCGCTATGCCAAGCTGATGTCGTGGGCCGACGGGCTGCGCCGCCTGAAGGTGCGCGCGAACGCCGACCAGGGCGATCAGGCGGCCAACGCGATCAAGCTGGGCGCCCAGGGCATCGGCCTGTGCCGCACCGAGCACATGTTCTTCGGCGGCGTGAAGATCGACGCCATGCGCGAGATGATCCTCGCCGAGGACAAGGCCGGTCGCGAGAAGGCGCTGGCCAAGCTGCTGCCCCTGCAGCGCGACGACTTCGCGGCGATCTTCCGCGAGATGAAGGAACTGCCCGTCACGATTCGGACCTTGGATCCGCCGCTGCACGAGTTCGTGCCCCACACGGATGCCGAGATCCAGGACCTGGCGCAGAAGACCGGCATCCCCGCCGAGACGCTGAAGGCCAAGGTCGAGTCGCTGCACGAGTTCAACCCCATGCTCGGCCACCGCGGCTGCCGCTTGGGCGTCACCTATCCCGAGATCACCGCGATGCAGGCCCGCGCCATCATCGAGGCGGCCCTGGACGTGGCGAAGGAAGGCGTCGACGTTCACCCCGAGATCATGATCCCGCTCGTCGGGTTCAAGTCCGAGCTCGTCGACCAGGAGAAGGTCGTGCGCGCCGAGATCGCCAAGGTGTTCGCCGAGCGCGGCGCCACGGTGAACTACACGGTCGGCACCATGATCGAGCTGCCCCGCGCGGCCCTGACGGCGGACAAGATCGCCGAGACGGCCGAGTTCTTCAGCTTCGGCACCAACGACCTGACCCAGACCTGCATGGGCTTGTCGCGTGACGACTCCGGGCCGTTCCTCAAGCAATACATCGACAAGGGCGTGATCGAGCAGGATCCGTTCCAGACGCTGGACCAGGAGGGCGTGGGCCAGCTGGTCGAGATGGCCGTGCTGAAGGGCCGCAAGACCCGCCCCGGCATGAAGATTGGCATCTGCGGCGAGCACGGCGGCGAGCCGAACAGCGTCGAGTTCTGCCACCGCACCGGCCTCGACTACGTCAGCTGCTCGCCGTTCCGCATCCCGGTCGCCCGCCTCGCTGCCGCCCAGGCCGCCGCGCGCGAGATGTAGACTCCACCAGAGGCGGTGGGAGGACCGGCGGTCGTTTCGCGCCGGTCCTCCCGCCGTCTTTCGTGACGATACGTTTCCATTCGACAGGCGCGCTTGCGTTCCCTCACCGGCAACGCTAACTAGTCAGGCCGCTTCTCCGCGCCCGGATGGTTCATGCCTCGGCTCTCCTCCTTTGCCACTGCCCTCTGCCTCGTCGTCGTCGGCGTGGCGTCCGTGCGAGTGGCGTCGGCGCAATCGGCCGAGACAGTCGCTCCCGTCCCACCCAGCTTCATCGCCGACCTGGCCTTCCTGTCCAGCCTGCCGGCCGCACTTGAGACGGGACAATCCCTTGGTGTCGCGACGGGTTGGCGCACGGCCGGCACCGTCGGCTGGGGGGTGCGCGCTTCTTGGTCCCAGGCCGCCGAACACAGCTTGCTGTGGGCGGTGACCCAGAGCGAGACCCGCCTGCGCGGTCTGGTCAGCGTCGACGCGGCAGCGGGGCGCGGCCGCATTGGCGCGCGCGTTTTGCTAGGCGGCACGGCGATCTACGAGTCACGCCAACGCGCGCAGGCCGGCCGTTTGGGCGACTCGGGCCGCAGCTTGGCCGACAGCGCGTGGGCCTTCCTGCCAGGCGGCGAAGTGCAGGTCGGCGTCACCCTACCGCTGGCGCTGGGTTTGGGCGTTTCGGTGTTCGGAGGACCCTCGCTGCACGGCGCGGACGCTGGCGTGAAAACCGGGTGGGCAGGCGAGCTTGCACTGGTATGGGTGCGCTGATGGGCGTTTGGGGGCGACAGGCGTTGGGAGTCGTGGCGTGCCTTGCGCTGGTCGGGTGCAACGTGGGCCTCAAGGGGCTCGACGAGACCGACCTGACGCCACTGGCGACGCTGACAGTTCAGACCACCGGAGACTTCCAGAAGTTGCGTCCGCCGGAGACCTTGGCTGAGACGCCTCGCCTGCGGGTGGCACTCGTTTGGGCCGGCGTGCCGGACCCTGATCGATTCTGCTTGGAAAACGCGCTCTTGGGCTTTGGCATGCCAGGTGATGCTTCGACGACCGCGGTGGTGGCGGCGGGCTGTCCGGACGTGCTGGGCTTCGTGCCGGCGCTGTCCTCGGTCGTCATCCCGATCGAGCCGGGCGTTGCGGCGAAGATGGACCTGCTGTCGCTGCCCACTGCCGAGGTGCTGGTCGGGGCACCCGAAGGTCGCGTCGCGTATGGCAGTCTGGTCGTGTTCGATGACCGCAACGGCAACGACGCGCTGGACCTGATGCGCACCCAGTTCCCCGACCAGGGGGGGCACGGGGATGGTCCCGGCAGCGGCGGCGGCCCCGGCAGCGGCGGCGGCATGGGCGGCGACCAGCCCAAGGAACCGGTCGATTTCGTGTACGGGGCCAGCTTCCTGACGATGCGGCAGGGCCACACGCGGGTGGCGTTCCGTGAGGGAACCTTCGATCTCGCCTCGTACTTCTATCCGACCATAGGCTGCGACCCGCCGGCCCAAGGGTTCTCGATCCGCAAGGTGGTGGGGCTGCCGACGGCCTCGACCTGCCAGAGCTTCTCGTTCGATGCGCAGGCCGTCGAGATTCCGCTGCAGGCCACCGAGACCGTTCGGGAAGTCGCGTGCAACAGCGTCAGGGCCCGCTACCGCGACGTGCAGGAAGCGCCCGTGTTGACCACGCCGTGGGTGTGTGACGGCCCGAACCATCTTGTGGTGGCCAACGTGGCGGGTGACTGCAAGGGCTTGGGGCATTTTCTGCTAAAGGGCTGCGAGGACGACCCGAACTGCGAGACGCCGTCCTGGGACGTGACCGCCACCCCGCCCCATTGGTGGCCGTGCATCGGCGTGCCAGAGAAGCCCAAAAAGCCATGACGAAGCCCAGCATCCCAGCAATGCGGGTCGTGGCTGCGGCATGGACGTGCCTGGCACTGGCGCCAGCGGCGTGGGCAGAGCCCGCAGCAGCGAGCGACCTCGCCATCGCAGAAACGGCAACCTCTGAGGACGGCGGCCTGACCGCGGGTACTGCTGAACCCGACGACAAGATCGAATTTCGCCTGTCGCTGCCCACCGAGGCAGACACCGCCGCGTGGCGCAAGCCCGGGTTTCGCCTGCAATTGGGCTACGGCTACGGCCGGCTGTTTGGTATAGGCGGCCCCCCGGACGGCTCGACCCACTCAGCCATCGTACGCGTGGGAGGCCGGCTGGACGACGACTGGTCGCTCTACACCACGTTTCAGTACGGCGCAGCGCTGGGCGGGCTGAGCGGGGCGCGCTTCTCTGGCACGCTGGACCCCACTTGGCACGTGTCGGACCGCTGGCGGCTTGCGATTGGCATGGGCTTCGGCGGTCTGGTCGAGGGACGCACCGGCCGCGACGACCCCGACGCAGAGCAGGCCCAGAGTTTGGTTGAGTCCTACACCTTCCCCAATGCGCGTCGCCCCTTGGCCGCGTGCGTCGGCATCGGCACCGCAGGCTTGGTCCGCGTCGGCTGGACGGCCGTACTGGGCGCGCTGTCGTCCACCGAGCTCTCGTTGCAGGTCGACGGTCAGTGGACCGGCTGCGAGCAGTCGCTGGGACGCGTCGAACCGGATACCGCCGAGCCCATCGTCCGCCGCCAGTGGTGGCCTCACGTCGGCGCAAGCCTTGCGTGGCTGGTGGGGTGGCGATGACGCACGCTCTGCACGCACGTTTGGTGCTGGTATGGTGCACGATTGGTGCACTGTTGGTGACCTCGACCGCGATGGCCCAGACGGCTCCGGCGCCGACGTCGCCGCCTGGCGCTCCGGTGGCCGACGCGACGCTCGAGCCTCCCCACGCCATCACCGCGACGACCGTCGATCTGCCGCCCGATGCGCCCGCGTTCGAGCAGCCGCTGTCGGTGTCCGTCAAGCTGGTGGTCGGCGTCGATGGCTTGGTGAAGAAGGTCGAACTGGTCCAGTCCTGCGGCATCGAGGTGCTGGATCAGGCGGTGGTCAGGGCGGCGCAGGGATTTCAGTTCGTCCCAGCGCGCTATCAGGGCAAGGCCGTCGCGGTCGAGATCACGTTTCGGCACACGTTCCTGCCGCCTCCCCCGCTGGCGGCTCCGGCGGCGGACGGGGGGCCACCGCTGACGGCAGTCCTGCGCGGCAAGCTGGTTGAGAAGGGCACGCGGGCACCAGTGACGGGAGCGACGGTGGCGGCGCAGGTCGGTGACCGCCACTACACGGCCGAGGTCGACGGGCGAGGGCGGTTTCGCTTGCCGCTGCCGGCGGGCGAGGCGCGGGTGACCGTACACGGGTCCAACTACCTGCCGTTCCTGCAGGTCGAGAAGCTGGTGGCGGGGCAAGAGTTGGCCATCGCCTATTACGTCGAGCGCGACCGCTATGACCCCTACGAGATCCTGGTGTTTGGCCAGCAGCGGCGGCAGGAGATCTCGCGGGTGACGTTGCGCGGCGCCGAAATCAAGCAAGTGCCCGGCACGTTTGGCGATCCCTTTCGCGTGATCCAGACGCTGCCCGGCGTGGCGTCGATCATGGCGCTGTTGCCGTTCCCGGTCGTGCGCGGCGCCAGTCCCGGCAGCACCGGCTTCCTGGTCGACGGCACCCGCGTGCCCTTGCTGTACCACCTGCTGGCCGGACCGTCGGTCATCCACCCCGAGTTCATCGACGAGGTGCAGTTCTATCCCGGTGGTTCTCCCGTGATCTACGGTGGTTACACGGCGGGCATCATCGACGGCCGCACCCGCCGCGCGCGGTCGGACGAGTCGCTGACCGACATCGACATCAACCTGTTGCAGACCGGGGCGTTGGTCCGCAGGCCGCTGCCGTTCATGAACGCAACGGTGACCGCCGCTGCCCGCGTGGGCTATCCCGGCATCATCATGAGCCTTGCGACCGACGAGGCCTCGCTGAGCTATTGGGACTACCAGTTCCGCCTGGACGGCGGCACCCCTCGCAAGGGCTACACCGTGTTCGCGTTCGGTGCCAACGACGAGGTCGACGCCGTTTCGGCCACTGCCGACCCCAACGACACCAGCCCGCCGCTCGAACCCGTGCTGGTCTTGTCGTTCCACCGCCTGGACTTGCGCGCCAACTGGGGCAGCGGTCGCTTCGACGGCCTGTACCGCGCCGTGGTGGGCGTGGACGAGACGGTGGCCGGCGCGACCAGCTCGGTGCGGATGCTGGTGTTCGAGCCGTCGGCGCGCTGGCGGTTCGAGTGGAGCCGCGACCTCGAACTCGTCGCGGGACTCGAGGGCAGCATCCACGAGACCACGCAAAGCGACTCGGGCACGGGCGGCAACTCGGGCATGCAACTGTTTACCGAAGACCTGTCGACGTTTTCGATGGGCACGGCGCTGACCGAGGCGATCTGGCGACCGAACGCCGACTGGATGGTGCGCCCAGGCGTTCGCGCCGACCTGCACTACGACGGCACCACCACGCAGTTGGGTGTCGACCCGCGCTTGACCGTGCGCTGGCGATTGACGGAGCAGGACCTGTCGGGCGACGCGACTACCACGACTGCTTCGGCGAAGGGCAAGGCCCAGGACGACCGCGGGATTTGGCTCAAGGGCGCTATCGGCGTGTACCACCAGCCGCCGCGCTTTTTCCTGCCGCTGCCGGGTCTGGACGCGATGCCGTTGCGGTTCGGGCTGTTGCAGGCGATCCAGTCGAGCGCCGGCGTTGAGATGCCGTTCGGCAAGGGCCTGACCCTGAACCTCGAGGGCTACTACAACGACATGGATCCCGTGGTGTTCGACCTAGAGACCAACGCAACGTCGCTGGTGCAGACGGGGCCGACCAGCTTGCCCGGCACGGTGCCCGAGGACACCTCGTCGCAAAACGGATTCGAACAGGCCCTGGACCGACTGGTGGCGGCACAGGTGGGACGTTCCTACGGTCTCGAGGTGCTGGCCCGGCGGCAGGCGCGAAACGGCCTGTACGGCTGGCTGTCGTACACGCTGTCCCTCTCCGAGCGGAAGCGCGACGCCGCGTGGGTGCCCTACGACTACGACCGAACGCACCTGGTGAATCTGGTCGCCGGCCTGCCGCTGCCCCGCAACTGGGACTTGGGCGTGCGCTTGCAGTACCAGAGCGGCAAGCCCGCCACGACGACGTTCGGCTACAACACCGCAAGAACAGAAGGCTACTTCCGTGTCGACGTCCGAGTGGACAAGCGCGCGGTATGGAACAAGTGGCTACTGGACTTCTATGTAGACCTGACGAACGTCGCCCTGTTCCCCGAAGAAGTGGCACCCGGCAGCACGATCCGCTACGTCCTGCCGACCGTGGGCTTGCGGGGCAGACTCTAGCGAACACCGCGGCAGCACGCTGGGACGGCGGCGGACCTGGAACCCGATAGGAGAACGCATGAATCCTGTGGTCGAGACCGGTAGCACGCTGGACGCCCAGCTGCTCGAACTGATGCTGCGGGTCGGCTCGCGATGGGTGCTGTGGCTGCTGTTGGGCCTGAGCCTGCTTGCCGTGGCGATCATGCTCGAGCGTGCTTGGTTCTTCTTTCGCGAGCGCCGGCCGCAGGGGTTGCTCGACAAGTCCCTGCAGACGCTGGACAAGACGGGAAGCGCCGCTGCCCTGGCCGAATTGGGCGCCGCCCGGTCGATGGAGGCCGCCGTCGCGCGCGCCTGCCTGACCCACGCCGACGCGGGCGCGGCATCGGTCGAAGAGCATGTGGCGGCTACCGTCGAAGCCGAGCGCCTGCGCTACGAGCGCGGCCTCGCGTTCCTGGGCACCCTGGGCAACAACGCGCCCTTCATCGGGTTGTTCGGCACGGTGCTCGGCATCGTCCGCGCCTTCCACGACCTCGCTGCCAACAGTGCGTCGGGCGCACAGGCCGTCATGGCCGGCATCGCCGAAGCATTGGTCGCCACCGCCATCGGTCTGCTGGTGGCCCTGCCGGCCGTGGCCTCGTACAACACCTTCGCCCGCCACGTCGAAACTTGCGCCTCTGCCGCGCAGGGCATCGGACACGCGATCCTGGCGCGCTTGAAGAAGGGGAGCTGATGGGGGGCGCCAGTCGCAAGGGCCGAGGGCCCATCACCGATATCAACGTGACGCCGCTGGTCGACATCATGTTGGTTTTGTTGATCATCTTCATGTTGACGGCCAACCTGATCAACAAACAGGCGATCGAGGTCGACCTGCCCAAGGCGTCACAGGGCACCACGCCCACGCCGCCGACGCTGGCGGTGACGCTGACGCAGGAAGGCGGCCTCTATCTGGACGGCAAGGAGGTCACGCCTGCTGAGCTGCGCACGGCGGTCAGCGCCTCAGTCGCCAAGGACGCGAAAACACAAGTGATCATCGCAGCGGACAAGCACACCAGCCACGGCAGGGTGGTGTGGGTGCTGGACGTCATCAAGTCTCTGGGCGTGGGGGCATTCGCCATCCAGATCGACCCGGCCGGGCTTGAACCGCCGACGCCGGTTGGTGCGTCCAAGGGTTCGAAGCCGGCGCTGGCGACCCCGTAGTCCACGCGAACCCCGCCGATATTCCTCTGGAGTAAAGCGATCTTGTATACCGTTCGGCTGGCAGCATTCCTGATCGTGTCGGTGGTGGCCCATGTGCTGCTTGCCGCCGGATTGGATCGCCTGCCCGCCGAGCCGCCACCTCGACGCGAGCTGGTGTTCGTGTCGGTCGCGCCGCCGCCCCCGGCCCCGGAGCCTGAGCCGGAGCCTACGCCGCCTCCTCCCCCTCCCACCGTCGACCCGACCGAGGTCGTTCACGAGGCCCCGGCCGAGCCGCAGCACCCCCGGCCGCGCACGAACAAGGTCCCGCCACCCAATACCCCGCCGCGCGACGTGGCGGCCACCGAACGGCCAGCCCTGCCTGGCGAAGTGGCGTCGGATACGCCGGTCTTCGGGTTCTCGCTCGAGTCGACCTCGCAAGCAGGGCAGGGGCCAGCCATGCCTGTCGGCAACACGCTGCAGCAGCCGCAGTCCGGGCCGTCGCAGGCGCCGAAAGCGCTGAAGCCACTGGCGGCCCCGGTGCCTGTCTACGAAGTCTCGAAGATGCCGACCATGCGGGAGCGCTGCGAAGGCAAGTACACCGATGAGGCCAGACGTGCTGGCATCGAGGGGACGGTGGTGTTGGACCTGATCGTGGGGCTGGACGGCCGCACCCGCGACATTCGGGTGGTGCAGGGGCTGGGCCATGGCTTGGACGAGGCCGCGATCGAGGCCCTGCGCAACTGCCAGTTCGCCCCAGGAGAACGCGACGGCAGTCCGGTCGCCGTGCGGGTCAGAACGTTCAAGATCCGCTTCTTCCTGGAAGACGAGTAGCCGTCGGTCCCCGGTTGTCGGCGGATCCTCCCTGCGCTACAAGCTTGCACAAGCACGGGCCTTGACCGGGGGACCCGGGGCTTGACGGTGTGGCTGTGCACGGGGGGGGCATCATGGCAAGGGTCCGCAAGGCGCTGGGGCGATGCGTTCCGTGGGCGGTGGTAGCCGCAGGGCTATGGGCCTGCGGCGGCGAGGCAGACTCACCCAATCTTGATTACACCGGATCCGAAGGCGCGATCTGCCAGAAGGCCGGCACTCCCGACGGCACGGCCTGCGACGATGGGGACCCCTGCACCGCGAACGACCTGTGCAAGCTGGGCACTTGCGTCGGCAAGGTGCAGGACGGCTTGCCGTGCGACGACGGCGAACCCTGCACGTTCTATGACAGTTGTCTGGCCGGCAAGTGCCAAGGCGAGAAGGTGGGCGTGCTGTTCGGCGGCAAGTCACCGGACGAGGCGAACGCGGTGGTGGCGATGGCGGACGGGGGCGTCGCGTTTGCCGGCTACACGCAGACCGGTACGGACGGCTGGGGTGACCTGTGGATCGTCCGCACCGACCCGCTGGGGAACCCTTTGTGGACGCGCATTTACGGTGGTCACTTCTTCGAGGCGGCCAACGCGATGGTCCAGCAGCCGGACGGCAGTCTGGTTCTTGCCGGCTACACCAATGCCCAGGAGTGGAATGTCGGGTCAGACCTCTGGATCGTGGGTCTGGACGCCAAGGGCGAGCTGAAGTGGAAGCGCACCTACGGAGGTCCCGAATCTGACCATGCGGCGGCGATGGTGCGGTTGGCCGACGGCGGGTTGGCGGTCGCGGGATTTACCGAGTCATGGGGCGCGGGGAAGGGCGATGCGTGGCTGGTCCGCACCACCTTCGACGGCAAGAAGGTGTGGGACCACCCGTACGGCGGTGCCGAATATGACTCGGCGCGCGCGCTGGCTGCAGTGCCCGGGGGCGACATCGTGTTGGCGGGGCAGACGTTCTCGTCAGGCGCCGGAGCCTCAGACGGTTGGTATGCCAAGGTCGATGCTCAGGGCCAGCTGCTGTGGCAGAAGACAGCGGGCGGAAAGAACGACGACCTGTTCCGCGCCGTGGCCGTGCTGCCGGATGGTGGTCTGGCTCTGGCCGGTGTGACGCGCTCGACAGGCGCCGGTGAAGAGGATGCGTGGCTTGTTCGCACCGACGCGGATGGCGAGGTGCTGTGGCAGCACGCGTTCGGTTCCAAGCAGAACGACGGTGCTTTGGCGCTTGCGGTCCTGCCCACGGGAGGGTTCGCGCTCGCGGGCTATCGCGACTCGCAGCTGAATGAGGGCGCGGAGTCCTGGCTGCTGCGGACGGATGACGCGGGTGAGGTGGTGGCCGACCAGTCGTATGGTGCGACGGAGACCGGCATCTACATCGCGAATGCAGTCGCGATGTTGCCCAAAGGCGGCTTCGCACTGGCCGGACGGATGCAGCTGCACGGTCAAAGCCAGTCGGATGCGTTGCTGGTGTTGACGGACTCGACCGGCAAGTCGACCTGCGACTGAGGAGACGTCCATGGCACCGTCACCTCATCTGGTCGTGCCATCGGTCGAGCCGCCTCGTGGCCCTGAGTCCGTGCGGCAGACGTCTCGCCTGATCCTCATCGTGGCAAGCGTGCTGCATCCCGCTTGGTACGTGCTGATGCGCTTCGCTGCGCCGGAAGGTCGTGACTCGCTGCGGGACCGTCTGTTGCTGGCGGCCGTGTCGCTGCTGGCCCTGGCCCTGTCTTATCACCCTCGGCTGCAGGCGGGCTTGGTGGTCGCCAGTCAGGGCGTGCTGTGGGTCATGACGGCCCATGTGTTCTGGCTCGTCGCCCTGAATGCCGCAAGCGCGGTGTACCTGATCTCCCTGTTCATTCTGCTTGCCGCCGTCAGCATCAGCTTCTTCAATTTACGGGCGGTGACCCTGTACGCGGTGTTCGTCGTGGGGTTGGCGCTGGCGACGGCGACTCTGGCGGAGACACCCCCCAGCGCGGCGCTGCTGTTGGCGGGTGTGTTGGCGACCCAAGGCGTCATCGTGGCGGCAGCTTGGAGGCGGTCGCTGGCCCAGAGGTCGCTGGCGGCAGAGCTGCGAGACTCGCGCGACCTGTTCGGCACGCTGCTGGATACACTGCCCGATCCCGTGTTCGCCAAGCAGCCGGGCGGCGGTGTCACCCTCGCCAACGATGCCTTCTGCGCCATGCTGCGTCGGCCGCGTGAGGCGGTCCTGGGCCGCAGCGCCGAAGAGCTGGTGATGGAGTCGATGGTTCTGAGCCTGCGCGAGCACGAGGCTCGAGCACTGGCCACCGACGAGGCATTCGAGGTCGAGGATTCCTGGACCGACCGCCGCGGCGCCCAGCACGTAGTCTCGACGAAATTGCGCAAGATCGAGCTCGGGTTGCGTGGGCCGACGCTGGTGGGCGTGGTCCGTGACATCACCGCCCGCAAGCAGATGGAACGTGCGCTGGCTGAGGCCGAGTCGCGGTTGAGCAGTGCCTTTGACCACGCTCCCGTCGGGATGGCGCTCGTCAGCACCGACGGCCGGCCGCGCCGCGTCAACGGCGTGTTTTGCGACCTGGTGGGGCGCGAGGAGTCTGCGCTGGTCGGTCGCGACATCGCGGACTGCGCACATCCCGACGACCGCGCGGCGCTTCACGAACTGTTCCAACGGCTTGCAGCTGGCACCACGGAAACCTGCACCGTCGAGCAGCGCTGGGTGCACGCTTCGGGGCGTTTGCTGCGGGTGTTGGTTGGCGCGTCGGTGGCTCCCGTCGGGACTGACCGCGCGACCTGCATCGTTCACGTCGTCGACTGGACCGCCAGACACCAGGCCCAGATGCACCTGCAGCAGGCGTTGGACGAAGCTGAGGCGGCAACCCGGGCAAAAGCGGAATTCCTGGCGAAAATGAGCCATGAAATCCGCACCCCGATCAATGGAGTTGTCGCGGCCATTGATCTGGCGGCACGTGGGCCCACCGGCAGTGAGCAGGCAGAGCACTTGGGCATCGCGCGGCGGTCTGCCTTGGATCTCACGGCGATCTTGAGCGATATCTTGGACTTGTCGAGGCTCGAAGCGGGTCCGGTCGGCCTTGTCAGAACGCCGTTCCGGCTGCGGCGCGCCGTCGAGAGCGCGATGGTGCCGTTGGCTCCTTGGGCTCTGGAAAAGGGGCTGGCCTTCGAGGTCGACCTGGAGGAGACGGTCCCCGAAGTGCTGGTGGGCGACGAGCTGCGGTGGCGGCAAGTCCTTGTGAATCTTGTCGGAAATGCGATCAAGTTCACAGAGCGAGGGCGGGTCGACCTGCACCTGACTGCCTCACCCGTGTTGGACGGCGAAGTGGACCTGACCCTCGAGGTTGTCGACACCGGGGTCGGCATCGAACCCGACCGGCAAGCGCGCATCCTCGAGCCCTTTGTGCAGGCGGACGACTCGATCCGGCGGCGCTACGGTGGCACGGGGCTGGGGTTGGCCATCGTGGCGCAGATTGTCGACCAGATGGGAGGGGGACTGCAGGTTCGCAGTCAGCCGGGGCAGGGAAGCACCTTCCGGCTCACCGCGCGCCTGCCCGTCGCGCGGCCAGAGGACGTTGTCGCCTCCCCGTCGGCCAGTTCTCGGCCAGGGCCCATCGACCCCAGTCAAGTCGCGGGGATCGCAGTGCTGGTCGTCGACGACAACCCTGTGAATTTGCGGTTAGCTCAGCGGCACCTGCAGCTGGCGGGATTTGCGGTCGAGACTGCGACCGGTGGGATGCAGGCCCTCGAAACAGTGCGCTCGCGACGTTTCGACGTCGTGCTGTTGGACGTGCAGATGCCGGAAATGGACGGATTCGCCACGGCGCGTGCGCTGCGGGCCGACCACCCAGAGGATTGTCCAGCCCTGCTTGCGGTGACGGCTCAGGCGATGCCGGGAGATCGCGAGCGGTGTCTGGAGGCCGGCATGGATGGCTATCTGGCCAAACCGGTGGAATTCGACGTGTTGGCGGCAGAGGTCGTGCGACTGGCCCTGCGAAGCGGGGCTGCCGTGCGGCATCAGGCCCAGTCCCGCGATCCGGTGTTTGCGGGTGAGCCGGTGCGACGTGCGCTCTCCCGGATGGACCGACTGGTGGACGGTGACCGGGAGCTGATGGGCGAGTTGGTCGAACTGTTCGAAGCGGGACGCGACGCGTCGATTTCGGCTGTGCGCGCTGCGATTCGCGAGGAAGCAGGCGAGGCTCTGGCACTGGCGGCGCATCGCTTGAAGGGGAGCTTGTTGCACGTCGGCGCCGACGAGGCAGCTGAACTCGCGCGGCGCATCGAGCTGTTGGGGCGGGCCGGCTGGACCCGGGGTGCCGATGAGCTGCTGACCCAGCTGGAGCGAGAGGTCGCGCTGGTGGTGCCCGGCCTGCTCGCAGCGGCGGCGAATTCGTCACATTCTTGAGTCATTTCATCGATTCCCCCGCCACTCAATCCAGGGCTATCCGGCGGGTCGGCGACGTGTTAGCGTCCTCTCATCCCTCCGTCGACACGTCGTTGCCGTAGGGATGAGCACGTCCTTGGGGACGCACGGAGAGGGTTCGATGGCAAAGAGACTGTTCGTCGGTGGCTTGAGTTGGGACACAGCTGACGCGTCGCTCCGCGAGGCGTTCGAGCGCTTCGGTGAGGTTGCCGACGCCAAGGTGATCACGGATCGCGACACTGGCCGGTCGCGTGGATTCGGATTCGTCACCATGGCTGACGAGACGGCGGGAGCGACTGCTCTGGCTGAGATGGACGGCGCCACGGTTGACGGCCGCTCCATCAAAGTCAGCGAGGCCCAGGCCCAGGCGCCCCGCGGCGGCGGCGGCGGCGGTGGCGGTGGCGGTGGCGGACGCGGTCCGGGTGGCGGTGGCGGCGGTCGTGGCGGCTACGGCGGCGGCGGCGGTGGCGGTGGCTACGGCGGCGGCGGCGGTGGCGACCGCGGTGGCTTCGGCGGCGGCGGTGCCGGCGGTGCCGGCGGCCGAGGCGGTCGCGGCGGCTGGGAGCGCTAGTCCCGGGGACCTTCTCCATCGGTAGTCTTGGCGGCACCCGGAGGTCCTTGGCTTTCGGGTGCCGTTTTTACATCAGGACGGTCCAGCAGTTGCCGTCGCTGTTGCGGGTTGCCGTCATCGAGTCGCTTGGTGCAGTGACAGCGGCGGAGAATGCTTGATTTGCAGAGGCGACCTGCCTCTCCGTGCGCATTGCATCACCTGTCGCCAACCCCTAGACTTTCCGATGCTCGTCGGCGCGTTGCCGCGATTGCTCAGGATGACCGATTCAGGAGGCGCCGATGACGTGCACCGTTCACGTGGGCCATGGCCCGCGCCTCCTCACCCTGACCGCATTGGCCTCACTCGCCGCCGTTCTTTTGGCTTGCGGGCTCGCCGGATGTGGTCAGGACGTTCTGGTCGCCGGCTATCAGGAGGAGGACGTCGCCTCGGTCACTGACGCCCTGTCCGACCTCGAGCTGCCGGTGTCGGACGTGCCCGACCTCATCGATGACCCCCAGCCGCCCCCCGACACACAGGACGCCGACGACGTCGCGATTTCCGATGCAGACTCGCAACTGCCTGATTTGACGGAGACACAGCCCGACACCGGTCCCGCGACTTGTTCCTCGTCAGACGACTGCGCGTCGCCCACCCCTGCCTGTGACCCGCAGACCGTCACCTGCGTGGCCTGCACGCACAACGGACACTGCGGTTGGCCAAGCTGGCGCTGCGTCGACCACGCGTGCTTGGCTCCCGTGGCCTGTTCGACGGACGCGGCGTGTGCCGGGCAAGGTGGCTTCTGCGATCCGGATGGTCACTGCGCGACGTGCGTCGTCGATGGAAACTGTCCAAATGGTCAGGTTTGCAAAGCGGCCGAGTGCGTTCCTGCGCCGCCCAGCTGCCTGTTGGACGCGGCATGCAAGGTGCCCTGGTCGAAGTGCGACGCCGCGTCCGGTCTGTGTGCGGCGTGCTTGGGGGATGCCGACTGCCTGACCAGCGAGCACTGCTCCGAGGGGCTGTGCCTGCCCGACGTCTGTCAGCCCGGCGAGGCGTGGTGCGTAGGCAGCGGGGGACGGGCCGTCTGCAACGCCGACGGCTCGGCCATCCTCGAGCTCGCTTGCGACGGTGCCAAAGTGTGCGACCAGGGGGCGTGCGTTCCGGTGGTCTGCTCGCCTGGCGCCAAGTCCTGCGACGGCAACGCGATTCGCACGTGCAACGAAATCGGCACCGCGTGGGGGCTGGGACAGGCGTGCGCCGCGACAGAGATCTGCAACGGCGGCGTGTGCGAGGCCAAGCTTTGCGAGCCGGGTGTGCGCAAGTGCGAGGCGGGGGTCCCTTGGGGCTGCCTGTCGAGTGGACTCGAGTGGGCGCCGCTGACGGCGTGCGGCTTCAAGAAGACGTGCGTCGATGGCTATTGCATCGCGATGATCTGCGACCCCGGTGCCACGAAGTGCGACGGCTTCTCTGCCATCGTGACCTGCAACGCTTTGGGGACCACTTGGGTGGACCCGGAGGCCTGCTCCCCCAACGAGTCCTGCAAGAATGCCAAGTGCATCCTGAAGTTGTGCACACCGGGCGCGCGGAAGTGCGGCGACTTGGGCCTGCTGGAATGCGGCGCGGACGCCCTGACTTGGAATGCCATCGCGTGTCCGCAGGGCGAGTCCTGCGACGCAGGCAAGTGCCTGCCGACGCTTTGCGCCGCCAACTTGCCCGCGTGCGTGGGCAACGCCGTAGCGGCATGTAACGCGTCGGGAACCGCACTGGGCGACGCGGTCGCCTGCCCCGCCGACCAGTCCTGCAGTGGCGGCGTGTGCAAGCCGCAGGTCTGCAAGCCGGGCGCGCAAGCGTGCCAATCGGGCAAGGTTGCGACGTGCGCTGCCGACGGGCTCTCGTGGACCAAGACGGAGTGCCCTCCGCTGAATGCCTGCGACGGCGGTCAGTGCCTGCCGCTGGTCTGCACGCCCAACGACTTGAGCTGTCAGCAGAATTCGGTCGTCGTCTGCAATGCGACCGGCACCGCTTTGGGCGCTGCTACGCCGTGCCAGTCCAACCAGTCCTGCTCCGGGGGCAAGTGCCTGCCGCGCATCTGCCAGCCCGCGGAAGCGACCTGCGTGTCGGGCAAGCTCACCACCTGTTCCGACGATGGTCTGCAGTGGGTCCAGACGGCGTGTCTGGTCGGACAGGCGTGCGACGCAGGCAAGTGCCAGCTTATCGTGTGCACCCCCCACCAGCTCGTCTGCCAGAGCGGTGGTGTCGCCAAGTGCAACGCGACGGGAACGGCCATCGGGGCAGCGACCGCGTGCAAAGTGACGGAGACCTGCGTGGAAGGCGCCTGCCAGCCGCACATCTGCACCCCGGGCGAGGGCAAGTGCACGGGCGGTCAGGTGGAGACATGCGCTCCCGACGGCCTGAAGTGGCTGCTGTCCTCGTGTCCTGCCCAGCAGGCGTGTGAAGCGGGCAAGTGCCTCGCGGTCGTTTGCGTGCCGGGTCAGGCGTCGTGCCAAGGGCAGGGCGTGGGCGTGTGCAACGCATCAGGCACAGGCTACGGCGCGAACCAGGCCTGTGCTGCCCAGCAATCGTGCAAGGCTGGCAAGTGCGAAGCGTGGGTGTGCACGCCGAACAGCAAGGCGTGCCAGACGGGCAAGACGGCGCTTTGCGCGGCCGATGGCCTTTCGTGGAGCCAAAAGGCGTGCGGCGGCGGCGAGGCGTGTCAGGGCGGTGACTGTCTGCCCGTCGTCTGCACCGCCAACGAGAAGAAGTGCGTGAGCGCAACGGCGTGGACCTGCAACGCAAGCGGCACTGAGTGGGCGACCCAAGTCTGTACCGCCAAGCAAACTTGCAAGATCGGCGTCTGCGTCGACCGCATCTGCGCGCCGGGCGGCCGCAAGTGCGAGGGCGACATTCTGAAGACCTGTGCCGACGACGGAACCTCTTGGATCGACAAGCCTTGCGGCACCGACATGCTGTGCAGCATCGACAAGTGCATTGCAGTGGTCTGCACGCCCGGTCAGCAGCTTTGCAGCGGCAACGACGTCGCGGTGTGCAACGCATCCGGGACCGGCTACGCATCGAAGACGCCCTGCGGCGCCACGAAGACCTGCAAGAATGCCATCTGTGTTGCGCACTTGTGCGCGCCGGGGGCCACGCGCTGCACGTTCGGGGCGCTGGAGACCTGCGCGGCTGACGGCATGGCATGGGTCGCCGAAAACTGTCCAAATGGTCAGGCATGTGAGAGCGGCAAGTGTCTGGCGGTGGTTTGCTTGCCCACGACGCCCGCGTGCGTTGGCAGCGGCGTCGCCGAGTGCAACGCGACGGGCACCGGCTACGTCCCGACCCAGTCCTGCAACCTCAATCAGTCGTGTCAGGATGCCCAGTGCAAGGACCACATCTGCACCGCCGGTGCCACACGCTGCACCAATGAGGCGCTCGAGACCTGTGCGGCAAACGGCCTCTCCTGGACGCCGCAGGCCTGCGGTGCCGGTCAGGTTTGCCAGCTGGGTGCTTGCAAGCCGGTGGTGTGCGTCCCGAATGCCGTGGCGTGTTCGGGCGAGAAGGTGACAAAGTGCGACGCAGCCGGCGTGTCGGCACCCGTGGTCCAGGACTGCACGGTGACGGGCGAACTCTGTCTGGCGGGCGTGTGTGTCCCCAAGGTGTGCAACAAGGGCGTCGTGGAGTGCCACGGCCCGGACGTGCTAGCCATCTGCGTTGGAACCGGCACGCACTGGTCGGAATTGTCCTGTGACGACCAAGACTTTTGCACCCAGGACGTCTGCGACCCCGCCGTCAAGAACTGCGTCCACACGCCCACCGACTGCAACGACGGCGAGTCGTGCACCAAGGACTCGTGCAGCAGCGGCATGTGCCAGCACGCGATTCTGACAGGCGCTTGTGACGACAGTTCGGCGTGCTCGGTCACCGACGTCTGCACGGGCGGCGTTTGCGGCGCGGCCCCTTGGGCGACCGCGGTCCTGCTGGCCGGCAGCGGCACGCAAGGCTTCCTGGACGGTGCCGCGGTGAACGCGCGTTTCAACGGACCGGCCGACGCCGTGCGCGCTTCGGATGGCACGGTCTATGTGGCGGACCGCGTCAATCACCGCATTCGGCGCATCGGCGTCGACGGAGCCGTCACGACGGTGGCTGGCGACGGTACTGCGGGGTGGATCGACGGCCCGGCGGCGACGGCGCGCTTCAACGAACCCGTGGGCCTTGCGTTTGGCGCGGGCGGCGTGTTGTACATCGCGGACTCGTTGAACAATCGCATCCGCGCGCTGGCGCCCGACGGCAAGGTGACCACGGTGGCCGGCAACGGCGCCGCGGGCGGGACGGACGGCTTTGGTGCCGGGGCAACGCTGGGCCGCCCCTGGCGAATCGCGGTCGATGCTGTCGGACACCTTTGGGTCGCTGAGATTACTGGGCACCGCATCCGTCGCGTAACTCCGGCGGGGGCAGTCGTCACGGTCGCGGGTACCGGAGCGGCGGGCTACAAGGATGGCCTGGTTGCCGTTGCGCAGTTCAACTCTCCGGCGGGATTGACGATCTCGACCGCTGGCGTCGTCTACGTGGCCGACGCAGGCAACCACCGGATCCGGCGCATCAGCGTTGCGGGCGAGGTGACGACGGTCGCGGGCAGTGGCACGGCGGGCAGCTTGGATGGAGTTGGTGTCAACGCCCGCTTCTCCTCCCCCATGGACGTCGCCCTGTTGCCCAGCGGTGCGCTGCTGGTGGCCGACAGCAACAACCACCGCATTCGCCAGATCGCCGTGGACGGCACCGTCAGCCTCTATTTGGGCAGCGGCACTGCCGGATTCAAGGACGGCGCCGGCAGCGTGGCCAACCTGCACACCCCGTATTCGGTCGACACGGACCTGGCAGGCCTGTTGCTGGTGTCCGAAGCCGGCACCCACCGCATCCGCAAGGTCGTCGCCAACAGCGTTTGGTGCAACGATGGCAATCCCTGCACCCAGGACTCCTGCGACGCGAAGACCGGCAAGTGCGCATTCAGCAAGGGATCGACGGGCGCGGTGTGTGATGACGCCAACGAGTGCACGGTCGACGAGACCTGCGATGCCACGGGAAAGTGCACGGGCAAGGCCAAGGACTGCGACGACGGCAACGTCTGCACCGACGATGCCTGCAACCCGTACTTGGGAGCGTGTGTCGCAGACGAAAACGCGCAGACGTGCTCCCTCGGCGATGCGTGCCAGCTGACCGTCGGTTGTCAGGCGACGAAGTGTGCCATCCTGGCCCCTGAATTCTCGACCGTACTGGGGTCAGACGCTGCTGGCTTCTTCAATGGTGTCAAAGCCGTGGCCTTGGTCAACGCGCCGCAAGCCGTTGCGCGTGGCCCCGGCGGCGACGTGTTCGTGGCCGACACTGCGAATCACCGCATCCGCAAGCTGGATGCCGCTGGCAACGTGACCACCTATGCGGGAACCGGAGAGGCCGGCTGGCTGGACGGCAGCGCCCACGACGCACGCTTTCACACGCCGGTCGCACTGGTCGTCGACCGTCGCGGCAACCTGTTCGTCTCGGATGAGGGCACCCACCGCATCCGCCGCATCACACCGCAGGGCGTCGTGACCACAGTGGCGGGTACGGGATCGGCGGGCTATCTGGACGGTCCAGGGGCGGTGGCGGCCTTCAACACCCCTGGCGGCCTCGCGATTTCCGCCAGCGGCGATCTGTTCGTGGCCGACCGGCTGAACCACCGCATCCGCCGGATCGGCGCCAATGGCGTCGTGGCCACCGTAGCGGGATCGGGAACGGCGGGCTACGTCGATGGCGCGCCCGCTTCCGCACGCTTCAACGGACCTCGCGACGTAGCGCTGGACTCGGCCGGCGTGCTGTACGTCGCGGACACCGGTAACCATATCATCAGGTCGGTGGCGACCAACGGCCAAGTGGCCACACTCGCCGGTTCCGGCACGGCGGGACTGCTGGAGGGAGAGGCGGCGACGGCACGGTTCAACGCGCCCATCGCGGTGGCGGTCGATCTGGAGGGTGCCGTGTTGGTGGCGGATTCCGTCAACCGTCGCCTGCGCAAGGTGGTCGGTGGCGTCGTCTCGACCCTTGCGGGCTCGGTCGACGGTTGGCAGGACGGACCGGCCTTGACGGCGCGCCTGACGTCGCCGCGCGGCCTGTGCGTCGGTGCGCTGGGTCAGGTGTACGCCACCGACGGCCACCGCCTGCGTCTGCTGGCTGCCGCGCAACAGGCCTGCGACGACGGCAACCCTTGCACACAGGACGCTTGCGTCAAGACGACGGGCAAGTGCCAGCACGTGCAGGCCCAGCTGGGCTCGCCTTGCGACGACGGCGACGCGTGCACCGTGGGGCAGTCCTGCAGCGCGAACGGCCAGTGCTTGGGCACCCTGAAGTCCTGCGACGACGGCAATCCCTGCACCGACGACGCGTGTAACCCCTACTCGGCGGTCTGCGAGAATCTTGGCCGGACCGGCGCTTGCACCGATGGCAACGCGTGCACCCTCGATGACCACTGTTTGGCGGGCCAATGCTCGACCGAGGTTGTTCAGGTGACCACGGTGGCCGGCGCCGCTACCAGCGGTTGGGTGGACGACGTTGGGCGCGACGCGAGGTTCAAGGTGCCGCGAGAGCTGGTGGTCGACACCGATGGCAACGCGTATGTCGTGGACAGCGACAACTTCAGGATCCGCAAGGTGGATGCGAGCGGCGTGGTGACGACCCTGGCAGGTGGCGTCGACGGCTACGCGGACGGCACCGGCGCGGCGGCGAAGTTCTCGTCACCGTGGGGCATCGCCCGCGACGCACAGGGCAACCTGTACGTCAGCGACACCGGCAACAACCGGATCCGCAAGGTGACACCGCAGGGCATCGTGACGACGTTTGCGGGCAGCGGCACGGGCGGCTATCTGGACGGTCCGGCCGGCAGCGCCCAGTTCAATGCGCCGCGCGGTCTGGTGCGCGACGTGAACGGCGTGCTGTATGTGGCCGACTCGGGCAACCAGCGCATTCGCACCGTTGCCGCAAACGGCGCGGTCGGGACGCTTGCAGGCGCCGGAGCCGCCGGTCACATCGACGGCGCCGCATCCTCCGCGCGCTTCAACGCACCGTCCGGCTTGGCGTTTGGAGCGACCGGCACCCTCTTCATCGCTGAGCTGGGCAACCACGCCATCCGCACCCTGTCGGCCAACAACGTTGCTACCTTGGCGGGTGGCGTTGCGGGCATGCTCGACGCGAACGGTCGTGTTGCGCGCTTCAGTTCGCCGATTGCGGTTGCGGTCGACAGCAGCGGGATGGCCTATGTCGCCGATCAGGGCAACCGCCGCGTTCGGCGCGTGACCCCCGCGGGCGCGGTGACCACTTGGACCGGCGACGGCAGTCAGGGCGTGGTCGATGGCTCGCCCAACACCGCGAAATTTACCACATTGTCCGGCATGACCATCGACGCAAGCCAGCAGTTGTGGGTGACCGACGCGCACGCCGTGCGCCGGGTGTCCTTGCCTGCTCCAGTTTGCGACGACGGCAAGCCTTGCACCCTCGACACCTGCAACGTGCAGACCGGCGCGTGCGTCTTCACGTCCGTGGCTGAGGGCGGCGAGTGCAGCGACAACGACGCCTGCACCACCGGCGACAAGTGCCTGTCGGGCGCCTGCAAGGGTCAGGCGGCGGTCTGTGGCAGCAACGAGACGTGCACGGCGGGCGTCTGTTCGCTGTTCCAGGGCACGACGGTGCTCACCAAGGCTGAGCAAGTGGCCGTCAACGGCTGGATCGGGCTGAGCGGTCAGGCGTGGACTCTGTGCTACAAGCTTGGCCCGGACCTGCCCAGCTCTGCCGTGTTCCATCAGAAGTGCGACAACAAAGGGCCCACGGTGCTGATTGCCCGCTCGACCTTGGGCAAGGTGTTCGGTGCCTACGCGTCGCAGCCGTGGAAGTCGTTCGGCAACTACGTGCCCGACCCGGCGGCGTTGCTGTTCTCAGTGACGAACGCTGCGAAGTTTGCGATCAAGGTGCCGGCGGACGCGCTCTACGACGTGGCGACCTACGGTCCTTCCTTTGGCACCGGGCCAGACCTGCAGTTGGGCGCAACCGTGATGAGCGGAACGTCCAGCATGGGCACGACCTATACCTGTGCCGCGGCCTGCACCACGCAGCTCGCGGGCGCGCAGGACGGCTGGCTGCTTCCTGAGGTCGAGGTGTTCGTCAAGAAGTGAGGCTCTCGATGCAATCCCCCCAAGCCTTCGCTGGTCCCCTCGCCGACCCGCGCTTTGCCGTCGTGCCCCCAACTCGCCGCGCCACGCTTTGCTGGTCCGTTGCGTTCATCGTGTGGGTCGGCTGCGGCACGGACGACGCAACGGTCACCGATCCGTCGGGCGATGCGACCACACTGGACGAGGAATCCACCGATACGGACACCGGCGACGCTACCCAAGGGTCCGACGCGGTACCTGAGGGCTGCACCTCGTCGGCCAGCTGTGGCGAGCAAGTGTGCGACCCCGTCTCCGGACAGTGCGTCGATTGCTTGGTGCACGCGGACTGTCCCGCAACCTCCGACCGCTGCGTCGCCAACGTTTGCGTCGCCCAACTCCCCTGCCAGTCCGACAAGCCTTGTTTGGCGCAGGGAGACGTCTGCAGCGAAGTCGCCGGCGTGTGCGTATCGTGCGTGGGGGACGCCGACTGCGAGGACGGTCAGTCGTGTCTGGCGCAGACTTGCGTGGGGGCGCCTGCCGCCTGCACCTCCAGCAAGGACTGTCCCAAGGGCCAAATCTGCGACCAGAGCGCGGGGCACTGCCTCGGCTGCCTGAAGGACGTCGACTGCAATCCGTTCGAGTACTGCTGGCAGTCGGTTTGCACCGTGGACGCCTGCGTGACGGGGACCCAGAAGTGTCAGGACGAGCAGACGCAACTGACCTGTCACGCCAACGGTAGCAAGTGGGACGTCACCGCCTGCGGAACCGGGCAGTCCTGCTTCGGCGGCAAGTGTGTGAAGGCGGTGTGCACGGCAAAAGCCAAGTCCTGTGCATCCGACGGCGGCGTACAGACGTGCGTCGACGACGGCAGCGCTTGGGAGCCTTCGGTTTCTTGTCCAAACGGTCAGTTTTGTCTGGAGGGCAAGTGCCTGTTGGGCGTCTGCACGCCTGGCACCACGAAGTGTGAGGGACTGCAGCTTGCGACGTGTGCGACCGACGGCTCTGCGTGGAAGACCGAGGCCTGTCTGACCATCGGTGGCAAACCACACGCGTGCGCACTGCTGGGCGGCGCGGCGATGTGTCAGCCTCAGGTTTGCACGCCGAACGCGGCGCTGTGTCAGGGCAGTAAGGTGGCGCAGTGCAACGGAACGGGCACCGACATCACCGTCGGCGAAGACTGCGCGCTGCAAAGTTCGGGCGGCGTGCCGAGAGGATGCGCTGCCGGCGTCTGCATCGACCCCAAGTGCTCGCCCGGCAAGGTCATCTGCATCGACGGCCAGACGGTGGCGACCTGCGGCACCGACGGCATGACGTGGAACAAGCAGCCTTGTCCGTCAGACATGGCGTGCGAGGGCGCGGTGTGCCAGCCCCTGATCTGCACGCCGGGACAGACCAGCTGCGATGGCGACTATGTCCAAAAATGCAACGTCAACGGCACCTTGATGGCGGTCGTCGAGGACTGCGCGGCGCTGGGGACGCTGTGCCAGGACGGCAACTGTCTGGCCTTGCTCTGCACGCCCAAGCTCAAGAAGTGTGAGGGCAGTGTGTCCCTCGTGTGCGCGGCGGACGGAATGTCGTGGAAGACGGTCGCCTGTCCGGTCAACCAGGTCTGCGCGGCGGGCGATTGCCTGCCTGTGATTTGTTCGCCGGGAGCCCTGTCGTGCGACGGCGAAGTGGCGCGCAAGTGCGAGCCGCCGGGGGCCTCGTATAGCGTGATCCAGGACTGCGCATTTACCGGCAAGACCTGTGAAGCGGGCGCCTGCAAGTCCCTGTTGTGCAAGCCGGGTGAGATCCAGTGCCAGCTCGATCAGGTCGCGGTGTGCAGCGGGGATGGCAAGAAGTGGAACCTGACTTCGTGTGTCGACGCCGACCCGTGCACCTTCGACAGCTGCGACGCCACCAAGCTGGCCTGTGCCCACTCGGCACCATGTGATGACGGGCAGGTCTGCACCGCCGACGCCTGCAAAGCCGGCAAGTGCGCGAACACGCCGCTGACAGGACCGTGTACCGACGGTTCCGCCTGCACCGTTGACGAGTCCTGTTTCGAGGGCAAGTGCCAGCCTCCGTCCGCTCCGGTGGTCAGCACAGCGCTGGGGACGGGAATCAAGGGCGCCGAAGACGGTGAGGTGGCCAAAGTTCAGTTCAACGGCCCCGCGAGCCTTGCGCGCGGTCCGGATGGCTCGCTCTTCATCGCCGACCGCGACAATCACCAGCTGCGTCGGATGTCTTCGGATGGCACGGCCGTGTTCGTGGTCGCGGGCACCGGCGCGCCGGGCACCACCGACGGCTCCGCGGGTTCGGCGACCTTCGACCAGCCCATCGCGCTGGCCGTGGATGCCAAAGGGACGGTGTACATCGTGGAGGTCGGCAGTCGCCGCATCCGCCGCTTCACGCTCGCCAATGGTGTGCAGACCTTGGCGGGCAGCCAAACTCAAGGGTCCAAGGATGGCATGGGCGCGGCGGCCACCTTTGAACGCCCGGTTGCGCTCGCCATCGAGTCTTCGGGCAACCTGTTGGTGTCCGACGCGGGTGGCTACCGCATTCGACGCGTGACGCCCCAGGGTTTGGTGTCGACGGTTGCAGGCGGCGTGCAGGGCTACAAGGATGGTCCTGTCGCTCAAGCGCAATTCAGCAGTCCATCGGGGCTGGCGGTGGCTCCCAACGGCGACGTGTACGTGCTGGATCCCGGCAACGTCCGCGTGCGCCGCATCCACAACGGCGTCGTCGAGACCGTCGCGGGCAGCACCCCAGGCTATCAGGACGGCAAGGGAGCAGACGTGAAGTTCCTTGCGCCGACCGGACTCGCATGGACCGTCAGCGGTTTCGGTGTGGTGACGGACATGGTCCAGCATCGGCTGCGGGCGGTCTGGCCGGACGGCACGGTGACGACCTTGGCGGGGACCGGGACGGCGGGTTTGCTCAACGGGCTGGCGACTCAGGCGACCTTTCAGGTGCCGCTGGGAGTGCTTGCCGACAAGTCTGGGGTGTTGCTGGTCGCCGACTCGGGCAACCACGTGATCCGCCGCGTCGTGATGAACGTCTTGACTTGCGACGACTTGGACGCGTGCACGGCCGATCAGTGCAACGCCGTGTCCGGTCAGTGCGCGTTCACGCCGATCGTGGGGCCTGGCTGCAACTA
>JBMOIG010000056.1:0-27897 GCA_049317445.1 Myxococcota bacterium | reverse complement strand
ACCTGACCAAGACGGTTTCAGGCGACCTGACCTACTGGGTGGGCAAGAATCCCAAGGGCAAGTGGCGCCTCAAGGTCGTTGACACCGCGTTCCTGAACAACACGACCGACGGCCAGGTGGTGAAGTGGTCGGTCAACCTGCAGACCTTGTCGTCCAAAAAGATCCAGATCAAGGGCGACCTGATTGTCGACGGCACCATCACCAACGCGTCGCTGGCCGCGCAGCTGCCCGTGCCGTCCGTCTTGCAGACGCGCGTTTTCAGCGACTACACCAGCCGCGCCACTGGCAACGGTGGTGTCTACTACTTCGGCGGTTCGGAATTTGCCAATGTACTCAAGCCACAGAAGGCCGACAGCGTCATTCTGATCTCGATCAACTACTTCGGCGAGGCGGACACCCATGATGTCCACACCCGCCTGCAGTACTCGATCAACAGCGGTGCGTGGAACGACTTCGACGTCCCCGGATACGGACAGCAGGGCACGCTGAAGCTCGGCAACTATCCGGACAGTGACTACAATTCGACGCCCCACAACGTGTCGACGCAGGTGGCCAAGGCCTTCAACACCACCGGCACGGTCTCGTTCCGCATGTACCACTTCAACGGCGGCACGTTCTATCACAACCGTTCCGTCAACACGTCGTACGAGTCCGGGCCGTCGACGCTGATCCTGCAAGAGCTCAGCGCCGCCAACTCGTCCTACGAAAAGCGCTGACCCCGAGGGTCTGGCCAGCTTGAAGCCCTGCGCCGAACCTGCGAACCTCACGGCCGCGAGGTCGCCTGAGTCGCCTCCCCCCGGGGCGCGAGCGACCTGCGCCGCTGGTGCTTGATGCGACGCGGCTTGCAAGGTTGGTTCTCCTCTCTCAGCTTCCGCCTGCTGATCCGTCTGCTCGGCACGATGGCGGTGGTGTTCGCGGTCTTCGCGTTCGTCTCCTATCGCACCACGTCGGATCGCTGGACGCAGACCATCTATCGCTTCGCCACGCGCACGAGCGACCTGGTTCTGGGTGCCACCCACCAGGGCATGATGCTCAACCGCAAGGAGGACGTGCATCAGCAGATCCGCCTGATTGCGGACACTCCGGGCGTCGCCGGCATCCGTATCTACGACAAGGGCGGCAAGATCATCTTCTCGGCCAAGGACGAGGAGATTGGCGAGGAAGTCGACATGCAGGCAGAGGCTTGCGTCGCCTGCCACTCGGAGTCGGAGCCCCTGCGGTCGCTGGACACCGAGAACCGCACCCGGGTGTACCGCGGCTCCGAGGGCGAGCACCTGCTGGGCGTCATCACGCCGATCCCGAATCAGCCCCAGTGCGCCAACGCGGACTGTCACGCTCACCCCAAGGACAAGAGCATTCTCGGCGTGCTAGACGTGAAGATGCAGATGGGGATGCTGGATACCGCGCTGGAGGACACGAGACGGCAGACGACCTGGCTGACACTGACCATGCTGCTCATCGTGGGCGTCAGCATGAGCGTGTTCGTGTACCGCGTGGTCCGCAAGCCCGTGCGCCGCCTGTACGAAGGCACCCAGCGCATCGCCGCCGGCGACATGGACACGCGCATTGAGGTCAACAGCGAGGACGAGGTCGGCCACCTCGCGCGCGCCTTCAACCGCATGACCGGTGACCTGCAGCAGGCGCAGAAGGAGCTGACCGACTGGTCGCAGAATCTGGAGCATCAGGTCGCCGCCAAGACCGACGAGCTGAACCGCATCCAGCGTCAAATCGTACAGATGGAGAAGATGGCGTCGCTGGGCAAGCTGTCGGCAACGGTCGCACACGAGATCAACAATCCGCTGGCCGGCATCCTGACCTACGCCCGGCTGGTCGAGCGCGGCTTGAGCCGCGGTACGCCGGAAGACGAGCAGCGCGCAGAAATGCAACGCCACCTGCAAACCATCCAGCAGGAGTCGCGGCGCTGCGGCGATATCGTCAAGAATCTTCTGTTGTTCGCTCGACAGAAGGCGCCGCGTCTGGCCCTTGTGCACATGGACGAGGTCCTGGAGCGGAGCATCAAGCTGGTGCGTCATCACCTGCAGATCGCCGACCATGAGCTGGTGCGCGACGAGGTGCCTCCCGACGACGAGCTGTGGTGCGACGCCGACCAGATCCAGCAGGCCACGCTGGCGTTGTTGATGAACGCCATCGAGGCGATGGGCGGCACCCCGGGAACGCTGCGGGTGCGGATTGCAACGGCCAAGGATGGCCTGACGGTCGACATTACCGACAGCGGCTGCGGCATTCCGGACGACGTGCTGCCGCACATCTTCGAGCCGTTCTTTTCGACCAAGGACAAGGAAAGTGGCGTGGGGCTTGGCCTTCCCGTGGTGTACGGCATCGTACAGCGCCACGGAGGGCAGGTCGACGTGACGACGCAAGTGGGCATGGGCACGACATTTTCTGTGCGTTTGCCGCGTCGGCCACCCGACTTGCTGGCGGGGGCGGAGACGCCGACGGAAACGCAAGTGGAACTCAGCGCGAAGTAGGCTCGGAGGAACGTCATGCAGACTCCCGTGGCAAACATCCTGATCGTGGACGACGAATTCAGCGTCCGCGACTCGCTGGCGAGTTGGTTCCGACAGGACGGCTTCCACGTCGAGACCGCTGAGAGCGCCCAAGAGGCCCTGCGCAAGATGCAGGAGGGGACGTTTGCGGTCGCGCTGCTGGACATCAAGATGCCCGGCATGGACGGTCTGGAGCTGCAAGAGCGGATACGAGCCATCGATCAAGGGGTTGCGGTCATCATGATCACGGCGTTTGCGACGGTCGAGACCGCCGTGCAGGCGCTGAAGCAGGGTGCCTTCGACTACGTGACCAAGCCGGTCGACCCGGACGAGCTGAGCCATTTGGTCGGGCGGGCGCTGGAGAAGCGGCGGCTGGAGACCGAGAACGCCCGGATGCGCGACACCATCGACGAGATCTCCGGCAGCGATGCGATCATTGGCGACAGCCCGCAAATGCAGAAGGTGATGGAGCTGGTCAGGACCGTGGCGCAGACCGACGCGACCGTGATGGTCCTGGGTGAGTCGGGCACGGGCAAGGAGCTGATCGCAAGGGCGATTCACGCCTACAGTCCGCGCCGCTACATGCCCATCGTCCCGATCAACTGTGGCGCGCTGCCCGAGAGCCTGCTGGAGAGCGAGCTGTTCGGGCACGAGAAGGGCGCGTTCACCGGTGCCCAGTACCGCCGCAAGGGCAAGCTGGAGATGGCACACGGCGGCACCCTGTTCCTCGACGAGATCGGCACGATCAGCCTGAAAACACAGGTGGATCTGTTGCGCGCCATCGAGACCAAGGAATTCACGCGTCTGGGCGCCAGCCGGGCGGTCAAGGTCGACTTTCGCGTCATCTGTGCCACCAACGAAGACTTGGCAGAGCTGGTCGCGCGGGGAACGTTCCGCCAGGACCTGTTCTATCGGCTCAACGTTTTCAGCATGGTGCTGCCACCGTTGCGCGAGCGGCGGACCGACATCCCGTTGCTGGCCAGGCACTTCCTGAAGCGATTCGCGATGCAGATGGACAAGCGCGTCACGGACATCAGCCCCGAGGCGATGGCGCAGCTGATCGCCCACGACTGGCCGGGCAACGTGCGAGAGCTGGCCAACGCCATCGAACGCGCCATGGTCGTCGGCAAGCCGCCCGCAATTCGCCCCGACGACCTGCCGTTCGTCAGCCCTCGCCCTCAGGTCGCGAGTCCGTCAGGCGGCCAGTCCTTGGCGGACATGGAGAAGGCGCACATCGCGCAGGTGCTCGACCGGGTGAACTGGAACATCAGTCACGCGGCCGAGATGCTCGACATCGACCGCACGACACTTTACGCGCGCATCCGCAAGTTCGACCTGCAGCGGCGCGGCGAGGGCAACTAGGGGCCAACGTTCTGGGCAACCCGACACCCGGCCGGTGATCCGCGATGGCGACGCTGCACCTCGTACCCATTCACTTCAGCCAAGCGCTGCTGCAGCCGCTGTGCGTGCGGTTGGAGCGGTCGCTGCGGGTCGAAGTGGTGGTCCGTCGCCCCGGGTTTGACCCCGAAGATACGTTCGACGCCTCCCGCGGACAGTACAACTCACGAAAACTGCTGGCCAAGCTGTTGGACGAGCCCGTGGGTGGCGGTCGCGTGATGGGCGTCGCCGGCGTGGATCTGTTCGTGCCGGTGCTGACCTACGTGTTCGGCGAGGCCCAGCTGGACGGTCGTGCGGCGGTGGTGTCGTCGTATCGGCTGGACAACGCGATCTACGGCCTGCCGCTGGACCCCAAGCTGCTGCACGAGCGACTGGTCAAGGAAGCGGTGCACGAGATGGGCCACACCTACGGTCTGGTGCACTGCCACACGCACAAATGCGTGATGAGAAGCTCGACCTACGTCGAAGAGATCGACCTGAAAGACGAAGGGTTCTGCCCCGATTGTCGGCAGTGGGTCGACGGACGCTCTGGCTGACCTTCGTGTTGCCACGGTGACTCGACATCGACGGCGGCCTGGGCCACCCTTCGCCGCCATCCCGACCGGACGCTGCACCCCTGCGTGATGCCGGTCCTGCCCGCCAGGAGCCGCCGATGTCCGACCAACCGCCCCCCTACCCGGGCGTGACGTTTCACCCCAACCTGTTTCGACCCGCACGCGGCGAGCGCTGCCTGCTGGACGGCTGTCGCGGCGCCTGCTGCGTCAACGGCATCTGGGTCGACCTGTGGCACGCCCAACGCATCCTGCAAAACGCCTTGGCGATCCAGCCCTTCCTTGCCCCCGAATACCAGAATCCCGACGAGTGGTTCACGACGGACGAGCTGGAGAGCGACGACTTCCCCTCGGGGCTGGGTATCTCGACGGCCGTGGGTCCACGGCCCGGTGACCCGGCGCGCCAGGGCTGCGTGTTCCTGCGCCCCGACCACACCTGCGGGCTGCAAGTCGCCAGTATTTCCCTAGGGTTCGGTTATCCGGGTCTGAAGCCGGTGGACTGCGCGATGTACCCACTGCTGGTGTCGGAAGGTGTGCTGCAAGTCGACGAGCAAAGCCCCGGCAACCTGGGCGGCGCCGATTGCCAGCGTGATTGTGACGGCCCCAAGCGTCCCATGTATCAGGTTTTTCGCGAGGAAATCGAGCTCGCTATCGGCAAGGACGGCTGGCTCGAGGTCGACAGGGCGGCGGGCGGGCGATAGGGGCGCGGGGTGGGCGAGGTTCCCGCACATCCCCCTAACCATGCGCGGCTATGGAACTTTCGCGCCTCACCCCGTCGCTTCGCGCCACCCCTCTCCATGCTCACCCACGGCCGGCTCAACGCCGCCCGGCAGGGCGACATAGAGAGGGGACCTCCGACCAACGTCCCCTCTCTATGTCGCGTGAAGTGATTGTTTTACAATCCTTTAGCGAGCATGGAGAGGCGTGGCGCCGACAGGCGACGGGGTGAGGCGCGATCCCGTCGCCAGGGCTAGACGTTTCGATCAGACGTACCGGTCGATGCCACGAAAAAGATGTGACCAATCATTAGGGCGCGAGGGCGGGGAAGGGCGCTTGCGGTGCTTCCTTGACGCGAGCGCCACCCGTGCGTAGATCGCCGCAACCGTTCGCCTTGCGAGTCCCCACCTTTGCGGAGTCCCCCCCGATGAAGCACCTTCTGTCGTGCGCCGCGTTGTGCCTGTCTGCCATCGCCCTAACCGGTTGCGGGTCGTCGACGGAGGACGACGCTACCGATGCCGCGCAAGACGTCGCTGTCGACGCGGACGCCGTCGACACGAGCCTGGACGCCACCGAGACGGTCGAAACGCCGGACACCGTGGGCGAAATGGA
Source organism: Myxococcota bacterium (assembly GCA_049317445.1). Classification (GTDB taxonomy): domain Bacteria; phylum Myxococcota_A; class UBA9042; order UBA9042; family UBA9042; genus CAJBNH01. The sequence continues at coordinate 22,112 of JBMOIG010000056.1, read as the reverse complement.
CGACGCCGTCGAGCCGCCCGATGTGCTGGACGTCACGCCCGACATCGAAGAGACCGTCGTGCCGCCGGACGTAGCCCCCGATGTCGAGCCCACGGACACCGCCGACGACGCCACCGACACGACCTCGACCGACACCGTCGAGCCGGTGGGCAACGTGTGCATCGAGGCCGAGTCGAACAACACCCTGGCCACGGCGACCGACCTGGACCCGTACTTCGCCCAAGCACCTGACTCCCCGATGCAATTGCCTGTGAAGGTCGACAACGTGCTGGTCTGGGGCGCCTTTGACGCGCCCTGGCTCGAGGTCAAGGGATCGGGCGACGGCACGGTCGACTACTACAAGGTCACCGTGCCCAAGGACTCGTACGGCGTGTTCGACGTCGACCAGGCCGGGGTGAACGGCACCGACCTGTCGATGTCGCTGTGGGACGCGCAGGGCACGGCCTTGGGCGGCAACGATACGCTCGCCGCGATGTCGTGGTACTTCGGACCCGACAAGGGCAGCGAGGGCGACAACGACAAGGACCCCTACATCGGCTGGCAGTTCGGCGGCGCCGGCACGTACTACCTGGGTGTCGCAGCGACCGGCGCAAAGCCCGTGAATGGCGGCTTCCCCGTGGCCAGCCCGCCTGTGCCTGCGGGCGCGACCTACCGGCTGTTCGTCGCCGTCAAGGGCCATCCGGTGGTGGGAAAGTAGAGCAAACCCCTCTCAGCGACTGGTGAACGTCTGGCCGGGTCGCTGGGAGGGGCTACCGAATCGACGGACCGGCTATTCCAGACCCACAATCCGCTGCGCGCAGAAGTTCACGACGCTGCCGGCAAGCTTGGGCGCGTCGGACGGGCACTGCTTGGCGCAAGCGGCCGGATCCTTGGCCTTTGCGCACAGCTCGCCACACTTCACGGCGGGGTCGGCGTACCAAGCGGTCAGGCACTCCTTGCGGAATTCCTTGCCCTTTTCTTCGCTGAGTCCGGCCGGCTTGGCGTCGGCGCACAGCTGCGGACCCAGCGCGGCCTTGTCGGCGATGTAGCAGGCGCAGGTGTCGGCATCTTTCTGGGACCGGACGCTGGCGGGCAAAGGCTTGCCATCGACGCCCATGATGGTCGGCACGGGCTGCGAGACGTTCCAGTACAGGAACGAGCCAATCGCTGCGACGACCACGACGCCGGCGACCGCGCTGTACATGCGGAACTTGCGCGAGGCCTCGGGCGTGGACTTCACGGCGGGGTCGAGATCGGCACCGGCCGTCAGCCAACCCTTGAAGATTAGAGCGACGATCGGACCTGCGACGGCCCAGAGGAACAGCACCGACCACATCGCCTCGGGCGTGTCCCAGAAGGTGTCGACGCCACCGCACATCGTCTTCAGGCCGCTGCCGGACGGAACCCAGCGGTTCAGCATGTGACCCGACAGCGCCGATACGGCCAGTTTGGCGGCGAACCACGGCATCATCGAGAGGCCCAGGTAGGTGCCCTCCTGCCCCGGGGGCGCGATGGCGGCGGTGTACTCCGTCAGCTTGGGGCTCCAGACCAGCTCGCCGATCGACAGCACGATCAACATCACGACGGACATCGCGAAGTAGCCCTGCGCCATCGTCGGACCGAACCACTGCCATGGCATCGCGAGCACCAACAGGGAGCACGAGCTGATGAAGGCGCCCGTCACCAGCATCTTGAAGACGTTGAAACGGTTGGCAATCGGGATGAAGAGGATCAGACCGACGACGATCAGGATCGGGTTGATGGCCTGCAGCAGACCTTGGTCGGTCTTGGCGCTGCCGGTCTGCTCGATCACCTCGACCCAATACTGCGGCATCAGCAGGTACATGTAGGCGAACACCGCGCGCACACCCAGCACGGCGGCCATCAGCACGATGAAGCGCCAGAACGCCGACTCGCCGAACACGGCCTTCAACAGCGCGAAACCCTTCCGCTTGGGCTGGGCGGCGGCCTTGGCCTCGTCAGACTCCTCTCCCTCGCCCAGCACCTGGTCGGTCTTGTGGATGAAGAACAGCGTCGTGATCACGCTGACACCGGCCGCGATGGCGCCGACGATGAAGATCCAGGACAGGTTGACGTTGAGGGTGACGCGCACGATGTCGATGGAGAAGCCACCCACCATCGCGCCGATGTTCATGATGAGGTACCAGATGTTGAACGAGGCCGAGCGGCTCTTCTTCGACGAGAAGCGCTTGTTGGCGGCCTGGAACACGGTCTGGGTCATGGCCGCGCCGGGAGCCATCAGGACCAGCGCCGCCGTCACGATCCAGCCTCGACCGGGTAGATCCGGGATCAACCCGCACGCCGCGATGACGAGACGTGTGCCGAGCGCGAGCGATTGCGCCAGGAACAACGACTTCTTGATGCCAAGCGAGTCGGTCACGAAACCCGCGATGAAGAGCGACACGGTGATGAAGGTGGTGAACCCGGTGACCGTGTAGCCCGTCGAGACCTTGTCCATCGAGATGTTCTGGCTCAGGAACAGCGTGACGATGCCCAGCAGGGCAAAGTACGCGATCGAGTCGACCAGATTGACCAACTGGATGGCCCAGAAGGCGGGCGGGTTGTCACCCAGCACCTTGAAGTCCATGAAGTACTGGACGATCCAACTGCGCTGCTGACCAGCTTCGGGTGTTTCGTTGTTCGCGACGGACGATCCCACGGGTCCCTCCCATTCGCGGTCGCGCCCCACCGGTGCTGGTGGGGTCGTTCAACCGAGTCGGCGGTGCATAACATACTGCGCGCGCGGCGGATAGCGTGCCGCCGGTCCCTTGAGGCGGCCCAAGAAGTCGAACCCAGGAAAATGGCATCTTGTGCGACAGCCCCCATGGACAGCCGCCCCCACACCGCTAGGATGCGCGGTTCGCCCCTGACGCCCCCACGTTTCGCCGCCCGCCGAGGACTCCCGACGATGCTTGCACGCCCTTGTTTCTCCTGCGCTTCTATCCAAGCACTTGCCTCAACCGTCGTGCTTCTCGCCGGCCTTTCGCTGACCGGCTGCGAAACGACTCCGGCGGACGAGTCCACCGACGTCCCACTGGTGCAAGCCGACGTCGCCGACACTGCGGATGTAGCGAATGACGCAACGGAAACCGTCGACATCACGGCAGACACGACCCCTGACCCGTGCAACGCGGCGTTTCAGGCGCAGGGAAGCGTCGGTCAAGTGTTCGTGACCCATGCCGCCCCGGACTTGACGCTGGAGCTGCGGTCGGCCGACGGGACGGTGCTTGCCTCAGCCAAGGCCGACTACCTGGGCAGCCACGTGTTTCGCAAGATTGCACCGGGCAAGGGCTATCGCGTGTGGGCGGCGAACGCGAGCGCGACCGACTGCTCGGCTCCGGTGGACGTGATGGGGTCCGCCGCAAGCCTGCCCCCGACGACGTTCTACGCCGCCCAGAAGATCCTTCCCGGTTACGGGTACTTGACGATGCGCGACGGCACGACTTTGGCGTATTTCGCCACGCTGCCGGGACCGGTGGAGAAGGGGCCGTACCCCACCATCGTGAATTACTCGGGATATTCGCCCGCTCGGCCCGGTGAGCCTGTGGTCGGCGAGGACCAGAAGGTCTTCTGCGACCTGATTCCCGTGCTGTGCGACGCGCCGTCGGACCCCAACGCGCTGCTGATGGCCGTGGGGGGTTACGCGACCGTGAACGTGAACATCCGGGGCACCGGCTGCTCGGGCGGCGCCTACGACTACTTCGAGGAACTGCAGCTGCTGGACGGCTACGACGTCATCGAAATCGCCGCGGCTCAGGACTGGGTCCTGCACCATCACGTCGGTATGGTTGGCTTGTCGTATCCCGGCATTACGCAGCTGTTCGTCGCCAAGATGCAGCCCCCGGGCCTCGCGGCCATTGCGCCGCTGTCGGTCATCGGCAACACGGCCACGACGCTGGTGCCCGGTGGCATCCTGAACGACGGCTTTGCACTCAGCTGGATCGAGAACGTGTTCGCCAAGGCCGCGCCCTACGGCCAAGGCTGGGAGCAGCCCCGGGTCGATGGCGGCGACAACATCTGCAAGGAAAACCAGCTGCTGCACGACCAGCGGGTCGACAACGTCGAGCAGGCCAAAAGCACGGCGAACTACACGCCCGAGCTGATGGAGCCGCTGAACCCCAGCGCGTGGGCCGACCAGATCCAGGTGCCCGTGTTCCTGACCGGGTCGTGGCAAGACGAACAGACCGGCCCCTTCTTCTTCACGCTGCTCGACAAGCTGGTCAACGCCCCCGACCGCCGCTTCATGGTCTTCAACGGCGTGCACTCCGACGGGTTTGCGCCGCAGGTGGTGGCCGAGTGGAAGGCGTTCCTCGACCTGTTCGTCGCGCAGCGCGTGCCCGAGCTGCCCACCTATCTGGCCCTGCTGGCGCCGCAGTTCACGAACTCGGTGTATGGCGTCGAGATGCAGCTGCCCGCCAACCGCTTTGCCTCGTTCAAGTCGTACGACGACGCGCTGGCCGCCTGGCGCAAAGAGGCCGAGCTGGTGGTGCTGCTCGAGAACGGTGCCGGACCGCAAGTTGGCGCGCCGGAAGGGCATTTCCGCATGGACTTCGCCTCGTGGCCGCCGCCCGAGACGCAGACGCAGCGGTGGTACTTCCAGCCCGACGGCGCGCTGTTGCCCACCCCGCCCACCCAGACCGAGTCGGCGTGCAGCTTTGCCCTCGACCCCGACGCGGGCGACCGCACGATGGACGTGCAGGGCACCTGGCAGCACGACGCGAAGATCAACTGGAAGCCGATCGCGCAGGGCAACGAGGTCGCGTTCCTCTCGCCGCCCCTGGAGCAGGACATGGTGTACGTCGGCACCGGCAGCGTGGATCTGTGGCTGCGCACGACGGATCCCCAGGTGACCGATGCCGACCTCGAGGTCAACTTGAGCGAGGTGCGCCCCGACGGTCAGGAACGGTACGTGCAGAGCGGCTGGCTGCGGGCCAGCTTCCGCAAGCTTTCGGCGGTGGCCACCGCACTGTGGCCGGAGCCCGCGCTGTACCTGCCGGATCTGCAGCCGCTGCCGGTCGGCCAGTGGACGCCGGTGCGCGTGGCCATCGCCGGATTCTCACACCCGTTTCGCAAGGGATCGCGCATCCGCATCGCCATCGACACGCCGGGCGACAGCCGCGCCGAGTGGCGATTCAACCTGCTCGAGTTCGGCAAGCCGGTGAAGTACGACATCGCGCACACGGCCGCCTTCCCGTCCAGCGTCGCCCTGCCCTTGCTGCCCGGGGCGCAGATCCCCGCCGGCAAGCCGCTGCCGCCCTGCCCGTCGCTGCGGGCGCAACCGTGCCGAGCGTTTGTTCAGGTGCCGAACACGCCAGCGGCGTTCTGAGTGCGGGCGGGCGCGCGTCTCTCGCCCGAACGGCTGCCGGCTTCGTTCACCTACCGAACAAACACCCACCCGACCGCGGCCGAGTCGGCGTAGCCGTTGTCTGTCAGGTAGCAGGCGAGGTTGCCCGACGTCGGCAAGCCCGGATTGCCGCAGATGCCCGGCGTTCCCCCCAGGCCCAGCCACGAGTCAGGCGTCGCGCAGTCGTCTTCGTTGTTGCCGAGGATGCCGATGCGGACTCGGGTGCCGCCGCCGCTGGCGTTCAGCCCCTCAGCGTGGCAGTTCGCCTGCAGACTCGGCTTGGGCATCAACGACTTCCATGCGACCAACCCCAGCTGCGTCGGCACCGGCTTGTCGGCCGCGAACAGGTCGCGCAGCGACGTCCCGACGGCGGGCAGTGTCAGCCACCGCTCGACCACGCCTGCCTTGTCTTCGGGCTTGCCCGTGCGCATCGCCACCCGCACCTGCTGGGTCGGCAGCGTCCAGAACCCCGGCAGCTTGGCCTGCTGGGAGTCCGGTAAAATCGCCTGAGCATTCAGTGGCTTGGCTTCCGTCCACAGCGTGGAGGTGAAGCCGGCCTCCTTGTCGGTGCCGTCGACCTTCAGCACCAGCGTCCAGCCACCCCCGTCGGCGTGCATGTCGCAATACGCCGCGTAGGGCTCGATGGGGCCGGCGCCGTCGGGGTCCAGCGTGTAGACGCCGGTGGGGGCCGTGGGGTGCGCCGCGAGCATGGTCGCGCAGCTGGCGACCGGTGTGACCTGATTGATCTGGCAGATGGCGGACTTGCACGTGCCGGCGAGGTTCTGGTCGGCAAGGCCGCAGCCGGTGCCGTCGTCGACCACGGTGTGCGCGCAGGCCAGACCGACCTCGCAGCCGTCCAGCGTGCAAGGGTTGCCGTCGTTGCAATCCCTTGGAGACGTAGGGGGTTGGCACTTGCCGCCGCCGCAAATGGCGCCGACCTCGCACGCCTTGTTGTCGTCGCAGGGCGTCGCGGTCGCACGGGCGCAGACATAGCAGCCAAGCTCGATGTCCGGGACGTCGTTCCAAACGCCGCTGTCGTACATCTCGGCAAAGTCCTCGTTGCCGCCCGCGTCGTTGGGCTCGCCGCCTGCCCAGTCCTGAAAGCCCCCCTTCTTCGCGTTGCTCCAGCGCCAGACGCCCTCGTGCGCCCGGTCGGTCGCGCCGATCCACAACGCCTGCACGCCGCATTCCGCAGTGGCCAGCTCGCGTACGTACTTGTTTTCATACTTGTTGTGGATGCTGACCAGCTCGCCGTCCCACGCCTGACAAGCCGCCCGCGCTTGGGTCCAGGTGACCTTGCCGCCAAACGCCTCAAAGCAGCGACCGAATTGCTCAGACCCTGAGCACGCTTGCGGCGCCGGCTCGGGGCGCGGCTCGCAGCCCTTGACGGGGTCACAGGTGTCGTAGGTGCAGGTCTGGCCGTCGTCGCAGGGTTTGTCGTCTCCCGGCGGACAGTAGCCGTACTCGCAGTTCGACGGCTCCAGACACGCGTTGCCATCTGCGCACGGGGCCTTGTTGTGGATGTAAGCGCACCCTTGCCCCGGCTGACAGACGTCGTCCGTGCAGCCGTTGCCGTCGGCGCAGACCCGCGGCTTGCCCGCCACGCACGCACCGTCGACGCACAAGTCACCGACCGTGCAGGGGTCGCCGTCCTGGCACGCCCCGTTCTGCAGCGTGTTCTCACAGCCGCCGACTTTCAGGCACGTGTCGGTCGTGCAGCCGTTGCCATCGTCGCAGGACTCTTGAAAACCCTTGGAGCAGAAGCCGTCCACGCACGACGCGCCCCAAGTGCAAGGGTCGCCGTCGTCGCAGTCGAAGTCGTTGGCGCAGGGGCACCCGGCACCGCCGGGGCAGGGATCCAGAGGCGTGTCGGTGGGTTCTGAGGTGTCGACGGCGTCGGCGGGGGCGTCGGTTGCTGCGGTCGCGTCTGAGGGCAGGTCGGTGTCGGCGGTCTCAGTGACGTCGAAAGCATCGGCAGAATCCACCGTTGCGGTGTCCGAGCAGGCTGCCGACAGCACGAGCGCGAACAGCACGACCATCGCGCGGCAAGGCCTCATCGAGCGCTCCGTCCGGTGCGGGTCCACGGCCCGTTCCGGCGGCTGGGTGTACGTCCCCGCTGTCGCCCGGTCAATGACCCGGGCGGTTGCAGCGCTCCAATTCCTCCAACACAGGCAACCAGTTCGTGCCTTCGGGGGCCTTGATGCGCGGTCGTGGCGGAGGAGGCGCTCGCTTGGCGCCCGTCCCCAATTTGCCCAGCGGAGGCTTGTCGTACCCGCCGCCGTCGGCATCCACGAAGATCGGGTTGGTGAAGGCGAAGGGTTTGGCGGTCCCGTCGCCCATCAGCGCCTTGGGCATCGACTGGCTGCCCGACACGTAGGCGACGAAGTAGCCATCGCCATCGACCACCGCCTGGAACGGCACCTTGACCAGCCACCGCGAGGTGCCTGCGGTCACGCCGGCCACCTTGTCCTCGGGCTTCAGCGAGATCTTCTGCACCTGCCAGGGCTTGGCGGGGGTCTCGTTGCGCTCTCCGGGGGGCGGCGTGGTGTCGGTCGGGTTGCGGTAGAGCTCGACGGTGTCGACGGGCATCCAATCGGGCGTCTGGACCTCGACTTCCAGATCGATCGTCGCGCCCTTGGCCGCAGCAACCGTCTCGCCCAAGCCCACCTTGGCACCGCTGCCAGACCACGCGGTCATGCGAACGAACGGGCCGTTGCTGCCGAACGCCCGCTGGCCGTTGACGGCGTGTGCGAACACTGAAACGTCGAACGTGGCGGGCGTGTCCTTGCCCGCGCCGACGTAGACCCACGTGCGCGGACCGCCCGACAGGCTGGAGTGTCGGTCGTGGGTGTCGGTCACCGCCGTGCCGGTCCACTTCACACCGCGAGACAGCAGGGCGTACCACCAGTTGGCGATCGTGGCGAAGCGGCTGCGCGACTGTCCGTTCATCAGCTCCATGGCGGTGAAGCCGGTGGTGAACAGGCCGGTATCACCGGTGACGGGGTCGGGAGTGACAGCGGGCATGCGGAACTTGGTGGGGTCGGCCAGACTGATGCCCTGCGCCAAATCTGCTTGAATCGCAGAGAGATAGCCGCCGTCTGGGTGGTTGACCTGCACGACTCGCTCGCTCGGGTTGTTGGCCTGCAGCGCCGCAAGGATTTCTGCAGGCGTGTGGCCGGGGCCCTCGCCGCCGCCCCAGTCGAACACGCCGCCCAGAATGTCGAGCGGGTCCCGCACCAAGGGAAACGCGTTGTAGTGCCCGTAGTCGAACGTGGTCAGCTCGACACCCTGCACGGTCGCCAGGAACTTGCCCGCCGCCAGCGCCTGCACAAACGGACCGTAGTTGGTGACGTAGTCGTGGTCGGTCGAGACCAGCACGTCATGCCCCTCCCCCAGGAACGACAGCACACGGTCGCGGTTGGCCACCGGACTGTCGGGCGAGTTGACGCCGTGCACGTGGAAGTCCCCGGACAGCCAGCCAGAGGTGTCCACCGCCTTGCCCAATTCCGCAAACATCTGCGCTGGCTTGTCCGAGCCGACCGTCACCGGCGCGCCAGAGCCGTCAGAGGGAAACAGCGAGTACGTCGGGCCCCGCGTCGCCACCACCCGGTAGTCGCCGGGAACCAGATCGAACGAGAGCTTGCCGTCCAGACCCGCAAACGCCAGCGCGGCGGCCCCGGCGGGCAGTGGGTCCTCGCTGACGTCGTCGAACAGGCTCTGCCCCACCTTCTGACACTCGCCTTCGCAGTACACGGTCACCTTGGCGGGCATGGGCGCGCCATCGGGCGTGCGGACCAGCACCTCCAGCCGCCCCGCGGGTCCAAAGGTGGTGTCGCTGGCCTGTACGGTCTCTCCTGCCTTCACTTCGACGCTGCCCGGCTCGACCATCTTGCGCCCGGAAGCGTCAGCGGCCAGCTGGTACTTGCCGGGCAACAGCGCTCCCGAAAACGTACCGTCCGCAGCCGTGATGAACTGGGTCCACGCGCGTCCGTTCTGAATCGCGGAAATGCGCACTCCGGCCAAGGGCTTGGCGCCTGGCATCTCGACCGCTCGCCCCGTCACCGTCCCGGTCACCGTGCCCCGCGCCTGCCAGACGGCAGAGGTGACGGTCGCAAGCTCGCCGGTACCAACCCCCGCGAGATGCGTCTGGAACGCGATGGCGCCGGGAGCGATCTTCAGCGTCGCCGGATTGGCGCGCGCCGCTGCCTTGCCAGCAAGCAGCAAGGGAAGGCCCTGGTCGGTGCCGAACATGCACCCCGCACAGCCGGTAATGGTCAGGCAGGCAGCACCGGGCTTGCCGTTGGGCAGCGGGGCGACGGCGATGAAGTGACTCGACGCGTCGCCGCGAAACGCGAGGTAGTCGACCGGCTCTGGCGTGTACTTGTAGCCAAAGCCCTTGGTGGTGGACAGCGGGTTGAAGAACTCGACGCTGCCCCCAGACTCGACAAATTCCCCCATCAGGATGGCGACTTCCTTGTCGCCGTCGTTGCGAAACGCCGAAGCGACCCGCAACGCGTGCTCAGCGGGACGAAGCACGAAATAGCGCGTAATCGTGACAGGTTCGTCCTGATCCGGGTCAAACGGCATCTCCAGATCGACGCCGGGCAGGTACTGCGCCACGACGTTGGGCAGGTTGATGAAGTCGAGCAGCGTGTCAGGTCCGGTGACGGCCAGCACGGCCGCGCCGCCCTTGGACCCGTCCGCCACAATCTCGAAGTCGGTGGCCAGCTGCGTGCGGCCAAGGTTGAACAGCAAGCAGTGTTCACCCATGTTGTCCTGACCGGGTTCGCCGGCAGGTCGAACGATGTCGGCATCGAGTACCGTTCCGCCCCACGGACAAGGCGAAGAGTGGCGGTCGGGCCCCTGGATGATGAACCGCACATCGCCGTTGCCAATCAGGAAGTCGCCAACCCGCCCCTGCGCAGCGACGCCGCCGATCAGGTCCTTCGCATCCGTGATCTTGCGGAGATAGGCGCCCTTGGCCGTCCCCACGCCCACCATCGGTGCCAGATCGACCGGCACCCGAACAAACTGGGGAGCAGGGGTGCTGTCGACGGTAGCATCCGCGGAGTCAGCCGCGCCGCCCCCACAGGACACGGCGAAGGAAAGCACGACCAGAAGGACGAGCGGAGCGCGAAGGCGAAGAAGCAACGTCATGCGGACTCGCAGGCACGAGGAAGAGGGGCTGCTCGTTGGTGATTCGGCTTGGATGACGCGCCGCTGCCCAGCGGGTGTCGCGGAACGCAGGATAGCCACGCGACAGGGGGGCCGCAAGCAAAGCAAGGGGCGGGCAGTTCACGGGGTGGCCATTCGGCCGGTCAGGCCAAGCTCCGGCCCTGCCCCCGTGACCGATTCAAGGCGGAGTCCTGCACTCGCGTTCATGCCGGAAGAAATCGGCACAAGCCGTTGCCTCTACCCCTTGACCTGCTTCCAGGCCCACTCGATCCAGGGCAGCACCTTCTCGATGTCGCTGGTCTCGACGGTGGCACCACCCCAGAACCGCAGTCCGGGAGGCGCATCGCGGTACGGCGCGACGTCCTTGGCGACGCCCTCGGCATCCAGCAGGCTCGACACCTTCTTGGCGGTGATGGCCTGATCTTCCGGACTCTGGGAAGTGAACCACGGATCGACGAACTTGAACGAAATCGAAGTGTTCGACCGCGTCGCCGGGTCTTCTGCCAGGAAGTCGATGAACGGCGTCCGCTCCGCCCAGCGTTCGAACGCGTGCAGGTTGGCCCGAGACCGGCTCAGCAGCCCTGGCAGCCCGCCCACCTGCTCGGCCCACACCAGCGAGTCGATGGCGTCCTCAACCGCTACCATCGACGGCGTGTTGATGGTGTCGCCCAGGAAGATGCCTTCCTCGACCTTGCCGCCCTTGGTCATGCGGAAGATCTTCGGCATCGGCCACGACGGCGTGTAGCTCTCCAGCCGCTCGACCGCGCGGGGGCTCAGCACGAGCATGCCGTGCGCTGCCTCGCCGCCCAGCACCTTTTGCCAAGACCACGTGACCACATCGAGCTTCTTCCAGGGCAGATCCATCGCGAACACGGCCGAAGTCGCGTCGCAGATGGTCAGGCCCTTGCGGTCATCCTTGATCCAGTCGGCGTTGGGCACGCGCACGCCGGAAGTGGTGCCGTTCCAGGTGAAGACGACGTCGCGGTCGGTGTCGATCTCGGTCAAATTCGGCAACTTGCCATAGGGCGCCTTGAAGACGCGCACGTCCGGCAGCTTCAGCTGCTTCTGCAGGTCGGTGACCCAGCCAAGGCCGAACGCCTCCCAACCCGCCACGTCGACGCCGCGGGGCCCGAGCAGCGACCACATCGCCATTTCGACGGCGCCGGTGTCCGACGCGGGCACGATGCCGATGCGGTAATCGTCGGGGATGCCGAGGATCTTGCGGCTGCGGTGGATGACGTCTGCCAGCTTGGCCTTGCCCGGCTTGGACCGGTGCGACCGGCCGACCAGCGCCCCCTGCAGGGACTGAATCGTCCACCCCGGACGCTTGGCACAGGGACCAGACGAGAAGTTGGGGCAATCGGGCTTGATCGTGGGCTTCATGGGGGGATCTCCAGTGTTCCGGGCACTCCGTCATCCCGGCGGTTCCGCAGGGTCGGTGATGCGCAGAGAGGCGTGCGTGAGGCTAAGCAGTTCGGCAGCCCCGGTCAATGCTTCCGAGGCCGTTGCGCTTGCGTTTTGACCCGTCCGTACTAGCTTCGCCAAGCCGGTCGCGGGCCCCTTCGTCCGCAACCAAAGCCCGCCAGCCCTTTCGCCGCCCCAGCCATCATCGTCGGGGGGGGAGCAGCGCCATGACCGACAAGCCCACCAGTGCGCAGTGGTTTTCGCCCGCGCCGCCCGCCACCCGCCAAGGTGGCTGGATCCAGACCCGCACCGGACGCAAGTTCTGGCCGCTGGATCCGCGCCCGGAGGACGTGCACATCGACGACATCGCCCACGCGCTGGCCATGAAGTGTCGCTACGGCGGGCACTGCCTGCGCTTCTACAGCGTGGCGGAACACAGCGTGCTGGTGTCGCAATTCCTGCTGCCAGAGCTCGCGCTGTGGGGACTGCTGCATGACGCGGGAGAGGCGTATCTGGCCGACGTACCCCGACCGGTCAAGCAGCAACTGACGGGCTTTCACGCACTGGAAGCGGCGGTGCTGCGTGCGGTGGCGGTGCGCTTCGGACTGCAAGGGGTGGTGGAGCCGCCTGAGGTGAAGCGAATCGACACGGCGCTGCTCAGCGACGAGCGAAAGGTGTTGATGGCTCCGCTGTTGGACGGGGCAGCGAGCGACGCGGAGTGGGGGGCGACCGAGCCGGGCGTGGGCGCGCACGTGCGCGGGCTGGACCCGGTGGCTGCGGCTGAGCTGTTCTTGCAGCGGTTCGCCGAGCTGACGCAAGTGCGCTGACGAACGCTAGCCGCACTGGCCGGACGGCACGCAAACCTGATCGGCACCGGTGTTGCAGCAGATCTCGCCCGCCCCGCAATCCTGAATCGTCTTGCAGGGCGTCGGCAGCGTGCCGCAGTCCTCCGGACACGTGTCTTGCTCACCGGCGTCGCAGGTGCCGTTGCCGCACAGGACGCTGCCGTTGCAGCCCTTGGCCGATGCGCATTCTCCCAACGGAATGAACCACTGCGCGGCCGCCTGCAGCCACATGTCCTGGCACTTCTGTACGCAGTCGGCGGACGAGCACTGGACCGCGCAATTCAACAGCGATCCACAGGCCTTGTCGTTGATGCAGGCCATGTACTGGTCCGGGCACACCTCCTTGGCGCACGAGATCGGGTTGCCGGGAGGGCCACAGTCGCTGGGGCACGTGTCATGCGACTCGTTGGGACCGCAAGTGCCGTCGCCGCACGCGTCGGTCGCGGGGCAGTCGCTGGGGCAGGAGTACTCCTCTCCGGCGTCGCATAGGCCGTCGCCGCACACGGTTCCGCCGTTCAAGCAACCCGCAGCCTGCGCGCACTGGGCCAGCGGCATGAACTGCTGCAACCCCTCGGGACCGACCTCGACGGCGCACATTTGGATGCAGTCCATCGAGCCCTGGCACTGCGATGCGCACTCCAGCACCTTGGCGCAGACGGGCTGACTCTTGCAGATTTCCCAATCCTTCGGACAGTTCAGCGAGGCGCACGCCATCGGGTCGCTGACCCCGCAGTCGGCGGGACAGGTCGCTGCGGTCTCGTAGTACTCGCACATGCCGTTACCGCACATGGGGCCCGTGTAGCAGTCCTCAGGGCAAGTGTCCTGCTCGCCATCCTCGCACTTGCCGTTGCCACACTGCGTGGGCGTCAGGCTGATGCAGCCGGTATCGGCGCCGCACTGCAGCACGGTCAGCATCGCGCCGCTGATCGGCACCGACTCGCTGCACTTCAGGATGCAGGCGTTGTCGGGGCAGCCGTTGGCGCAGTCGAGGAACTTGGAGCAGCCGGGCGCCATCGCGCACTTCTGGATGGCCTTGCCGCAATTCAGGTTGACGCACGTCATGGGATTCTTGGTCTGGGTGCAGTCGAACGGGCACGAATTCGCGTCTTCGTTCCAGTCGCACAGGCCGTCGCCGCACCAGCCGTCGAAGCCGTCGGGACCGGTGTCGGGCTTGACGTCCGCGATGTCCGATTGAATGTCGGTGTGACTGTCCGGCACATCGTGGGGCTGCGAGTCGGGGTAGGCATCGACTTCGTAGGGCGTGGTGTCGGCCCATGGCGTGTCGGCCAGCGCGTCGGTGCCCGTGATGCCGTCCGGGTTGGTCGAGTCCGCGTCCGCAGCATCGATCGCCACACCGCCACCGTAGGTGTACGACGCGTCGCCGCAGCCGGTCAGGGCAAGCGCCACTGCGGAAAAAAGCCCTGCAAACACAGCAAGCTTGCTCATGGGGTCCCCTTCTTCCGGGCGCGGTCGACCGCTCGGCCTGACTGGCGGAGGTCGCTTCCCTGCGCGTCGGCAAGTGCAGGGGCAGCCTACGACCCACTCCCGGGCCTTTCAACCCTGCAGTGCAGAAGGGGGGCAGCGAGCGGTCGCAGAGGCCCCTGCCATCTCGTTTTCCGTCAGGCGGCGGGCGGGGTGTCGGAGGCTTGGCGTCGGGCACGGCGCTCGGCCAAGCGGCGCTGCTCCTCCTGCTCAGCCAGCAGCAGCTTGCGGCCGATGAAATATCCGAGCGCCGTCCCCAACAGGATCACCAGAGGGATGTAGAACAGGTGGGCAGTCGTCACAGGGTGTCTCCGGGCTCGATGCGGTCTTCCAGGGAGCGGATCTCGGCCTCGAGACGCGACTGCCGCATCAGCAGGCGGGCGACGAATCCGGCCAGAACCAGCCACATCACGAAGTAGGCAGCGACCAGCAAGTTGCCGCCGGGAATCGGCGCTTCCTTGTAGCGCGACAGATCGCTGGGCGCCGCGGCAAAGACCGTCGAAGGCGCGCCGGCCTGCGGCACGGCGGCTGCGGGTTCGGCCGTCACCGGCTTGGGGACTGCGACGTCGGCAAGTGCGGCGGACGAGGTCAACAGCGTCGCAGCGGCGAGAAGCAACAGGGCGGTTCCGCGAGAGGTCGTCATCCAAATTCCTTGCCACGAAAGGTGTGTTCTTGGGCCGTCACCCAATTCCGAGGTTCGTAGGGCTAGTGCGCCGCCCGCGCCCTGCGCAGGTCGCGCGCCGACAGATCCAGCCGCAGGGCCAGCACCCGCTGCTCCAGCCGCAGTCCGCGGTACCGCACGACCACCAGCACGGTTGCGAACGCCAGCAGCGCGAACACCGACATCCAGAAGGCCACGCGCATCTCCGGGCTCTGCACGCCGCCCCCCTGAATGACCTGCGGATGCGTGCCGCCCCACTTCTGCACCGCGACGTGGATCAGCCACGCGATGGGACCCGCCAGCACCGCCATCGCGGCGCCGACGCGGCGACCGACCTCGCCCTGCGACAGATCGCGCACGGCCAACACCGCAAGCGCTATCAGCATCACCAGCAGCGTCAGGGTCAGGCGCGGCTCCCAAGTCCACCAGGCTCCCCACGATTTGCGCGCCCACAGCGGACCCGAGGTCAGCACGATCCAGGAAAACGCGAGACCGGTCTCGATCAGCGACCGGCCCAGCGCGTCCATGCGCGGCGACGGCGTCACCAGATCGACCAGACCGGCGAGCGACGCCCCCACCAGACACAGCAACATGGCAAACGCGCCGCCAACGTGGAAGTAGAAGACTTTCTGGACGATTCCCAAGGTCACGTCGGGCGGCGCATAGGCTGCCACTGCGTACAATGCGGCCTGCACCAGCAGCGCTGCCACGGCCAGAAAGGTGAGCCATCCCCAAGGCACGCGCACAACCACGCGACGGGTCTGGGCAGCGGCGGGGGCGGTGGAAAGGGCAAGCGACACGACAGGTTCCTTCAGGTCATGGGTTGGACCAGCATCCCCGCCCTCGTCAACCGTTCACCACCCTGGCGTGCAACCAAGGCGAAATCACAAGGAGAAGCACGTCGAAGGCGAGCATCAGGCCCAGCCACCCGACCACCGCGTCGTCGCCCGCGCCGGTCTGGGCGAGCGCGGTGGCCTTGACGCCTGCGATCAATACGGGTGCCAGCAGCGGGTACAGCACCAAGGGGAGCAGCACCTCTCGCAGCCGCACCTGAACCAGCAGCGCCGCGCACAGCGTTCCGAGCAACGCCTGACCGACCAGACCCAACGCAAGCGCTGCGACCACCGTCGCGCCACCCCGCACTGGCGCGTCGAAGAAGATCGCCACCACGGGCACCAGCAGCAGCGTGACGATGCCTGAAAAGGCCAGCTGCAACAGGGCCTTGGAGAAGAACAGCGGCGAGCTGCCGGCGATCGAGCGCTGCACGGTCTCCAGAGTCCCGCCCTCTTCCTCCGGACCGAACAGGCGCAACAGGCCCACCGTCCCGGAGAACAGCAGCGTCACCCACAACACGCCCGGCACGTAGTCGGCTGCCGCCGCCCCCTCACGCAGGAAACCAAAGGCGAACACGACCACGCACAACAGCGCGAACAGCAACATGAATCCCAGGACTTCCCGGGACCGCGCGGCGATCTTCACGTCCTTGCGGAACAGCAGCCACGTCAGTCGCAGGGCGGTCATGCGGCCTCCTGCTCGGGCACGACCAACCCGCCGCGCACACACAGCTTTCGGTCGGCGACCGGCAGCAACGCCGGGTCGTGGGTGGCCAACACGATCGTCGCCCCTCGCTCGCGTGCCCGCCGCAACGTCGAGACCAGCAGCTCGGTGCCGGCGACGTCCAGCCCGGTCGAGGGCTCGTCGAGCACCCAGACGTCCGCGCCGCTCATCAGGATCCGCGCCAACGCCGTGCGCTGCAGCATCCCTCGCGAAAAGCCGCGCACGGGGCGGTGCTGGTCGCGTGGCGCGATGCCGACCAGCGTGAGCTCCGCCGTCACGTCGGCAAGGCTTACCGGCTGATTCGCCAACGCCGCGAAAAGGCTGACGTTCTCATGGGCGCTCAGGTCCA
Organism: Myxococcota bacterium; assembly: GCA_049317445.1. Lineage (GTDB taxonomy): Bacteria > Myxococcota_A > UBA9042 > UBA9042 > UBA9042 > CAJBNH01. Next base: position 5,295 of record JBMOIG010000056.1, on the reverse strand, counting down.
AATACAGCCCCGGTCGGTGCCCCAGCCTGGCGATGCGCCGCGCCAGATGCCCGGGGTCGATGTCCGGCAGCGGCACGCCGTCCAGCCGTAGCGAGCCGCGAGCTGGGGCGCGAACCCCCGCCAGCAGGTCCAGCAGGGTCGACTTGCCCGCGCCGTTCTCACCGACCAGCACGACACACTCGCCAGCAGCGACGTCCAGACAGGCGTCCAGCAGGATGAAGCGATCGCCCGCAGCCCACGCCGCACCGAGCGCCTGCAACCGCGGCGGGTTCCCTGTCGTGACGGGTGCTGTCATGCCGCGTCCTGACGCGCCACGCCGCGCCGCGACCGGACCATCACGCCCTGCCCCACGACGACTGCCGCCCCCAAGGCCAGTAGCGCGCCAAGGATCATCAGCAGGCGGCGGGGACCATGCGCGGCAGCCGGCAAGTCGCTGATCTGAATCGTCACGTGCTCACCCTGACGCAGCGGCTGGGAAACGAAGGCGCCAACCACGCGCTCGCGCCCCTCTTCAAACCTGGACACGCGCGCGCCTCGGTCGACCTCCAGGTGCAGCCGCACCGGGGGCAAATAGCCAAAGGCCACTTCCAGCGTCGACTTGCCGGTGGCACCGCGGAACCCCAGCGCAAGACTGGCGTCTTCGAACGCGACGGGATAGCGCACCCGCACCACGCCCGGGTTCGCCGGGTCCACAAAGCCGCGCACCTGCAGGGCGCCTTGCACGCGCTCGACGGTCACGCCGCCTTGTACCTCAGTCTCGATGGTCTGGGCGGTGGGGGGCAGCGAGCCCCGGTCGACCACGACGCCGCGCACCGTCGGTGCCAGCAGAGGCAAGTCCAGAGGCGTGCGGTCAAAACGGACCGTGCCCGGGCGATCGACCGCCAGCGCGTAGTCTGCCGTCACGATCAGCTTGCCCTCGTCGACCTGAATCTGCGCCTTGGCCGTCAAGGTCAGCGATTGCAGCCCCAGATCGGGTGTCGGCGCGGCCACTTCCACTGCGGCAACACGGGCCGGCGCAACAGCGGCAGCCGAAGGGGTCTGCGCCGCTGTGGCACCTGCCATGACCAGAGAAGCGAAAGCGACGCCCGCCGCTACGCGCAGCTTCATGAGGGCCTCCGGGGGGCCACAGCCGCGCGACTGGCCTCCATGCGGTCGATCTCCTCGAGCACGGCAATCGCCTCAGCCTCATACCGCTCGGTCAGGGAGCGGAAGTCGTCGGCGTCCAGTTTGCCCGTGTCGTGATCAAAGCGGATCTCTCTCAAATGATTCAGCAAACGCCGACGCTCGTCCTCCAGACGCGTGCGCTCGGCATCCTGCAGCGCAGCGAGACCGTCCTCACGTCCCCGCACGGCCGCCAGCCAGCGCAACCCCTGATACAACGCCAGCAGACTGAGGATCGCCAGCATGACGACCGCCAACAAGGCGATGATGCTCTTCAATTCCGTCCCCCCACAGCCAGTTTGTCCGCCAGCCCCGCGACCGTCCGCTGCCCAGCCCCCTGATCTCAACCGCCTGATCCAGACCCGGAACGACTGCGGAGGCGTCGGAATACCTGCGTTCCGCCCCCCTAGACAAGCCCCTGTGCAGCACCTGCTCGACCCGCAAAGGAAGATCCGGGCGCGGCTGCGCCAGTTGGCGCCTGCGCGATGGCCTGGACCACGCCGGATGCTTCCGCAACCCAGACAGGCCAACACCCCAGTGCAAGGTCTTGAAGTGTCGCACGAATCCGCGCTCTCCGGAACCGAAGTGGATCCGCCCTTCAACCCGGACCCGCGCGATGGTACGCTGCACGGCCATGAGCGATCTCTCCTCCATCGTCAATGTGTCGGACCTGCGCAACGCCCTTCATGCGGGCTCTCTCGAACGGCTGGACGTTCAGGCCGTGGACCTGCCGCCCACCGACGCGGGTCGCGTGCAGATGAACCACGTGCGCTTCACGGGCACCAAGCTCGTCGGCTTGCATCTGGCGGGTCTGGAAGCCGCGCGCGTGCAATGTCGCGGCGTGATCCTGCGAGGGACCCGCTTCGAGCATGCCGAGCTGCGCAACTGGGACGTGTCGGCATCCCACGCGCAAGAGATTCAGTGGCCCGCGGCGCGGATGTACGACTGCCGCTTCACCGAGACACCGCTGACCAACGCCAACCTGGGCCGCGCGCTGCTGGTCGGCTGCGAGTTCGCGATGGCCGACCTGAATCAGGCCAACCTTTCGGAATCGCTGATCATCCAGTCCAAGTTCACCGACACGCGTCAGGGCGGCGCGGTGCTGGACAATGCCAACCTGTCGGGTGCGGTGTTGAGCGGCGTCAGCCTGCGTGGCGCCAACCTGTTCCGCGCCAACTTCACGGGCGCCGTGCTGATCGGCGTGGACCTGCGCGACGCGAATCTGGTGGGCGTGAGCTTCAAGGACGCGGTCCTGATCGACGTCAAGACCGAGCGCGCTGAAATGGCTGGCTCCACGATCACCGAGATGCAGATGGCTGGCACCAGTCTGCTGGACGTGTTCGAGCGCCTGCGCCACCTGCCGGTCGAACACACTGCGCTGGTAGCCGCGGCCGCTCTGCTGCGCGGCAACCAGACGACGGCGGCCACGCCCGGTTCGGCGACTTCAGGCCAACTGGACCCGCTGACGGTGCTGTTGCGCCTGTCCTTCCCCGCCATGGTGCGCGAGCTGCAAGGGCGCGGTGGTCCTCCGGAATTGGCCAACCTGCGCGTCGACGGCGACCACGTCTACGCCCGCGGCGTCAGCGGCGAGGAGATTCGGTTGACCGGCGCAGAGCGAGCTGCCGTCCGTCAGGCCCCGCAAATGCGCGATCCGCTGCCCGGTCCCGCCGCGGCGCCAGCCCGTCCGGCCGCCGCGCCTGCGCAGCCCGCCGCGGCACCACGACCCGGTGACGGCCGCTACGGCGGACTCGAGATCGACTGATCCCCTGAATGATTCCGTGAATCGCCCTGTCGACCCGGCCTAGCGGCCAAGCTCCGACTTGTCCAGCGCGCGCATCAGCCGGCGCTTCTGGTCAGGAAACAGGTGCTTGAACTTGATGTCGAGCGCCAGGGACACGGGGTCGCGCCACAGCACTTCCCCCAAGGCCCGCACCGGCTCGTCGTCCGGCATGTCGACGTCCAGCCACACGAACCGACCGATGTCGACGTCCCCGGCATCTACGATCAACATGCCATCGGCGTCCACGCGCGTTGCGGTCGCCTCGCGGTCATCGCCCCCCTGGCCGTGCAAGCGCACCCGGCGGTCGCTCAAGCGGATGACGTTGTCGGCGGAGTCGGGCTTCTGCTGGGCGTGCATCGGGTCGGCCTCGGCGCGTGGTCTGGGCGCCTCGCCATCCTCGCCTGCCGCCGCGGGTCGTCAAGAAATCCGGGGCGCCGCTTGGCCCCGCGCACAAGTCAGCGCAGCGCCTGATCGATCGCGTTGCGGTCAAAGCCGGCGATGATCTTGCCGCGGATGGCGAGGATCGGCACGCCCTGCAACCGGTCCTGCCCCACGCCCGCCTTGGCCGCCCTCGCAAGCATGTCCTCGCGGGCGCCCGGGTCGCGCTCCAGGTCCTTCTCGACGAACGGAACTCCCTTCAGCGTCAGGTACTCCGCCGTCTTCTTGCAGTAGCCGCACCACGAAGTCCGGTACAGCACGACCTCGCCGTCCGCCACCGCAGGGGGGGCCACCGCCGCAGTCGGTTCAGGCTTTTGCGCGGGGCGGGCGGCGGCCACCTGACGCTCCAGATCGGCGCGGTTCACCACGCGCACTTCGTAGTGATTCCCCGACTTCTTCGTCAGGTCGGCCACGTACAGCCACGGCCCAAGCTTGGCAGGATCCTGAGGCACGACGAGCACTTGCCCTCGGGCACCCTCTGGCACGTCGCCTCTGGCCGCGACCGCCACCAACTCGCCAGTGGCCGGGGTGAAATAGCGCAGCAGGAAGTCGCCGGGACCGTCGCCCACCACGGGAGACGCAGGTGGAGCAGGGGCAGCCGAAGCCGCTGTCGAAGCGGGGTCTGCGGCGCGCTGACAAGCGACCGTGGGCAGGAAGGAAAGCAGGGTCCAAACGAGGACTGTGGAGCGCTTCATCGTCCCCCCGGATGTGGTGCGCGGCTACCGAACGGTTGGCGTCACGGTGCCCGCCAGTGCCTGATCAACGGCGTAGGAAAGGCCGCTGCCGTGCTGCTGCAGCCCCGCAAATGCCCGTCGGACCTGCGGATCGGCGGCGCGCGGCAGCAGCGTGCGCAAGGCCGCCTCCTGCACGACGGCCGACGGATCTCGCAGCCGGGCGATCAACGCCTGAACCACCACAGAATCATCCCCGCGCCCAACAAATGGCGTCAACGCCGTCGCCGCCTCAGCCCGCAGCAGCTGAGTCCCAAGCTCGAGGTCCGTGATCAGGTCAGCCACGACGGTCGGATCGCCGCCCCTGCCAAGGACACGTCGCGCGGCCGCGGCCACACGCTCATCGCTCGCCGCCGTCTCCGACCGCAAGGCCATGCAGACCTTACCGCACACGAATGGCTTGGCAGCGTCGACCTCCAGCAGTGCGCCCAGGCCTTCGATGGCGCCCAGACGCTCTCGGAGGGACACGGGCGGCGGGCTGATGGCGCCAAGCAGCAGTTTCTCCGCAGCAACACGGACTTGCAGATCTGCGTGGGCCAGCCGATCGGCCAAAACGCGTCGGGCCGAGCGCTGGTCACTGGTCAACAGGCCAAAGCAGGTGCCCAGCACGCAGGCGCCGCTTGCGTGACCCACGGCACAGTCGCGATCGTTGCGACAGGAAGTGGCGGTGAGCCCTTGCACGAGCGCCGTGGCTTCCAATGCGTAGTCGCGGACTTCCGCTGGAGGCGCCTGCTGACACGCGCCCAGGACGAGGCCCAGCAGCACCCGGGGCCCAAGCTTGGACACCACCATCAACTAGCCCCCCAGATAGGTCAGGGCGGCGGCGACGCGGATGCGCTCGTCCGGTTCGTCCAGCGCTTTCTCCAGGATGTCGCGGGCTTCCTTGTCGCCCTTCAGCTTGCTCAGCAGCCGCAGGCCGGCGATGCGGGCGCGCGGGCTCTGCGACATCGCAAGCGTCTTGATTTCCACGGCAACCTTGGAGCCCTCGAGCTCGAACAGACGGGTCAACACGCGGATGCGCAGGTCGTCGTCCTCCGTGATCTGCTCCACCTTGCGCAGCATCGGTCCCTGCGCCTGGGGCAGCAGCTGCAGGGCGATGAAGGCCTCTTCGCGCAACGCCACGCCCGCCTCGTCGTTGCGGGTCTCGAACAGCCCGATCTCGATGAAGCCTTCCATGGTCTTGCC
>JBMOIG010000055.1:0-28054 GCA_049317445.1 Myxococcota bacterium | reverse complement strand
AGGTGCTGCCACAGGCCGTCGGTGGTCGCCTCGGGCGCCGCCTCCAGCACGGGCTTGAAGCCCTGAGCCGACTCGCTGCCGCCCTGGAACAGCCGAATCACCGCGCGACAGGTCTCTTCCTGCGCCGAGATCTCCTGGTCCATGAAGGTCTCGAAAGGTGGCACCAGCGCCGTGTCCTTGGCGCGCAGACGGCTGCGGACCGGCGCACGCTCCAGCGACTGACCCGCGACCTGCTTGTTGGCACCGGTCGGCGTCTGCACGGTCTTGTCGCACACGGCGTACAGGCGGTGGCCCTGCGCGTCGAACTCCATGAGCTCGCCTTCCAGCATCGGCACAACCACGCGGGTCAGCTTCAGCACCGACGACAGGTCCGACGACGCCACAGCAAAGCGCCCGCCGATGTCGTCGCGGCCGATGCCGAAATACAGGCTGGAGCCCTGCTTGACGGCCCAAGCGCAGCGGCTGACGGGGTCGACCACCACGGCGGCGAATGAGCCCTCCAGTCGTGCCGCGGCGGCCACCAGGGCGGTGCGCATGCAGGCGCGGCGGCTGGCGGGATCGCGCTGGCGGTCCACGGGCAGCTCGCCGATCTCGCGAGCGAAGTAGTGCTCGACCGTGTGCACGACCATCTCGCCGTCGTTGTCCGACAGCACACGGTGGCCCTCGTCGGTCAGCCACATCTTCAGCGCGTCGCAGTTGGTGACGTTGCCGTTGTGCGCGCCGTACATCGCGGTTTTGCAGCGCACCACGTGGGGCTGGCTGTTGGCGTCCGTCACCGCGCCGAACGTCGCCCACCGCACCTGGCCGCACAGGATCTGGCCCGGCCGGTCGACGATGCCCAGCGTGTGGACCATCACCGACGGCGCGCCGACGCCCTTGCCCAACCAGACGTCCTCGCCGTGGCCCTGAATGGCCGCGCCGGTCGAGTCATAGCCGCGGTATTCGAGGGTTTTCAAGAGCTCAGCGGCGATGCGGCCGAGGTCAGGGCGATGCTTTTCGTAGACAAGACCGACGACGCCGCACATGGGAAGCTCCGTGGAGGCCGAAAGGGACCGGCCGCGCCGGGGCGCGTCTAGCACAATTGAGGGTCGGCGTCACCGCCTGAGCCGATGTGCGGGCTGGTCTGCTGGCCCTACGACGCGGGCGTGGGCGGGCGCTTGCGGGCCGCGGGGGGCGCGGATCTGGGCGCCGGCGGCTTGGATGTCGGAGGCTTGGGCAGTGGCGGCACGGCAGCGGCACCGGGCGCGGCAGGCGCGGGCCCACTGGGCGGCTTGCGCGCAGGTGGCTTGGAGGTCGGAGGCTTGGGCAGTGGCGGCACGGCAGCGGCACCGGGCGCAGCAGGTGCGGGCGTAGACGGCGGAATCGGCCGCGGCGCACGCACAGGCGGCAGGGTCTTGGGGGCTGCCGGGCGAACGTCAGGAGCACCCGGGGCCGCGGGCGCGGGGAACGGCGGCGGCTTGAGCGCGCCCGCCTGCGCCTTGTAGCCGGCGGCAGCGGGAGGCGCGACCGGCGCAGGGGCCGGACGCCCACGGTGCGCGCCCATGGCTGCGGCGGCGGGCCGCGCGGTCTGGGGCAGGGCGGCCTCAGCGGCGTTCTTCTCAGCGGCCTTCGCGCTCCAGGCAGCCGCAGCCTCTGGGGTTTCCATCTTCAGGCCGGGGGTCCTGCCGGTGGCGGCTTCGGCCCGGCTCTGGATCGCATGGCCCAGGTACGACCGATCGTTCTGCCCCTCTTCTTCGAACGTCCCGGCTCCCCACGCCGCGTGCGTCTGGTCCTCGCCACCGCCGACCACGGAACCCGCGAGCTCAAGGAACTTCAGGCGCTGCTTGACGGCTTGCAGGCGAGCGATGGTGTTCTCGACCTCCGCCGGTGCCAGCAGGGGCGTGATGCGCTTGCGCAGGTCCTCCTCGGACAGCGCCCGGATGCTGGCGGCGGTCGCGGCGTCGATCAGCGTCGGCATCCCCTTGTTGTGGCTGCCCATCACCCGGTCGGCCGGGTTTTTGCCCTGGGCCGTGATCTTGTTGGGATCGGCAGACGCCTTGGTCGACCCAAACGCCGCGTCGTTGTCGATGCCCTTGACGGCGCCGGTGGCCGGGTCGACGAAGATGTTGCCGCCGTGCCGGTCGACTTGGCCGGTCAGCGAGTCGACCCACTGGAGATCGTTCATCTCCTTCTGGGTCCGGGGGTTGCTGAGGTCGACGTTGCGCAGCTCGGTCGCGCCGTTCTTCTTGAAAAACTTTCCCTCAGCGTCGCTCTTGTACGGCGCGGGCTCGCCGAACTCGTCGATGCCGTTCTTGTCGCCGATGTAGTCCTTGGGGTTGGCGCGCATCTCAGCGAGGATGCCCGGGTCGATGATCTCGTCGTCCACGTTCTCGGTCAGCGAGCGGCCCGCGGCCAGCTCGGACACCGAACCCTGCTTGCCGTTGTGGGTCGCGAACGCCGTCTTGGCGATCACGTCACCCACGCCCGCCGCTTCGGCAACCCGGCTGGAGGCGACCGAACGCTCCGTCAGTCGGGAGTCTTCATTGCGAATGCCGATCCCCTTGGCCGCGTCGCCGACGTCGCCGCCTTCCTTGGACTCCTTGAAGAAGCCCTTGCGCGCGCCGCCCAGCTTTACGCCGTCCAAGGCCAGCAGGTCGACCTGGTTGATCGCGCCGCCCGCCGCTTTGTCCTTGGACCGCGAGGCATCGACGTGCTTGTCGTTGAACTGCGTGCCGGCCTTCCACTTCGGCGGTGGCGCGACGGTCTGGCGCCCCTCCTCGTAGGGCTGCTGGCCGACATCACGCCTCAATTCACCCTGCGCAGGAGGTGCTTGCGGTGCTGTCGGAGCGGGCGTCGGGGTGCTGGGGGCTTTTTTCTTGAAGCGGTCGAAGATTCCCATGGTGGCCTCGGGGGATGGTCGAGCGAAACTTGCCCTTCGCGGTTGCGGCGGTCAAGGCGAGGATTGGGGCGAGTTCGGGGCCCGCCTTGCCGGATCTCTCCGCGTGCTTGACCCCGTCTCCTATCGAACGTGGAATTCGTTGTCCGGGCGGAGGCTTGGAGCGCATCGCCACACTCCCCGATGTTGGGTGCCGATCCCGACGGCCAAGGGGTCGCGACGCCCCACCCGCGGTTGCCCGATCGGCCCGCCAACAACCCATCGCTACGAACGCAGGGAAGTTTGCGCTGCCCCAGATCCGCGCGGACACTGCTGCTTTCCTTGGGAGCCCGCCCATGCGTCAAGTCCTGCCCCTCCTGCTCCTGACCTCGACGCTGCTTGCCGCCCTGCCCGCCCACGCGGACGAGGGCATGTGGCCGTACGACCTCGTGCCCCGCGCCACGATCCACGGTCTGGCGCTGACCGACCCGTGGCTCGAGCACTTGCGTCTGGCGTCGGTGCGGTTTGGCGGTGCATCGGCTTCGTTCGTGTCTGCCGAGGGGCTGATCCTGACGAACCACCATGTCGGGTCGGGCTGCATCCAGCAGCTGGGGACGCCCACACGCAACCTGATGCGCGACGGCTACTTGGCCAAGACGCGCAAGGACGAGCTGAAGTGCCCCGACGTCGAGCTGAACGTGTTGCAGCGCATCGAGGACGTGACGGCCCAGATCCGCGCCGCCGCGAAGCCGGAGATGACGCCGGCACAAGCCAACCACGCGCAGAAGCAGGCGATGACGCGGCTGGAGCAGGCGTGCGCCCAAGGTGGCCTGCGGTGCGACGTCGTGACCCTCTACAACGGCGGGCTGTACCACCTGTACACCTACCGCAAGCTGACCGACGTTCGGCTGGTGTTCGCCCCCGAAGCCCAAATCGCGTTCTTTGGCGGCGACCCGGACAACTTCACTTTCCCGCGCTTTGACTTGGACATGGCCCTGTTCCGCGCCTACGAGAACGGCAAGCCCGCGCGCCCCGACCGCTTTCTGAAGGTCGCCGCCAAGCCCGCGGCCGAGGGCGACCTGGTCATCACCTCTGGCCATCCGGGCGGCACGTCGCGCCTGTTGACGGTGGCTGAGCTGGAGCTGCTGCGCGACCAGGCCTATCCGGCGCGTCTCGACGACCTGGCACGGCAGCGCCAGGTGCTGCTCGCCTATGGGGCCACCTCGGACGAGGCCGCGCGACAGGCCCGCAACCACCTGTTCGGGCTGGAGAATGGCTTGAAGGCCTTGGGCGGCTATCTGGCCGGACTGCGGTCGTCGTCGGTGCTGGCTGAACGCACGACGACCGAGAGCGCCGAGCGCACCGACCCCACCGTCGCCCGAGCGCTCGACACCATCGCGGAGGCAACCCGGGTGCAGCGCGAGCTGTTCAACCGCTACCGGATGACGGAAGGATTCACGCTGCAGACCAAGCTGTTCGGATGGGCGCGCCAGCTGGTGCGGCTGGCAGACGAGCGGCCCAAGGCCAATGACGAGCGGCTGCGGGAGTACCGGGACTCGAACCTCGCCTCGCTGGAGCAGGGGCTGTTCTCTCCGGCCCCGGTCTACCTTGGGCTCGAGGAGGCCCTGCTCGCCGACGCGCTGGAGCACTTGAAGACGACGCTGGGTGACGCGGACCCGGTGGTGGTGGTGGCGCTGGCGGGACAGACGCCGGCTGAGCGGGCCAAGAACCTGATCTTCCAAACGAAGCTGCAAGACCCTGCCGAGCGCAAGAAGCTGGCCAAGGGCGGCGCGGCGGCGATTCAGGCCAGCACCGACCCGCTGATCCTGCTGGCCCGCGCCCTCGATGCCGAAGCCCGCGCCCTGCGAACGCGCATGGAGGACGAGGTCGAAGGCCCTTCGCGCCGCGCCCACGAGACACTGGCGGAAGCGGCGTTCGCGCAATACGGCACCAAGCGCTACCCGGACGCCACCGGGACGCTGCGGCTGTCGTTTGGCAAAGTCGCGGGCTACAGCGAGGACGACGGTACCGCAGTGGCGCCCGTCACCACCTTCGGCGGACTGTTTGCGCGCTCGGACAAGGCGGGCGGCAAGGCCCCGTGGGACCTGCCAGAGAGCTGGAAGCAGGCACGCGGACGACTGAATCTGGCCACGCCGTTCAACCTCGCCAGCACCAACGACATCATCGGCGGCAACTCGGGAAGTCCGCTGGTGAATCGGGATGGCGAGCTGGTCGGACTGGTGTTCGACGGCAACCTGCAGTCGCTGGCGGGACAGTTCTTCTTCGACGAACACCAGAACCGCACGGTGGCCGTGCACGCCGCGGCCATCGTGCAAGCGCTGCGGTCGGTGTACCGCGCGGCGGCTCTGGCGGACGAGCTCGAGGGTCGGACCGTCGCGCGTTGAGCGGGTCACGGTCTCCCCGCCTACTTGCCCGTTGGCAGCGCCGGACAGACACTTGCCGCACTTCGCGCGTCTGATTCGACCGGCCGGGAGGGATTCCCAGCCAGGAGCATGCCGTGGCCATCTTGCGTCGGGTCGGGGGTGGGCGGGCGTTCTGCTCGGTCGGCGGGCTGCTGGCGCTCGTTGTCGTCGCGGGCATTGGCCTGCACGGCGCTTGGGCCGCCGACCCGCCCAAGCTCGTGTGGCACGAATGCGCCGCGCGCGTAGTCCAGGTGCAGTCGCCCACGCGCGTCGTGCTGAACCGCGGTCGCGTCGACGGGCTGAAGGTGGCCGACCGACTGCCGGTCTACGCGATGGGCGCCGACGGCACGGTCGATTTCACGCTGCGGCTGGCGCGCGGTCGGGTGATGGAACTGGCCGACACGACAGCGGTGCTCGACATCGAGCTGGTCGTTGCGCCGGTGCGCGTCGGCGACCAAGGCCGGTACACGCTGCAAGTGTCCGAAGAACTTTCGCAAAACGTCTTGTTCGAGCTGGCTGCGCACGACATCGACCTGACGGCGGGATTCGAAGACGTGCCGGCCTACCGGCTGGGCGACGTGCTGGCCAACCCCACGCCCCAGTGGCGCGACGCGATGCTCGAGCGATTCAGGACGACGACCCTTGCCGGAACCGCGGAACCCGTGGTGCGCGAAAAGGCGCGTGCGATGCGCGTGTTTGGTGCTCGGCACGACGGCCAGACGCTGGAAGACGCCCTGCTGGCGACGACCCCCGACGACGTGACCGCGTTTCTGGACTTCGTGCGGGCCTATCCTGGGCGCTATGCAAGCCACCAGTGGCGCTTCATCGAGACCTATGCCACGTGGCTGATCAACCGGTCGCCGTCGGGACAGTGGCTGCTCCTCGACCGACAGGTCCTGCCCCTGCTGGAGCGGGCACGGGATGCGATGACTGCCGGTCGACTCGACGAGGCCGAGCGGGGGATTCGCGAGGCGCTGAAGGTCCACCCCGAGAACACGTGGGCCAAGGAGAAGCTCGAGGTCCTGCGCAAGGTCGGCATCTGGCACCGCACCGTCACCGCCGACCCGGGAGACACGGCGACTCGGTGGAAATTGGTGCGCGCGTACACGGACATGCGTGCCCTGGACCTGGCTGCCGCGCAGTTGGATGCGCTGGAAAAGGCGCGCTTTCGCCCCAACGACTGCATCGGCTATCGCGGCCGTATCGCCGTGTGGCGCAAGGACTACGCCAAGGCCATCGCGATCTTTCGCAAGCTGGAGCGGGCCGGCGACCGCAGCATGAACGGCTGGTTGCGGTGGGCCGAAGAGATGCAGCGCCTGCGGGCAGATCCACAGTCCTTCGCAGCCAAGCTGGCGCTGGGGCGGGTGCAGGAGGACGCCGGGCAGTTCGACGACGCGACCGGTCACTACCGTGACGCCCTGGACCGGTCGCGCACGCCCGACGAGTTCGAGCAGGCGCGCGCCGGGCAAGAGCGGGTGGCCCTGCGCCGGCGCGTCGACGACGCGGTCGGAACAGCCAAGGCGCGCATCGAGCGACACGACCTTCCCGGGGCCCGCACCGAGGTGGACCGCATCATCGACCTGTGCAAACGCATTGGCAGCGCCACTTGCCTGGCCCCCCCCATCCAGACCCTGGTCGGGGCGGCAGACGATGTGGGCGAGGGCGACTTCGTGCTCGAGCTTCGCCAGCGCCAACTCGAAATCGAACCGGGCAACGCTGTCGCGAACGCCAGCATGGCTGCCGAGTGGCTCTCGCGACAGCAACTGGACCGGGCCCTGCCGTTCGCCCAACGCGCAGCGGCACTGGCCCCGAAGTACGCCCATCCACACTCCCAGATGGCCGAGGTGGCTCTGCGGCGGGCGGACACGGTCGCGGCGCGCGCCGCGTTGAACCGGGCGCTCGCGCTGGGGAAGTCGCCGTGGGCGTTGCAGCAACTGGCCCGGCTCGAGGCGGCCGAGGGGCATTGGGACGACGCCATACGCGCGGCAAAGGCCTCGCAGGACATCGACCCGGACGGCGGCAGGTACTGGCCCCGGGTGGTGCAGTCGGCGTGTCACCGCCTGAAGGCTGCCTCGGCCGCGATTGCCGCCAGCGACGATGTCGAGCGCAACCGCTTGCGTCTGGTGCGCTCGTATGCCGCGCTAAGCCTGCCGTGGGCGGCCCTTCGCGAGACGAACGCCATGGACCCGCAGGGTCCCCTGTACCGCGAGGCACGGTGGGCGGTTGCGGATGCGGGCGAGCCGGTACCCTTGACCACGGCTGAGCGGCTGGCCGCCGCCCGCGACAGCGGCAAGGAGATCCCGGTTCGTCACAGGCTGTTGCAGATGCTCGAGGGACGTGCTGCTTGGGAAGCGAAGCCGGGTGACGGCGGGGCGCGGCGCGCCTATGCCCAAGCGCTGGTCCACACCGCACGGTACGAGCGGGCGTTGGCCGTGATCGGCCTGCCGGGAGATCCGACCGGAGTGAGTGAGGAGCGCATCGCGGCGCAAGCCAAACGCGGGCTCGAAGCCACCCGGCAACTCGACCTCGCCTCCGAGTCCCGCGACCGCGGCGACACGCCGACCGCAAACCGGCTGTTGGTCCAGGCGGCAGCGACGTTTCGCGAGATCGGCGCCGTGACCGACCAACTGCTGACCGAATGGCCCCTTGCGCTGCTGCGCAAGGGCTCCGAGCGCCTCGCGGCCGCCAAGGACCTGCTCGATCGCGCCCGGGCCGACGGCGATCCGGTGCTCGCGTCGGGCATCGACCGGATGGTGGGCGACCTGCTGGCCGAGGACGGCGACCTGGATGCGCCCCGTCAGGCACTGGATCGCACCCGCAAGGCCTGCACCGACGCGGACGACGACGGAGCGCTGGGCAGCGCGTACCGCAGCCTGTCGTCAGACGCTTGGAGTCGGGGCCACCTGTCGGAAGCGTGGGAGCACCTGCGGCAGGCGCAAAGGCTGGCCGACCGGGAGGGCGACGCCAAGGTTGCGCGGGAATTGCGCTTGCACGAAGCCAGCTTGAGTCTCGCGAGCGACGACGCGGCCACCGCGCAGCGCATCGCCGAAGCGCTGTTTGCCGAGGCCCGCAAGCAAATGGACGACAGCCTCGAGTGGGACGTGCTGGTCCTGCTGGCCAACCTGGACATGGGGCGGGGCGATGTGGTCAGTGCCCTTGCCCGTCACGACCAGGCGTACGCGTACGGCGAGCGGCTCGGCAACGTGAACATCCGCGCGGTTGCCCGCTTTCGCCAAGGCAACGTGTACTTGTACGCCGCGCACGACGCCAAGGCCGCGCTGCCCGCGTTCCGACAGGCGGCAGAACTGTGGTCCAAGGAAGAGAACCTGTGGGGCGAGGCGGATGCCCAGGTCGGCGTGGGCGAGTCGCTGGCCCTGCTGGACGATGCGGCGGGGGCACGCGCGGCATTTGACCAGGCGGTACCCGCGTATCGCAAGCAGCACCGGACGTTCGACCTGGCCGGCCTGCTGACGGAAGTGGCGCTGCTCGAGGCCAAGGCGGGTCGCGCGGGCGTCGCTCTGGTCGCGGCGCGCGAGGCCGTGGATCTGGCAACCCCGAGCGAGGGCCGGCGGCTGCGCGCCCACGCCTGGTATGCCCTGGCCAAGGCACAGGATGCCGTGGGCAATCCGACGGCGGCGCTGACGGCGTACGAAAAGGCGGTCACGCTGCTGGGCGAGGTGTTGTCCCGCGCCTCAGGCGACAGCGCGCGCGCCAACACGCTGAACTACGGACGCAACCGCGACATCTTCCGCGACGCCATCGACCTGTGCCTGCGGTTGGGCGAGACGGCGCGTGCCCTCGAGCTGCTCGAGATGTCGCGCGACAACCAGCTGCGGCGGGTGTTCCAGGGCGCGAACCTCAAGGCGCAAGACGAGGGGTTGAAGCGGTCGCTCGACGACCTGAAGACCGCCGAGGCGCGCGCAGCGGCAACCCAGAAGGCGCTGGCCGACGAGGCCGCCAAGCCCGCGGACGTGCGAAGCGAGGCCAAGGTCGACGCCCTGGCCAAGGTGGCGGCATCGACTGAGGGCGAGATGCGCCAGCTTCTGCTGCGGCTGAAGCGAGATCACCGCGAGATCTATGCCCTTCTGGCGATCAACCCCGAGTCGATCTCCGAGCTGCGCGACTCGCTGCCCGAAGACACGGTCGTCATCGAGTACTTCCTTGCCGACGAAGCGTTGTACGCCTTCATCATCGCGCGCAACCAGGACAAGCCGACGGTCGTCAAGGTGGCCGTTTCGGCGGCCGAGATCGAACAAGCGGTGTTCGCCTACCGCCAGGCCATCGGCCGCCGCCCGGTGCAGGTGCTGGCGCTCGCCCGCAAGCTGCACGGCTGGCTGATCGCGCCCGTCGAGGCCGAGATGGCCAAGGCCAAGACGACCCTGATCGTGCCGTTCGGCCCCCTGTACTACCTGCCGTTCCACGCGCTCGCGTCCGACGACGCAGAAGGCAACCCCGTGTACGTGCTGGAGAAGCACCGCGTCGGCTACCTGTCGTCGTTGACGATCTTCAAGATGCTGCGGCGCGGCCGCAACGAGGGTCCGCGCACGCTGCTGGCCTTTGCCAACCCCGACAAGACCTTGAAGGGCGCGCGCGCCGAGGCCGAGCGCATCAAGTCCCAGGCCTTTCCCGACGCGACCGTCTACTACGAGCAAGACGCGACCAAGGAGCGCTTCTTCCAGCAGGCCGGCCAGTTCTCGATGATCCACTTCGCGACCCACGGTGTACTGGACCCCGACCCGGCCGAGAGCCGATTGGCCATGGCCAATGCCGCGCTGACGGTCGACGAGATCACGGGATTCGAGGGCTTGAAGGGCCACACCGACCTGGTGGTGCTGTCGGCATGCGAAACGGCGGTCGAGTTGAAGCCGCAGATGGGGCACGAGAAGGGACGACTGGTGATGGCGCCCGGAACCCTGATCGGCGACGAGGTGATCTCGATCGCTTCAGCGTTTGCCGCCGCCGGCGCGCCCGCGCTGGTCGCCTCGCTGTGGCAGGTCGACGACGCGGCGACCAGCGAGCTGATGGCCCACTTCTACGGTCTGTTGCGCCGTTCGCCGGACACCGACGCGCTTGAGGCCTTGCGCCAGGCGCAGTTGCACGTGCTCAGGCTCGAAGTGGACGGCCGGCGCCGGTTTGCCGACCCCAGCTTCTGGGCCGCGTTCGAGCTGATTGGGGATTTTCGGTAGCGGCTAGCCCGGACCCAGAATCTGCGCCAGCCAAGCCTCCTTGGACTGCACCGTCACCAGCCGCGAGCACTGTCCATCGGTCCCCTGCAGCTTGCCGGTCGGGGTCTCGAGCATCCACGCGCCCTTGTCGTCGACGGTCAGCCGCGTCCAGCCCGGATTGCCCGGCAGACCCAGCGTCTGCGCGACGTCCAGATCCCACTGCGACGCGGTGGTCTTGGGGTGCGAGAACGCTGCCTGGGTGTGCAGCAGAACCTGCTGCGGCCCCGACGGAATGCCCAGACCGGGGACACCCTTGGGGAACGTGACGTGCACCCAGGCGGTAAAGGGCTGCACGGCGTGGTCGATCAGCAGTCCGCCTCCCAGAAGCTCGCCGTTCGGGTCCGTGTAAAACTCCAGCGACTCGACGTGGAAGTGCGGCGTCTGGCACGACCGCTCCTCGACCTCCCGCGTCACCGCCAGCACGTCGCGGGGCACCAGCGCGTTGCCGATCCAGCCCAGCGGAATCCGCGAAGGTCGCGACAGGGGCCGCACCTGCTTCCACACCAGCCGTGCGGGCAGCAGCTGCCCCGACTTCAGCGCCGGCCAGCCCTCGTGGACCTTGCGGAACTCCATGTCCAGCACCAGCGTTTTCAGCTGCGCCGCGGGCTCGACGCCTGCATCGGCCGCCGCCAGCCAGGGCACCGCGACCAACCGCGCTTGCGCCAGCATCCACACCAGCTCGGCGTCCGACAGCAGCGGCTGGCCGTCCTGCACCAGCGACGACACCTGCAACCGCGCGATCTTGGGTGGCCCCGCCGTCAGCGCCGACACCCGGTCGATCTCTGGGGCGATGTCGGTCCCCGGCACCGGATTCGTGACGGAAGTCGAGCCCTTCTGCACGTTCACCGTCATCTCGACCGCGTCGCCGCCGGGATCGCGCCGCACCGCCAGCAGCAGCACGCCGTTGGCCGCCTCTGCCGTGTCGTCAAAGCGCGGATGCACCAGCACGCCCATGCGCCCCTTGAGGTGCGGGATGCCGGCCAGACGCCGCTCTTCGAAAGCGCCATAGGTCCAGTACGAGGCCCAGACCAACTTCACCGCCTGCTCGACCGACTGCAGCTTGTCCTTGGGCTTGGTCTGCTGCGAAGGGTCCAGGAAGCCGGTGTAGGACGCGTACACCCCCGCGCCGTTGAAGCCGTCCACGTCTTCCGCGGTGGACGAAGATCGGAAGCGCAGCCCCTGCGGCACCGACAGGTCACCGAACTTGGCCACCAAGGCCTCTTGCGCCGCCTGCAGCCACGTCGCATCCATCGGCAGGTCCAGAATCGCCTGTCGCACGCCGCCGCTGTCCACGAATTGCTGCACGACGGGCTCGTGGGCCTGGTTGTCAAACCACGCCAACCAAGCCATCGCGCTGGGGTCGGTGGCGTGGGCGGCCAGAAAGGCATCGCGTCCCTCCAGCAGCAGGTAGCGGATCTGCGAGTAACTGGCGAACACCGAAGCCGAAAGCAGCTGCTGCAACGCCGCTTCGATGGGCTGGATGTGGGTCGCGTACCCCAGCACCGACAGCCCCAGCGCAGG
Source organism: Myxococcota bacterium (assembly GCA_049317445.1). Lineage (GTDB taxonomy): Bacteria > Myxococcota_A > UBA9042 > UBA9042 > UBA9042 > CAJBNH01. Next base: position 16,031 of record JBMOIG010000055.1, on the reverse strand, counting down.
CGACGGCGTCTCGATCCCGGGCGTCCCCAGCAGCGCCATCATCCCCGACGACTTGCCGCCGATGGTCGACAGCAAACCCCGCATCGCACCTGCGTTTCCTTGCGCCAGATCGACCGCCGTGGGCATCCCCGCCAGGTCCGCCGGCACCAAATCCGTCGGCAAGCCCTGTGACCGCGCCAGCCACTGCTGCCACTCGGCGGGCGTCAGCGCCTTCCACCGCATCTCGTGCTCGCGAACCTCCAGCGCAATCGGCGTGCCGTCCGAGGCCCAGGTGGTCCAAGCCGGATCGTCCAGAATTCCGCCGATGTACACGTTGGGCGTTCCTCGCGCCGCCGCCAGCAGGTTCAAGTGCGCCTGCGGCGTCTGTGGCACGGCCGTCACGATGCCCGCAACGGGTGGCATCTCGTCAGGAATCTCCGACAGCACCACGATGTCGGTGGGTTGCAGGGACGCGATGCCAAAGCCGCCCTTGGGTACCCGCCGCAGCCGTCCCGCCGTCAGCCCAGTCGTGTAGCCTTGCACCTCGCCCGCCACCACCAAGTCCGACCACGTCAGCACGCGCTTGGCGTAAGGTCCCGTCCCTGCTCGGATTTGGTTGGCCAGCGCCTCTTGGTACGCCGACCGCGCGACCCAGACCAACTGCGGCCCCAGACCGGGCGGCAGCAGCTCCATCACCCGCGTGAAGAACACGCCGATGTCGGCTTCCGTCGGCTCATTGTAGAAGTCGAGCTCGAACGCCCACAGCTCGTGCGGCACCTTGCGCTTGGGGTTGGCGTCGAAGTGCATCACGGTGCCCGCGCCCAGCTGGTACGGACAGCGGTACTTCTCGCTGCCGGACCCACCCGGAGGACACCAGCCCGACGTCATGTCGTAAAACGCGTTCGAGTACAGGCGCTTGCCGTCGGCCGCCCAGCGCAGGTCCAGCGGGGGCGTCTGGTTGCGGTAGGCGTCGTAGACCTCTTGCACAGTCGCGAAGTGCAGGTCCGTCAACGGTTCGACGTCGACGCCGTCCACGGCTTGGCCGTTCAGCAGGCGGAACCAGTACCACTCGTCGTGCAGGAAGTAGAACTTCGGATCCAGCAGCAGCGACAGGCCCTTGCCCGGCCCGGAGAACTGCGTCAGCACGAACTTGGCACCCAGCGGCGGCGTGCCCAGGTCGGCGAACGCGGTGAACTGCTCCAGCGATTCGAGGCCCGGCAGCGTGTGGTCGTCAAAGGCCGGTGGGTCGAGTGGGGGCTCCGAGCTGCACGCGGCCACTGCCCCCAGCAGCGCCACACACCAAGGGAGTATCGACAGATTCAGGCCCAGACTCACGCTTCCCCCCTCTCAAGTGCCAAGCACCTTAGGATGGAGGTTACTCTTTTGCTTCGGCTTTTGCCCACGAATCGCGCAGCGCCACGGTGCGGTTGAACACCGGCTTGCCGGGCCGCGCGTCCTTGTCGGCGCAGAAGTAGCCCAGACGCTCGAACTGGAAGCGGCCGCCCGGCGCAGCGTCGGCCAGGCTGGGTTCGACGTAGCACACGGGCAGGACCTGCAGCGACTCGGGGTTCAGGCCGTTCTTCCAGTCGCCGCCGTCCTTGTCGTCCGCGGGGTTTTCGCTGCGGAACAGGCGGTCGTACAGGCGCACCTCGGCCTGGACGCCGTGGCTGGCCGACACCCAGTGCAGCGTGCCCTTGACCTTGCGACCGTCGGGGGCGTTGCCACCCTTGGAGTCCGGGTCCCAGGTGCAGCGCAGCTCGATCACCTTGCCGTCTGCATCTTTGACGAGCTCGTTGCAGGTGATCAGGCAGCCATAGCGCAAGCGCACCTCGCGTCCGGGGGCCAGGCGGAAGAACTTCTTGGGCGGCTCCTCCCGAAAGTCGTCCTGCTCGATCCAAAGCTCACGGGTCAATGGCACCCGGCGCGACCCCATGGCGGGGTTCTCGGGGTGGAAGGGGGCGTCGAGCCAGACGATCTCGCCCTCGGGCAGGTTGGTCAGCACCACCTTCAGCGGGTCCAGCACGCCCATGACGCGCGCCGCCTTGGGCTCGAGGTCCTCGCGGATGGCGTGCTCCAGCAGCGCCACGTCGATGAGGCCGTCGCGCCGCGCCACGCCGATACGTTCTGCGAAATTGCGAATCGACTCGGGCGTATAGCCGCGACGCCGGTAGCCCGAGATCGTCGGCATCCGCGGGTCGTCCCAACCATCGACCAGCCCCGTCGTGACGAGCTCGAGCAGCTTGCGCTTGCTGAGCACCGTGTAGGTCAGCGCCAGCCGCGCGAACTCGATCTGCTGGGGACGATGCGGGAATTCCACCTGGGCCAGGAACCAGTCGTACAGCGCGCGGTGGTCCTCGAACTCCAGCGTGCACAGCGAGTGCGTGATGCCCTCAAACGCGTCCGAGAAGCAGTGCGCGAAGTCGTACATCGGATAAATGCACCACGCGTCACCCGTGCGGTGGTGGTGGCTGCGCTTGATCCGGTACATCGGCGGGTCGCGCATGTTCATGTTGGGCGACGCCATGTCGATCTTGGCCCGCAGCGTGCGCGAACCGTCGGCAAACTCGCCGGCCCGCATCCGGGCGAACAGGTCCAGGTTCTCGTCGACAGTGCGGTCGCGGAACGGGCTGTTGCGGCCGGGCTTGTGGAAATTGCCACGGAACTCGGACACCTGGTCGCCCGTCAGGTCGCACACGTAGGCCTTGTCCAAGCGGATCAAGGCGACCGCCTGCTCATACAGTCGCTCGAAATAGTCCGATGCGTAGAACAGCCGCTGTTCCCAGTCGAAACCCAGCCAGCGCACGTCCTCCATGATGGAGTCGACGTACTCGATGTCCTCCTTGGCAGGATTCGTGTCGTCGAATCGCAGGTTGCACGTGCCGGTGTAGGTCGAGGCCATGCCGAAATTGAGGCAAATCGACTTGGCGTGACCGATGTGCAAGTAGCCGTTCGGCTCCGGAGGAAAGCGCGTCGCGACCCGGCCGCCGTGCTTTCCGCTGCGCGCGTCGTCCTGGATGATGTCGTCGATGAAGTGGGACGAACCGGTCTCGTTGGCCATGGTGCGAAATCCTCTGGAGGTCGTTCTTGCGCGGCGGCAGCGGCTGCGAGGCCCGCGGGAATCAGCATCGGGGGCAGGTAGCCTAGCGCAACTCGGGCACTTGTCCACCGCTGCGAAGCGCTGCACCGGCCTTGCCTCGCGCGTCTGCGGCGGGTCGGCTAGCATGACACCGCTCGCGCACGACGGATGTGCTGGAGTCCGACCATGGCCCCCCCGCCCACCGACACCACGCCGCAAGCCCCCGCGGACGCCGCCGCCCAACCTGAGGTGCTGGTGCGAATGGTTGGCGCGGCAGGTACCGAGATCGACCGCTTTCGCATCCCCCAAAGTGCCTTGCTGTGGCCCGTGTTGACCGAGCGCGCCCTGCCCCTTGCGTCTGCGTGCAAAGGCAAAGGCATCTGTACCGCCTGCACCGTCACGCAGGTCGACGGAGCCGACGACGCCCTGCAGCCCCCCAGCGACGAAGAGACGCGCCGCCTGCACAAGCAGCGCAAGCCCGACCACCAGCGACTGGCCTGCCTGTGCCGGGTGCAAGGCGACGTGACGCTGCGGGTGGACTACTGGTAACGGGTCGCGGGCGAAAGTCCGGATGAACCCTAAGGCTTGGGTGCCGCCGCCACGCCGATGACGCCGCAGCCGATGCGGTCGCCGGCGTTGCCGGTGGGCTGGCCGCCGTCGTCGGTCTTGGCGTGAACGATGACGCCGCGACCGATCAGGGCGTTGGTGCCGAACAGGCTGGCGTGCTCAATCGTCAGCGCATACGTGGCCTTGCCGGCCGCATCGGCTTCCAGGTTGCCCAAGTCGCCGGCGTGGTGCTGCGGCTGGTCCGGCAGGCCATGCGCGTGCCCTTCGGGGTTATAGTGACCGCCCGCGCTCTTGCCATCGCCGCTGGAGCAGTCGCCGAACTCATGCACGTGCATCGCGTGCTTCTGGCCCGGGGTCAGGCCCTCGAACTGGCCGGTAATGGTCAACTTTTCGCCGTCTTGCACAAACTTCAGCGAACCGCGCACCTGACTTCCGGACGCCGATCCGATGGTCGCGATGGCGATGGCGGGCGCTGCAGCGGCCGGACTCGCCGCACCTGCTTCGGCCCCGTGGTGCATCTTGCAGGTACCGTCCTCACCCTTGTGCGGACAGTTTTCGCGCGTGCACTTGCCGTCCGCAGCCATATGGGGACAGCCCTCTGCATGGTCTGCCTTGTCGCCATGGGCACACGGGGCGCCGTCGTGATGGCCTTGATGGCCGGCGCCTGAACAGCCAAGCGCAAGAGCTGCGGGAAACAGGACGGAGAGGAGCATCGAGAAACGCATCGAGAGGCCTCGTGGGGTGGAGTGAGGGGGAATGGACATGGATCGTCCGGACCGGGTCCGTGCGTGTCAAGGCGCACAGAAAGTGGCCCGCGCAATGCCTTGAACGTGCTTCGGAATTTGTCTCAAGTGCTTGGCACTTGCTATTTCGCAAGGTCGAACAGGTCGCCCAGATCCGGCAGCAGCAGGAACTCGACCCGACGATTCTTCTTGCGCCCCTCATCGCTGTCATTGGCCGCGACGGGCAAGTACGGCCCGTAGCCGCCCGCGCTCAGCGTCGCCGGATTGACGCCCCCCTTGACGATCTCCTCCACCACCGCCACCGCACGCGCCGTTGACAGCCGCCAGTTCAGCTCCGCGGGTCCGGTGTTGTCGGTGTGGCCGGCGACCTGAAAGCGGCGGTCGGGCAGCTCGGCCAGCGCGGTCGCCAGCTCCTGCAGCACCGGCTTGGCGGTCGGCTTGATGTCGGACTTGTTGAGGTCGAACAGGATGTCGCTCGACACCTCGATCACCAGAAAGCCATTGGCGATCTTCACCCGCAGCTTGCCGCCGTCGACCAGCTTCTGCAGCCGCTCTCGCACCGCCTTGATGTTGTTTTCGTACTTGGTCAGCCGGTCGCGCAGCGGCCCCAGCTCGGCCTGCAGACGGTCCCGCTCCGCCTTGAGGCGCGCGGCTTCGTTCGCCACCTTGTCGCGGTCGATCTGGCACGCGGCGAGCTCCTTGGCACCCGAGCCACGGGTCGTCGTGCACTGCTCCAACGCCTTGCGCGTGGACGCAAGCTCGTCACTTGCCGTCTGGTAGTCGCGGGTACACGCCTGCAGCGCGTCCTGCGAGATCTTCAGCTTGCCCTGACACTGCACGTACTGCGCGTCCAGCCCCTTCTTCTGCGCTTCCAGCCAGTCCTGCTGCTGCTTCATGCCCGCCATGTCGCGGTCATAGGCCTCCTTCGACACTGCGGCGCAACCGCCCGCCAGACCCGCCACGACCGCCGCCAGGACCACCACAGCACTTGCACGCATCCTCGCCTCCATGTCTCAGAGTTCGCGCGACCTTGCGAACGACAGCAGCGTCAGCGTCCCGGCAAACACGCCCTGGACCACCAACAGCGACGCCCACCACCACATCCCCGACCAACGCGGCGCTTCGCTGGCGGCCGGCAGCACTGCCGTGAACATCGCCCACGCCGCCACCGTGTAGATCGCCATCAGCACCCGGTTGATGCTGCGTTCGTTGCGCAGCGCCCGGCCATCGGCGCCCGCGTCGCGGATCTGCAGCTGCAGCTCGCCGGCCTTGATCCGCCGCAGGATGCCGCGCACCTCTCCGGGCAGCACGCGCGCCAGCCCCAGATAGTCGTGCAGCAGCCGATAGACCCGCCTCGAGTGCGCCCGCGGGTCCAGCACGCGCTTGACGTAGAGCTGCACCAGATACGGCCGGATCGCTTCCAATGGGTTGAATTCCGGATAGATCTCTTGGGCAATCCCCTCCATCGTCGAGATCGCCTTGCCGATGATGATCAGCTCGACCGGCACCCGCACCCGATAGCGCACCACGGCCTCGAACACCTCGGCGATGAACAGGCCGATGTCCATGTGGGCCAGCGTCACGCCGTTGTAACGCTGAATGATCTCGCTGATCTCGCCCTGCATCATGCGGACGTTGACCGTGTCCTCGACCAGCCCTAGGTCGATGAACTGCGTGACCAGCATCTCGGGGTCGTTCAGCAGCAGGGCAACCATGAAGCTCAGCAGCTCGTCGATGGTGTCGCGGTCCACCGATCCCATCATCCCGAAGTCGATCAGCGCCAGTCGCCCGTCGGGCAGCACGAAGAAGTTGCCGGGGTGCGGGTCGCCGTGGAAGAAGCCGTGCTCGAAGATCGACGTCATGAACAAAGCCGTACCGATCTCGGCCACCGCCTTGCACTCGACGCCCCACGCCTCCAGCTGTGCGCGGTCCGTCACCTTGGCGCCGGCGATGAACTCCATCGTCAGCACGCGGCGCGTCGACAGGTGGGGATACGTCGTGGGCAAGTGCACATGCGGGTTGCCGGCAATCACGCGCCGATAACGCTCGATGTTATTCAGTTCATTGGTGAAGTCTGTCTCGCGCTTCAGATTGCGCGCGAACTCCTCGACGGCGTCTACGGGGCGGAACTGCGCCGCCTCGGGCACCCGCTCCTCCAGTGCCCCCGCGATCATGTGCAGCAGCTCGAGGTCGGTGTGGATGATGCGGTCCAGCTGTGGCCGCTGCACTTTCACCACCACGCGCTCACCGGTCTTCAGCGTGGCGCCGTGCACTTGAGCAATCGACGCGGCGGCGATCGGCACCTCGTCAAAGGTCGCGAATGCCTCGGCCAGCGTCTGCCCAAGCTCTGCCTCGATCAGGGCGCGAACCTGCTCGAACGGGAACGGGGCGACGCTGTCCTGCAGCTTGCGCAGCTCGAAGATCAGCGACATCGGGATGAGGTCCGGCCGCGTCGCCGCCATCTGCCCCAGCTTGACGAAGGTCGGCCCAAGGGACTCGCACACCAGCCGCACCCGATGCTCCCAAGTCAGCTGGTGCAGGTCCGAGTTGGGTTCCGTCAACGCCTTGCTTCGATTGATGAATCCGGCATAGCGGTCAAGCCCGGTGCGAACCAGTGCGTGGCCGAAGCCGTGGCGCACGACCACTGCCGTGACCTGGCGCAACCTGGCCAGATTGCGGGCGTACTGCGGCAGGCGCAGCAGGGTTCCGATGGCGCTCATGGCTGGCCCGCGGGGTCGAGGGCGTCGTCTGCCGCGTCGGCTGCGGCTTCATCCGCCGCGGCACTCTTGGCTGCGGGGTCCTTGGCGGACAGGTCTTGCGCCCGCGCCGCGGCGGCTTCGGCAGACTTTGCAGCGACATGGACGGCAGCGCGGGTGGCTGTGGCGGTGACGGCCTTGAGGTCCGGCAGGCTCGCGAGCACGCCCTTGAGGACCGCCAGCACTGCATCGGCTTGGGGAGCGCCCTCGTCGCGGACCCTCTCGAGATGCTCGCGGGTCTCACGCTGCAGCTTCTCGGCCTCTTCGGGCTTCAGCGCGCCGACCTTGGCGATGCGCTCGAACAGGGCGTCACTGGTGCCCTCGAGCATCCATCGAGCGATGATCGAGGCCAGGCCGCGCTCGAAGACGTGCCGGATCACGCAAACCTCACGACGACGCTACAGGCTGCAGCGCTTGATGCGCCACAACCCGTTGTTGTTGATGTCCCGGTGGACGGCGCACGGTGTGGGCAGGTCGCGGAAGCGGTTCTCCAAGAAGAAGTCGATACCGTCGTTCTGCTGGATCCGAAAATCGCGCAGAATAAAGCGACCTTGCTCGTCCAGATAGTAGCTGGCCTGACGCCGCATTCTGGGCCAGTTGCCGCTGTGCCAGCCCTTCAGGGCGTTGGTCGTGCGCTCATCGCTGTGCAGCACCTTCTGGAACCGCGCCCACCCAGCCTGCTCGTCGGGGTCGGAGGCGGCCATCAGCGTCTCTCGCAGCACCCACTCGGCAGTCTCGCGCTCGGGGTTCTCGATGACGATGCCGAACAGCTTCATGCGCACCTTGTCCACGGTCTCGCAACCGCTCAGACACGGCAGGGTGCACAGGACCAACACGAGCAGTGCGGCCCGATGGACAACGAAGTTCGTCAGGTAGGTCGCGTGATGGCGGTTCATGGTCACCTCATGCGGTAAGGACCGCGGTGGGTCGGCGCACCGGAAGGCTAGGGGGCCGCCCGGCAAATGGCAAGCGCGCGCATTTGCGGCCGGACTTGTCGGTGCGGAGTGGCGCGTCGCGGCCGCTCCAGGGTCCGGCGCGGTTGCGCGATCGGCGACGGCGGCCTACACTGCAGCGGTCAGTCCATCGCTACCGGCACGGCCTCGCAGCCTCCCGGACAAAGCCCGGTGGAGCCCCCCAGCCACCAGGAGAACCATGAGTCTGCACCGTCTGTCGCGTAACTCTGCCCAGCCCGCCGCCGGCCGTGACATCGAGGCGCACTGTACGCCGTGCGGCATGTCGATGAACCACACCATCCTGGCGATGGTCGGACTCGAGGTCGTCAAGGTCCGCTGCAACACGTGTGGCGGCGAGCACAAGTACAAGTCGACGCGCGAGGCAGCCGCCGCTGCAGCCGCGAAAGCTTCCGGCAAGGCCCGCCGGACCGGTGCCAGCCCCGCCGCGACCAAGACCACCCCGAAGGCCGCAGGTTCGACAAAGGCAGGAAAGGCCGCCGCCGATGCCAAGGGAGCCGTCCGTGCGCTGTATCACCGCGTGATGGCCGACCGCGACCGGGCGTCCGCCGTGATGTACGGCCCGGGTCTGGAGGTGCGTCCGGGAATGCTGGTCGACCACAAGACCTTTGGCTACGGTATCGTCGACGCGGTGTACGAGGGCAAGTCGCGCATGCTGTTCGAGGACGGGTACAAGATCCTGGCCACGGGCCGCTAACAAGACCGCCGCCAGCGTTGCCTTGCACGCCGCGTTGCCGCACAATCGCAAGCCTGCGGGAACGGCTCTCGGCGAGTCCTTCCCCTTGCGCGCCAATGCCCCGCCCCCCACTCGGCATCGCCTGATTGCGGCGAGCCGACCACAAGGTGGCTGCCAGCGCTCCTCGAGGTGACCGCGATGACCTCCAGCGCCCTGGACAGCACCTTGCGGCTGCGACGGGTGACGGCGCTCATCGGTCCCTACGGCAGCGGCAAGACAGAGCTGTCGATTGGCCTCGCCCAGTACGCCGCCCACACGCTGGTGCACCCCGACGGACCCATCCGCCGCGTCATGCTCGGCGATTTGGACGTGCTGAAGCCGTACTTTCGGTCCCGCGAAGCCGGGGCTCGGCTCCTTGCCGACGGTGTGGGGATTCTGGCGCCCGGCGGAGCTCTGGCATCGAGCGATCTCCCCATCATCTCAGCGGAATTGCGTGGCACCGTCAGCCGAACCGATACGGCCCTGGTGCTCGACGTCGGCGGCGATCCCGTGGGTGCCAGGGCGCTTGGGTCGGTCTCGGACGTCCTCGGCCGGGTCGAGCACGACCTGCTGCTGGTCCTGAACCGCCACCGCCCGTTCATGGATCCGCTGGACAAGGTGCTGGCCACCGCTGCGCTGATCTCCGGTGCTGCCCAGCTGCGCATCACGGGCGTCGTGTCCAACACCCACATGATGGACGAAACCACAGTCGACGACGTGTGGTGGGGCCTTGAGCTGTCCCGTCAGGTCGCCGCGCACCTTGGGGTTGACGTCCGCCTGCTCGCGCTGCCCGATCGCCTGCTGCCACAGCTGCGGGAGACCTCCGAACGCGCGGGGCCGCAAGGACTTCCCCCCGTCGTCACCATCCACCGGCACATGATGCCGGCCTTTCTGGGAGGGGTCGTCTTCGAACAGACGGCCGCCCCCGATGCTTTCAGGAGCCTTTCCGCATGAATCGGGTCGTCATCGACAAAGACCGCTGCAAGGCGTGTGAGATGTGCGTGTCGGTGTGCAACAAAGAGCTCATCGAGATCTCTGACGAATTGAACGCCAAGGGCTACCACCCGGTAGAGCTGCACGACCCCGAGCAGTGCACCGCGTGCGGGCTCTGCGCGCTCGTGTGCCCAGAGGGTGGCATCGCGGTGTACAAGGCCAAGAAGGCGGGTTGAACCGCACCGATCTGAGCACCACGGAGGAACCCATGGCAGGGCAGAGGCTCCTGATGAAGGGCACCGAAGCGATCGCCGAAGCTGCGATCCGCGCCGGATGCCACCACTTCTTCGGCTATCCGATCACGCCGCAGACCGAGATCCCCGAGTACATGTCGGTGCGTCTGCCCGCTTTGGGTGGGACCTACCTGCAGGCGGAGAGCGAGGTGGCGGCCATCAACATGCTGTACGGCGCGGGTGGCGCGGGCGTGCGGGTGATGACGTCCTCGTCCAGCCCCGGCGTGGCGCTGATGTCGGAAGGATTCTCGTACCTGGTCGGCGCCGAGGTGCCCGCGGTCATCGTCAACATCATGCGTGGCGGTCCGGGGTTGGGGAACATCGCCCCGGCGCAGGGCGACTACCTGGAGATGACGCGCGGCTTCGGTCACGGCGACATGCACGCGATCGTGCTCGCGCCCAGCACGGTGCAAGAGGCCGTTGACGTGATGGGCCTCGCCTTCGATCTGGCCGACGAGTACCGCAACCCTGTGGTCGTGATCGGCGACGGCCTGTTGGGCCAGATGATGGAGCCGGTGTCGTTTTCCGACACGGAGCCCAAGGTCTACGACAAGCCCTGGGCAACGACCGGCAAGGCCAAGAGTCGTCCACGCAACATCACGAATTCCCTGTACTTGGATGCCGACCAACTCGAAGCCCACGTCCGCGACCTGGACGTCAAGTTCCAGCGCATGGACGTCGAGCAGCGCGCCGAGTGCTGGATGACCGACGACCACCCCGAGATCGTCATCGTGGCGTACGGCACCATGGCCCGCATCGCCAAGACCGCCATCCGGCAGCTGCGCGCCAATGGCCTGTCGGTGGGGCTGTATCGGCCGATCACTGCGTGGCCGTTCCCGTCGCGAGCGCTCGAACCCCTGGTCGAACCCACCCGCGCCTTCCTGACCGTCGAGATGAGTCTGGGCCAGCTGGTGCAGGACATTCGCGCACAGGTCGGTCGGCGGCGCCCGGTGTCGTTCTACGGTCGTGCGGGCGGCGTGGTGCCGACGGTGGAAGAGATCATCTCGCAGGTCGAGTTGCTTCACGCCAGCCTTGCCGCGGCGTAGGTCCCTGATCCGCTTCCCAATTGGAGAACGCGCGCCATGATCGAACCGCTTGCCCCCGACGAGAAGGTCGTCTTCGAGCGCACCGAGGTGCTCACCGACCACGCGCTGCACTACTGTCCCGGCTGCACGCACGGCATCGCCCATCGCCTGATCGCCGAAGTGATTGAGGAGATGGACATCCAGGACCGCACGATCGGCGTCTGCCCGGTCGGCTGCTCCGTGCTCGCGTACCAGTACTTCGACGTCGACATCCAGCAGGCCGCCCACGGACGAGCGCCGGCCGTGGCGACGGGCATCCGCCGCGTGCTGCCGCCCGACCGCTACGTCTTTACCTACCAGGGTGACGGCGACCTGGCGTCCATCGGCATGGGAGAGATCCTGCACGCCGCCAACCGGGGCGAGAAGATCACCGTGATCTTCCTCAACAATGCGATTTACGGCATGACCGGTGGCCAGATGGCGCCCACGACGCTGCCCGGGCAGAAGACGACGACCTCGCCGTTTGGCCGCGACACGGCACTGACCGGTCACCCGATCCGCATGTGCGAGATGCTCAATACGCTGGTCGAGCCCGTCCTCATCGCGCGCGGTTCGCTGTCGTCGCCTAAGGGCATCAACCGCGCCAAGAAGCTGATCCGTCAGGCTTTTGAGCTGCAACACCAGGGCTTCACCTTCGTCGAGTTGCTCTCGACCTGTCCGACCGGCTGGGGCATTACGCCCACCGATTCGCTGAAGTGGCTGGACCGCAACATGACGCCGTTCTTCCCGCTGCAGGTCTTCCGCGAGCCCGGCGCGATGCCGGACGCGTCCCACAAGTACGCCCCCGATCTCAAGGTCAGGGACGAGGCCTAGGCGGTTGCGCCCGGGCCTCCCTTCCAGGAGGTGGATCATGGCAGGAACCGACGTGGTCATGGCCGGTTTCGGCGGTCAGGGCCTGATGGCCATCGGCAAGATCCTCGCCAAGGCCGCGATGGACGAAGGGCTGCAGGTCACGTGGCTGCCGTCCTACGGCCCCGAGATGCGCGGCGGCACGGCCAACTGCGTGGTCGTGATCGACGACCAGCCCATCGGCTCGCCCATCGTGCGACAGGCCCGCGCGGCCATCGTCATGAACAAGCAGTCGATCGACAAGTTCGAGCCCACGCTGGTTGACCACGGCCTGCTGGTCATCAACACCTCGCTGATCGACCGACGGGCAGAGCGGGGCGACCTGCGAACCGTCTACGTCGCCGCCAACGAGGTCGCGGAGAGCGAGGGCTCTGGCAAGGCGGCCAACATGGTGATGCTGGGCGCCTACGTCGGCGCGACGGGTATCGTGTCGCCCAAGGCCGTCGAGTACGCCATCGCCAAGACCTTCGAGGAGAAGCCGAAGGCGGCCGAGTCCAGCGTCCGCGCCTTCCGACGAGGCTATGCGGCAGCGCAGGGCCAGCCGTCCTGACGCGGGCCCAGCCCCCCCTTCCCCACTGCGGACGCCAAGCGCTTTCTGCTTCCTTTCCCAAGGATTCGCCATGACCGATCTGTCCAAGTCCACCGTCTTCATCACCGGCGCCACCGCCGGCTTCGGCGCCGCGGCGGCCCATCGCTTTGCGCAGACTGGTGCGCGGTTGGTTCTCTGCGGGCGGCGCACCGAACGCCTCGAGGCTCTGCGGGCCGAGCTGCAGGTGCCGGTGCACATCCTCACGCTGGACGTCCGCGACCGAGACGCCGTGTTCGCCGCCGTCGAGAGCCTGCCGCCCGAGTTCGCCGACATCGATGTCCTGGTGAACAACGCGGGTCTGGCGGCGGGTCTGGGCAAGGCCCAGGAGGCCGATCTGGATGACTGGGACGTGATGGTCGACACCAACATCAAGGGCGTCATGTACTGCACCCGCGCCGTGCTGCCCGGCATGATCGCCCGCAACCGCGGACATCTCATCCAGTTGGGGTCGGTGGCCGCGACCTATCCCTACCCGGGGGGCAACGCTTACGGCGGCACCAAGGCGTTCGTGGCGCAGTTCTCGCTGGGCCTGCGGGCGGATCTGGTGGGAACCAAGGTGCGCGTGACCGTCATCGAGCCGGGGCTGTGCGAGACGGAGTTTTCAATCGTGCGTTTTCGCGGCGACGTCGAGCGGGCCAACAAGGTGTACGAAAACACTATACCGCTGACCGGGGACGACGTTGCGGAGTGCATTTTCTGGACGGCCAGTCTGCCGGCGAACATCAACATCAACCGCCTGGAGGTGATGCCGGTCGTTCAGGCCTTCTCGCCCTTCACGATTCATCGAGTGCCAAGCACTTGAGACTTTTTCATTAGCAGTTTCGTAGATTTACACGGTTCACTTCTCCAGCATTCCACCGCAATTCCTCCACCACCGCCTGCGCCCATGGACGTCAGGCCAGTGTCGCCCCCTTGTCGCCATGCGACACAGACTGTCGCATTGAGGACGGATTTCTCGCCATGCCGGAGTGACCGCAGTTGCGCCGCCGGAGAATCCAGACTAGCTTCGCCCCAGCCAATCCAGCGGATTCGTCCTCGCAAAGGACTCGTGCTCATCGTCGCTCCTGCGGCGAGGGTGACCGTGGTTGGCGTTTGTTGTCGTGACATGACGCGACACGCGGGGGCCCCAGTGAGCGACGGTCGGTCAAATGCTCTCGTGCTGGGCATCGACCCGGCGCCGCGCAAAACCACCGTTGTTTTTGATGGACTGGTCTTTCGCACCATCAGCGCCAAGAACCTGCGCACGCGGATTCGCGAGCTGCTGCCGGTCGAGGGCCCGGCGCTGGTCGCGTGGGGCGCTCCGCTCTCGTTCAGCCACCACGGCGCCACGGCCAACTTCTGGGACCGCCCCGTCGACCGTCAGGCGGCGAGCTGGCTGGCGCACCACGTCGGCAGCGTCGCGGACAAGGCCGTCAGCGTCCAACCGTTCTCGAGTTGCTCGCACTGGTGCCTCTCGTGCCACGTGCTGGGCCTGCCGTTCTGGGACGCCGGCGACCGCTTCCACCTGGTTGCGTCGCCCCGCGACGTCGTGGACCCGCGCTGCACGATCGAGGTGCATCCGGCGATGGCGCTTGCGGAGTGGTGGGTCCACTGCCGCATCGACTCGGTGTTGCCGCGCTACAAAGGGTCACGGTCGGCTGCGCAATTCATCGTGTCGCAATTGTCGGCCTGTCTCGCGGCAACCGGGGCCAGACCGCCGCCGACCGAAGAATTTCTGGATGACGACCATCTGGACGCCTGGGTTGCGTGGAGAATCGGGCGCGATTTTCTGGATGGACATGCATGGTGGCACGGGACCCCGGCAGAGGGCGGCTACGTGCTGCCTGTGCGGCCCACCGACAGCGGGTGCTTCGTCGACACCAGCGTCGAAGCGCTGAGCCCGGTGATCGAGACCGCTACGGCGGAGAGCCCGCAGGCCGCCAGAGTCGTGCGCCGGTCGCGGCGGACCTGACCTGTCGCGCGCGCAGCTGCAACGACAACGCGCATCAGACCGACAACGCGCATCAGACCGACAAAGCGACCTCGCCTGACCTCATTCTTGGGGGGAGATTGCTTGTCACGTCTGCCGTGGCCGCGTAACCTGCAAAGGCCGACGCGACGTCGCCTTGCAGCGAGTCCGATGCCCCGATTCCGCCTGCCAACCGGCCTTTGCCGGCAAGTGTTTTGCTTGATGCTGATGCTCGCTTCGGCGGGGATCGCACAGGCAGCGCCGCGACCGGGACCAACCTCACCCGAAGTTGCCGAGGCAGAGGGACTTGCCGCCGTAGCCAAAGAGCGTTTTCGGTCCAAAGACTTCGAGACCGCCGCCAAACTCTTCATGCAGGCGTATGCGCTGGTTCACGAGCCTGCGCTGGTCTACAACGCCGCCCGCGCCTATGAAGAAGCAGGCCGCCCCGGCGATGCCACCGGGCTGTTCAAGCTGTACATCAGTCTGACCGACGACGCGCAGGGGGCCGCAGAGGCGCGAGAGCGGGTTCGACGCCTCGAGGGGCAACCGCCATCCCGCGCGGGACCGGTGCCGGGCGAGCAGCTCAAGGATGACGCCCATCCGCCAACTGCGCCTGCTGTCGACCCACCGCGTCCATCGGGGCCCCCGACGGTGGTTCAGCCTGCACCGCCGGCTTGGCTGCCGTGGTCGACGGGAGGTACCGCAGGCGTTTCGCTGGCGGCCGGGATCACGCTGATGGTCTTGGGACGGTCCGCGTCGCTGGATGCCAACGACAGGTACGCGGCAGACGTCGACGCCTATGACCGGGCCTTCGGCGCTGCGCAAAACCAATGGTGGACCGGGGTTGCGCTGACGGGAGTCGGTGTCGGGCTGGCCGGGCTGACCACGTGGCTGTGGCTGCGGGATGGATCAGCGGACGTCGCGGTTGTGCCCGCGGCCCGCGGGGTGGGCGTTGCGGTGCGGTTCTAGGCGTGCCGGCGCAGGTGCCGGAAGGAAGGATGATTCTGCGTAACGTTCTGGTCGCACTCGTGTTTCTGCTTGCCGTCCCGGGCTGCCTGGCGGATCGGCTGAGTCACGACCAAATCCGCGCCAATGCCCGGTCGGACGACGGAGCCGTGGACGACGTGGTGGACACCGACGACAGCACGACCGACGCCTCGGGTTCGGATGCGGTCGCGGAAGAAGACGTCGGCGGCGACGCGGTCGACAGCGAAGTGCAGGCCGACATCGCGACCGACACCGTCGACCCGGACACCCCGGACGGGCAAGACGCTGCCGGGACGGACTGCGAGACCAACTGGGACTGTCAGGACCAGATCAAGGGCAAGACGCCGTGCATCCTCGCGATCTGCGACAACGGTTACTGCGTGAAGTCCCAAAAAGCAGCAGGGACGGTCTGCATGGACTCCTCGCAGCTGCCGGTGCCCGCTTGTCACGCCCTGTCCTGCGACGTGGCGGGTCAGTGCACGCCGACCAAGGTGCCGAACGGCACGGTCTGCGGCTTTGGCGTGTGCGGCAACAAGTGCG
>JBMOIG010000054.1:0-28377 GCA_049317445.1 Myxococcota bacterium | reverse complement strand
TGCGACGACAACAACCCGTGCTCCGACGACTCGTGCAACCCCTCTGGCGGCTGCGGTCACGTCAACAATACCCTCGCCTGCAACGACGGCGACGCCTGCACGACGCAAGACGCGTGCTCTGCTGGCCTTTGCAAGGGCGGCAACATCGTCATCTGCAACGACAATCAGCCTTGCACCGATGACGTATGCGACAAGGTGGCCGGCTGCAAGACCGTCAACAACACGGCGGCGTGTGACGACGGCTCGCTGTGCACGGTGAACGACGCCTGCGCAAACGGGGTCTGCAAGTCCGGCGCAGCGCTCGTCTGCGACGACAAGAACCCGTGCACCGACGACAAGTGCGACCCCGCCAAGGGCTGCACCACCACACCGAACACGGCCGCGTGCAACGACGGCAACGAGTGCAGCACCAACGACTTCTGCGCGGGTGGCGTCTGCAAGGGCACCGGCGGCAAGAACTGCGACGACAACAACCTCTGCACGACCGACTCGTGTGACGCACAGGGCGGCTGCATCAACCTCACCGTGCCGAACGGAACGGCGTGCGGCGAGACCAGCTGCACGGGCAACGGCCAGTTCCAGGGCGCCCCGGTCTGCACAAACAAGGTCTGCGGCGCGCCGCCGGCCCCCAAGAGCTGCGACGACAACAACGTGTGCACCAACGACCTGTGCAACCCGCAGACTGGCTGCATCCAACAGAACAACACCAACGCGTGCAACGACAACAGCCAGTGCACCGTCAAGGACGTTTGCAGCGCGGGCAAGTGCGGCGGCGAGGCCGTGGTGTGCGACGACAAGAACATCTGCACCAACGACACCTGCGACCCGGTCAAGGGCTGCGTGTACACGGCCAACACCGTGACCTGCGATGACAGCAACGCCTGCACGACCAATGACAAGTGCGCGGCCACCAAGTGTGTGGGTGGCGTGCCCCCGACCTGCGACGACAAGAACGCGTGCACGGACGACAAGTGCGACACCGTGAAGGGCTGCGTGTTCACCAACAACGTGCTGGGCTGCAGCGACAACGACGCGTGCACGACCAAGGACACCTGCGCCAACGGCTCCTGCGTCGGCGGCCCCAAGCTGGTGTGCAACGACAACAAGGTGTGCACCAACGACTCTTGCGACCCGGGCAAGGGCTGCGTGTTCGCCAACAACACCGCCGCTTGTGACGACAACGACGCCTGCACGACCAAGGACGTCTGCGCGGTCGGCTTGTGTGTCGGCAGCGTCCCGCCGGACTGCGACGACAAGAACTTCTGCACCAACGACCTGTGCGACGCCGTCAAGGGCTGCGTGCACTTGCCGTGGGCCGACGGTGTCCCGTGCGCCGATGGCTTGTGCGCCGGCACGCAGTACCAGCCGGTGTCCACCTGCATCTCCGGCAAGTGTGTGCCGCCTGCACCGAAGACCTGCGACGACGGTCTGGAGTGCACGACGGACGTCTGCGATCCGAAGGCCGGTTGCGGTGCCGTGAACAAGGCGTTTGGCACCGTGTGCAAGTCCGGCCCGCAGACCACGATCGGGCAGTTCTGCTCCGGCAGCTTGTGCACGGGCCTCGAGATCTCGGTCCAGTCCGTGCCGGGCAACTACCCCACGACAGTCACGCAAGGCATGCTGACCGACATCGGCCGAGTCGGAGACAACGGTCCCATCAACCAGTCCGGCTGGGCTGGCTACTACCAAGGCAACATCCTGACCTACAAGTTTGCGGGGATGTTCGAGGTTGCTGAGGACTCGCTCGTCCTCAGCGGTCGCGGCACCATGGTCTATAACCAGTGGGGCCTCAGCACGGCGATGAACGCGTTCGACAATCGGCTGTCGGTCGGCGAGTACAACAACCCCGGCTACCCGTACCCGATGACGATGATGCCGACAGCCCAGCCGGGATTCTGGTCGTCCACCAACGCGCCAATCCTCTGGAACATGAACAGTTTCCTGCCGCGCTACCTGACCGCCGTCGATGGCTATGCCACGGGCAGCACCGGGAATTACGTGTACGGCGGCCCGTCCTACAACTCGGGCATCGTCAGCACGCTTGGGCGGATCTCGCACGACGTCAATGGCAACTGGGGCGTACCCACCCGCATGTTGATCGGCTCGCAGACGTCCCTGTCTTGCGGCCAGGTGCGCATGGATGTCGCGGACATCTTCGCCGCGTCGGATAAGGCGGTCTTCATTGCAGGCTCGGTGCTGGATATCAACGGTTCGCCCGCCTATGCAGGTGTGGCGTTCTGGGACGGCAACACCGTGAGCTCGTGTGGCGGCGTGGCCGGCTTCACTGGCATGGCTCTCATCGAGTCGAGCACGCTGAAGGAACCCTATGTCGCGCCGATCAATCCGGTCGGCAGCCCGTCGATCGGCGCCTTGCGTGCGATCGACGGTTCGGCGGCCGACCATGTGCTGGCCGGTGGTGCTTACGGCACGCTGCTCAGCTTCGAGGGAGGCAAGTGGGCCTCGGAAACCCCCAGCTTCGTCGGGATGCCTGTGGTCTGGAGCGCCGCGTTCGACGTTCGCTCCATCGAGGTCTCGGACAAGACCGCCTGGGTGGCTGGCGAGTACTACTCGCTGGGCGTCTGCCGCGCGGTGTTCGTGCTGCACGGTACCTACGACGGCACCAAGTGGGTGTGGGACAAGCTGCTGATCTACGACAAGAACCTGATCACCTGCGGCTCGCCCAATGAGCAGACGTCGGTGGGTCGCATCTGGCTCGACGGTGTCTCCGGGTCCGTGTACGTCGTCGGGTCGCAAGGCACCAACGACAGCGGCACCGTGGTCACCAGCAACCCGACCCAGCGCCGCCCGCTGGTCGCCCGCATCAAGCTCAAGTAATCCCCTTCGCTGCGCCACGCCCCCCGTCGCTTCCGGGGGCTTGGCGTACGGGGACCTTCATGCCGGTCGCTTCGCCGCTGCATCCTTCCGACACCCTGCCGGCGGCGCTGATTGCTATGGCGACGCATCAGGCCGCCTCGTTCTACACGGGGTCCGCCGTATTTCTGGACTGCCTGGGAGACCTGTTCACCGACGAAGGACGCCGTCCGGTGCAGGGAAGAGACGCCGTGCGCCTCAGCTTCGCGCCCGTACTCGCAGCCAACGCCCGCGCGGGTCGTCTGGCGCCCCCAGCGTTCTGCGCGGCGGGGTGGTGCGACGTCGGTGGCCTACGCTCCCCGGCGCTCGAAGGCTGGGTCACTGCAAGGCCGCAGCTGCAAGGCGCGCTCCCCCACCTTGCAGAATCCGACGTCGTGGTCTGGCTGGCCGCCACCGCCCGCCCCCACACCCCGTTGTTCTTCAATGCGTTTCGTCTGCAGGAAGGGCAGTGGCGAGTCGTGGCCTTCGGCAACGCGTAGCCGCCAGCCACGTCGCAAAGCCTTGCGGTGTTGGCGCGGGCCGCAAGGGCCTGCTACAAGTTGCGTCCACGCAAGGGGCGGTCGACATGGGTAGACGGGAAGACAACAAGGCCAAGAAGCGCACGGACCTGGAGGCGGCCGCCCTGCGACTGTTTCTGGGCCAGGGCTTCCACGCCACCACGATCGAGCAGATCGCGGCCGAGGCGGGCGTCGCGCGCGGCACGTTCTACCTGTACTTCGACGACAAGGAGACGATCTTCCGCACGCTGGTCGGTGCCGTGCTGGACCCGGCGGTGGACGCCTTGGTCGATGCCCGCAAGGCGTTGGACGAGGCGGTGGACGAGGACGGCACCCAGGCCGCCTATCTGGTGCTGGCCCAAGCGCTGATCGACGCCGTGTCGCAAGCGCCTGAGGCGACGCTGCTGTTCTACCGCGAGCAACGCAATCCGGGCTCCGTGGGCGACTGGCTGCGTTCGCGCGGTGCCCAGTTGGACGCATTCGTGGCGGACCTGCTGTCGTCACTGATGGTGCGCGGCCTGATCCGCAAGACCGACGACCGCTTCGTCGCGCTCGCGATTCTGGGCGCCATTGACCGGCTGGTGTATGCGTGGCTCTGTGGTCACCTGCCCGACGACCCGTGGCCCGTGGCGCGCGAAGTGGTGCAGCTGTTCGGCGCCGCCTTGGTCAACACGGATCAGGAACCGGTCGCCCCGTCGACCTGACGTCGCGCAAGCTCCCGAGTTCACTCACGGCAATCGACGCCCGCGGCCAGTTGGCGTCAGGGCGCGGTCGAGGTGCAGGTGCCGGGGAAGTTCGGGCTGGCCACGCTGCAATACTGGGCAGCGCTGCAGGTCTTGTAGATCTTCCAGTCGGACCACCAGTCGTCGGCCGCGTCGAACGAGCACCAGGTGCTCGACCCGGTGCAGCCGCTGTAGGACTCGCGCACCAGAATGTCCGCACCCTTGTCGATGCCGGCGCACTTGTACTCAGACTTCTTGACGTAATCTCCGCACTTGGCGCCCTTCGGAGCATAGTCTCCATCGGGCGTGCAGCAGGACGTCCCGGCGTTGCAGACGATCGCGCTGACGCACGACCCCGAGGTGCCGCTTGCGTTGACCTGACACTTCTCTGTCGCGCCGCAGGTTTCGGAGTCGGTCCAGACGTCCCACCACGTGTCGATGCTGTCCCATGAGCATGACGCTCCGGTGCCCGTGCACCCGTCATAGCCCTTGCGAACCAAGATCTTGCCGCCCTTGGCCGTCGAGTCGCACTTGTACTGGCTCTCGTTGGCGTAGGAGCTGCACTTGGTCCCCTTGGCCGCCCAAGCGCCGTCTGCGGTGCAGCAAGTCGACCCCGCCTGACACTTGATGGCCGACACGCAGCTGGCCGAGCCCCACTGCACCTCGCACACTTGAGTGGAGCCGCAGGTCTTCTCGACCGCCCAGTCCGTCCACGCCAGGTACGCGTCCTGCGACGAGCACGAGGTCGAGTCGCCCGTGCACCCCTGATAGGACTTGCGGGACAGGATCTTGCCGCCCTTCTCGGGGCCGCTGCACTTCTGTTCCTTGTCCAACTCGTAGCTGCCGCACTTGGTGCCCAGCGCCGCGTAGATGCCGTCTGCGGTACAGCAGGTGGCGCCGGCCTTGCAGGGCGAGATGCACTCCGCGCCGTTCCAGGACTCCTGACAGGCTTGGAACTGGGTGCAGGACTTGGTGACCTCCCACGGCCCCCACGAGTAGGAGCTGCTGGAGTTCTGGCAGTAGGTCGAGTAGCCCGAACAGCCGGCGACGGCCTTGCGCGTCAGGATCTTGCCGCCGGGTTCGGTCGTCTCGCACTTGGTCTCGGTGTCCAGCGTGGTCTTGCCGCACGCCGAGCCTTCCGCGGCGTAGGTGCCTTCCGGGGTGCAGCAGGTGGTGTCCGGCGTGCACGCCGGCTTGGCGACGCAAGTGCCAATCGTGTTCGGGTCCGTCACCTTGCACACCTGGTCCCACGAGCAGGCCTTGGCGATCTGCCACTGACCCCAAGCGGGGCTGGCTTCGGTGCACTGCATGGCTTCTGACCCGTCACAGCCCGCGACGGAGTTGCGCACCATCACGTCGCCGTCCGCCCCCGGGGTGCTGCACTTGTACTCGGACTTCAGGGGCTTGGTGCCACACGCGACACCCGCAGCCGCGGGGCCGTACAAGCACTTGGTATCCTTGCAGATATCGGTGGTGCAGGGGTTCTTGTCGGCGCAGCCGGCATTGTCGACGCACTCGGCCAGCTTGCCGTCCTTGCAAGTGGGCAGCTCGCCCGGAGCTCCCGGGATGCAGCCCGCGGTCTTGTCGCACACGCTGATGGTCTTCCACTCCGACCACACGCCGTCATTGGGGTCCTGGCTGCAGACTTCCGCGATCTGGCCGTCACAACCCGCCACCTTCTCGCGCTGCTGGATCAGGTTGTCGCTGCACTGGGTCTCGGTGGCGAGCAGCTGAGTGCCGCACGGCGACCCGGCGGGCTTGATCTGGCTCTTGTCGAAGTCGCAGCACTCGCCGAATGCGCAGCAGCCAGGCTTGGGCTTCTCGACGCACTTGCTGTTTTCGCAGGTGGGCATGGAGCAGCCCATCGGCGACCCGCAGTCCGAGTCCAGCTTGCAGCAGCTGAGGTCGGCGGAGTGCACGCAGCTGCCGTCGTTGCAGTCGTCGAACGTGCAGGGGTCGCCATCGTCGCAGTTGCCCGCCACGTTGCAGGTCGTCGCGCAGAACTTGTCGTAGTCCGTGCAGCACGTATTGGTCTGCAAGCACTCGGGGTTGCATTGGCAGGCGGCGACCGAGTCGTAGGCCCCGCAGCGCCCGGCGCACGACAGCGGGTTCACGTCGGGCGTCGTGTCGGTCTGGCTGTCGAACGGCGACACGTCGCCAAACAGGTCATACGAGGCGTCGGTGTCCGTTGGAACATAGCCGCCGCCTCCGCCCCCCGCGGATGAGCCGCACGCGAGCATCCCCGCCATCAAGGCCGTCAGGGAGAGTGCAAGGGTCCAATCACGAGAGGTCGGGGGGAGGCACTTCACGGCAAGTCCTGTTGGCCGCAGCGGCGGCACGGGCTGGCGGCCGCAGTGGACCGCTGAGCGCGAAGTTTCCAGTCACCCGGGTCTGCTGGCAAGCTTCCGTACCAGCCAAGCGCATGACTCCCGGTATCGCATCCGGCGCGGTCCGCGCTATCCTGCTGCAAACGCCCGCGATCTGTTGCCGGGCAAGGAGCACGAGATGTCCGGAGGACCGCTTTCCAAGCAACGCAGCGAAGCCGCGAAGAAGGGGGGAATCGCACTGGGCGGCTGGGGGGTGACGCTGTTGGCGTTGCTGTTTAGCCACAGCGCGTTTCTGGTCATCGTCGGGATCGGGATCTCCGTCTGGCTGACGTGGAGCTGGTTCAGCTATCGCGCCAAGTGGGGCATGAGATTCTGAGCGTGCGCCGTTAGTTCCCGCGCTGCCGGGGCTGCGTGCCTGTGCCCGCCTTGATCTTGTACTGCTTGGCCTTGATCGCATTTTGCACGTCGATCAGCTTGAGCTGCGTGCCCTGGCACTCGTAGCTCTGGGTCGTCTTGGGATTCACGGCGGCACCGTACCGGCTCTCGATCTCGGCCGTGATCGCGTTGATGCGGTCCTGAGTCTCCGGGTGCGACGACAGGAACTCTGGCATCGCCACGCCCGCCGCCCGCTCCTGCGCCAACAGCACCTGGAAAAAGTCGACCAGCGCGTAGGGGTTGTAGCCCGCGTCAAACGCGATCTGCAGACCGGTCGAGTCCGACTGCTTCTCCTGAATCTGGCTGAATTTGGTCGACGCCAGGAACTCCCACGCCAACACCGCCAGGTCGCTGCCCGTGCCCTCGCCCAGCAGGGCCGTCGCCAGCTCGGTCGCCAGGTAGCTCTTCTCCAGCGCCTTGACGCCGTGGCGGTGGGCGACATGCCCCATCTCGTGCCCCAACACGCCTGCGATTTCGGCACAAGTGCTGGCCGACAGGATCAGGCCGGTCGAGACGTAGGTGTAGCCGCCCGGGGCCGCGAACGCGTTGACCAGCTCGTCGTCGGCGATCACCTCGACCTTGTAGCCCCCGAACTCTGCCGGGTCGCGGAAGCCAACCGACGCCGCTTGAAGCTTGGCGGCAAGCTGCACGCCCCACTGAGCCAGTGGCTCGCTCGCGTCGACGATCTTGTATTCCTTCTCGATTTCCACATCGACACCCTTACCGAGCTCGACCTCCTGCTCGTTCGACACGAGGTAGCCGCCCGTGTCGATGAAGCCCGAGTCGCACCCTAGCGTCGCTGTGAGTGCCGCGCACGCCAGCACGGCGGTCCAACGGTTTCGGCTTGACATCTGCAACGCTCCTGCAAGGGATTCGCGGGATTCCCGGTGAGAACAGAAACTCCCGGTCGATCTGTGCGGGCCGCACGATGCCAGACCCGCCCGGCTGAGACAAATGCCGGCCCTCGCCGTGGTCGGGGCAGTTGCATCGCGATCCGGAATGCGGTATCGCGGCGCCGTGTTGGGAGAGTTCGCGGGCGCTGTTGCCGCAGCGCCACTTCCCATCTGCTGTCGATTCTTTCCGCAACGAGGCGATATGAAACGCGACCATGCCCTGATCGTCCTTTTGGCCCTGGTGATTGCTGGCTACGTGGGCGGCCGGATCTCCACCCGGCACGCCACGCAGGCGCCCACCGTCGCCGCCGACGCGGCTGCTCCTCAGACGGTGGCGGGACAGGCACCGACAACTTCCGAGCCGACGCCAGCCGCAGCTCCCTCCCCAATGCCCGCGCCTTCGGCACCCGCCGCTGCCCCCAGCGCGCCCGCCGATCCCAACCAGGTCTGGCGCGTGCAGATCCACGCCGACGACCCCAAGCTGGGCCCTGATTCGGCACTGGTGAAGGTCGTCGTGTTCTCGGCGTTCGGATGCCCCGAGTGCTCCGACTTCGCCCCGGCCATCGCCAAGGCCGCCAAGGAGTACGGCGACAAGGTGCAATTCCGCTTCAAGCAGAAGGTGATCGCCGCGCCGCACCCCGACGCCGCCATCGCCGCCGAGGCCTCGCTGGCCGCCAACGCGCAGGGCAAGTTCTGGCCGTTTCACGACAAGCTGATGGCGTCGCAGGCCATCGACCGCGGCACGATCGATTCGGTCGCCGCCGGCATAGGCCTGGACGTTGCGCGGTTCAAGAAGGATCTGGATTCCGGCAAGTTCCGTGGCCAGACGCTGCGCGACAGCCTGCTGGCGAACGAGGTGGCGGCCAACACCTTCCCCAACATTCTGGCCAACGGCGTGCGCATCAAGCCGCCCAAGAACTTCGACCAGCTCAAGGTCCTGATCGATGAGCAGTTGGTCAAGGCCAAGTCGGCGGTCGCGTCCGGCACGCCCGCGGCCAAGCTGTACGAGTCGATCGTCAGCACCGGCAAGTTCTTCGAGCAGACCGGCGGCCCCGCGGTGCAGTTCCAGACGCAAGGCAGCCCGATCAAGGGCAACCCGAACGCCAAGATCACGGTCGTGTTGTTCGAGGACTTCCAGTGCCCCTTCTGCTCCAAGCTCAGCCCCAGCATCGAGGCATTCCAGAAGCGATTCCCCAATGACGTCAAGGTCATCTACAAGCACATGCCGCTGACCATCCACGACAACGCGCAGATCGCCGCCGAAGCGTCGATGGCCGCCGCCGCTCAGGGCAAGTTCTGGGAATACCACGATATTCTGTTTGCGAATCAGCAGGCGCTGACCCAGCCCGATCTCGAGCGGTATGCCGGGCAGGCGGGCCTCGACGTCAACAAGTTCAAGGCGGATCTGGCTGCGGGCGTCGGCAAGCAACTGATCCAGCGCGACAACAACGAGGGCGGCCAGGCCGGTGTCACCGGCACCCCGTCGGTCTTCATCAACGGCATGCGCTACCAGGGCCCGCGCGGCTATCCACCCGAGGGGTTGGAAGCCGTCGCGCGCGTCTACTTCGGCCTCTAGTCTGCCGAAGTCCGCATCCCTACTTCGCTGCCTCGGACTTGCCGGTCGGCTGGTACAGACCCGCGGCATCTGATCCAAGCAAGCCCGCCGCGTAAAGCTTCTCGTCCACCAGTGACAGCCCGGCGATCATCGCGGGTGTCAGCAGCCGCTCGTGGTGGATCGTGTCCAGCCGAGTCGCGATCCTCTCCAGCCCGGCATCGGACCCCATCCAGTCGAAGCGGTCGAATACGCTCAGGTCCACCGGCCATGAGTACTCGCGCAGCGCCTTCTTGCGGTCCAGGTTGTAGTACAGGTCGAAAAACGACATCGCGAGCTCGCGCAAGCTGCGGTACACCGGCTCCCGATAGCGCAGAACGGACGTATTGGACTTGGCGATGCAGCCGAAGTGCCCGTCCCGCTTGAAGATCGCCAGCACGTGGTCGTCGTCGTCATGGGCGCGCAGGTCGAGGATCAGCGGCGGCTCGCCCATGCGGCGCAGGGCGGCGGCGGCCAACAGGGCGCCGTCGAAGCAGTGGGCCCGGCGGTCGCGCAGCACCGACAGCGGCGACCGGTAGATCGACTCGGTGCTGTAAGGGGTTTCGTCCAGAAACACCTGGATGGCGAACGGGTCGCGCAGGGTATCGAGCACCTGTCGCTCGCGCTGCGGCCAGTTTCGTGTCAGGTCGTCGAACGTCTTGCCCGGCATGAAAGTCTCCCCGATGCGCTGCAGCCGTTGGGTCGGCCCGCGGCTTGTACCCGAAAAGGTGCGCGGGGCGCCAGCCCAACCCCGTGCGCGCGGAATCACGAGGCGCTGCGGCAAATTCCACGCTGCGGCCCTGCGCGTGACACGCACTGGACTATACTGTGGGCCCTTTCCCGCCCGGCGGACTCGGCACCTTTCACGCCACCTCCGCCCCCCGACCGGACCTGCACGCCCTGCCCTCGAGGACCGATGGATCCCAAGCTCGCGCTGCACATCCACGACGTGATGGTCCAGTCTCGCCAGACCGAAGAGGCGCTGATCCGCATGATGCGGTCCGGCCACGGCTACTTCTGGATCGGCGGCCCCGGCGAAGAAGCGTTCGGCGTGCCGCTGGGCCTGCTGGTCGACAAGGGCTCCGGTCCCGCCCACGACTACCTGCACCTGCACTACCGCTCCAGCTGCACGGTGATGGCGATGGGCACGGCGCCGATCGACCTGCTGCGGCAAATGCGGTCGACGATCACCGACCCGTTCTCGGGCGGGCGCAACTTCGCGGGACACCTGTCAATTCCGCAGTGGAACGTCGTCCCCGGCACCTCGACCATCGAAACGCAGTACGTCACCGCGCTGGGCACGGCGTGGGTGCAGCGACGCCACGGTGGCACCGGCATCTCGATTGTCAACGGCGGTGACGCGGGCACGGCCGAGGGCGACTTCGCAAGCTGCCTGAACTGGTCGTCGCGCCCCAGCCAAGAGCTGCCGATCCTGATAATCGTGACCCACAACGGCATCGGCATCTCGACGCCCGCGACCCAAGTGCAGAACACGCTTGCCCTGCACGAACGCGCCATCCCGTTTGGCATCCGCCATGGTCGCGTCGATGGCAACGACCCGCAGGCGTCGTGGGCTGCGCTGCAAGAGGCGATGGCCTACGTCCGCAGCGAGCGACGACCGTTCCTGTTGCAGGCCGACGTGTCGCGCCTCTACGGCCACTCGTCGTCGTCGGGCGCTCGCCCAGAGGGTGGCCGCGACTGCCTGTCGGAATACGAGGCGAAGCTTGCGGCCGAGGGACTGCTCTCGCCGCAACAGGCGGCCCAAGTCCACGAGCGATGGCGGGAGCACCTGCGCGACGCCGTCCACCAAGTCCTGAAAGAGCCGATGCCGACCAAGGACGACGTCTTCACCCACATCTTCTACCGCGCCCCCGACTAGTCCGCCCGCAGGAGTTTCGACCCATGGCCAACCTGGCCCAAGCCATCCGCCTCGCGCTGCACTATGGCGAGACCCATCTGGGCGTCACCGACATCTTCGGCGAGGACGTCGGGCCTCCGCTGGGCGGCGTCTTCACGGCAACCCAAGGCCTGACCAAGACGTGGAACACGCCGCTGGACGAGCGTGGCATCCTGGGCATGGCCATGGGCATCGCGCTCGCCGGTGGCAAGCCCGTCGCCGAGATCCAGTTCTGCGACTACATCTTCAACGCCATCGACCTGATGAAGCTGGCGGGCAACGCCTACTGGACCACCAACGGCGGCTGGCACCTGCCGATGGTGGTGATGACGCCGGTCGGCGCGGGCATCCACGGCTCGATCTACCACTCGCACTCGATCGAGAGCATCGCGACGCATCTGCCCGGCTGGAAGATCGTGATGCCGTCGAACGCCAAGGATGCGTACGGCCTGATGATCTCCGCAATACAGGACCCCAATCCCGTGCTGTACATGGCGCCCAAGGCCCTGCTGCGGGTCAAGGGCGACGAGTTGATCCCCGGCGAGCCGGCGGACGAGCGCGAGCTGCACCGAAGGATTGACGCACCGCTGGGCGACCGCTCCGACTGGACGCCAAACTGGCCGCCCGTCACCGACTTTTTCGTGCCGATCGGCGAGGCGAAGGTCTGTCGCACCGGCGACCGCGTCACCGTCGTCGGCTACGGACACCTGCTGCCCGCGTGCGTGCGTGCGGCCGATGTGCTGGCCCAAGAGGGAATCGCTTGCGAGGTCATAGACTTGCGGACGCTGATTCCGTTCGATCTGCCGACGCTGCAGCGGTCGCTCGGCAAGACAGGACGCCTGCTGATCGTCAACGAGGACACCGAAGTCACCAATTTCGGAGAGCATCTGCTTCGCAAGCTGGTCGAGCGCTGCTTCTACAGCCTGCAGGTGCCGCCCGTGCTGTTGGCAGGTGCCGATGTGCCCGGGGTGGGTCTGGCTTGGGAGCTCGAGCGCCACAGCGTGCCGCAAGAGGAAGACATCCTCGCGGCCATGCGCAAGCTCGCGACCGCACGGGAATAGCCGCGCCGGCTTGCTGACTTCGACCTAAAGTGCGACCGGTGGCTCAGCAGCCCGCGAACGGCCCTTGCCCTGCGGGGGTGCGCGTCCTTTCGTGCCTGACACCCGCGACCCGACGTTCCGCCGCGCCGCGCGACCCCTTCGGGAGGTACGCCCATGTCCCCCAATCCCCTCGTCTCCGCCCTGTCTGGCCGCCCCCGCGTGCTGCTGGCGGTCGCGCTCGGTCTGGCCGTCCTGACGCTGGGGCAGTGCCGCCATGCCGTGCAGAACCCGCCGGCCGCTGCGCCGATGGCCGCCGCTTCCGTGCCCACGCCCCCACCGGTTGCCGCCCCCGCAGCTGTGGCGCCAGCCCCTGCTGCACCGGCGCCCGCGCTCGATCCCATTGCGGCGTCGAACCTTGTGTCGGACATCGCCGAGCGCGCCGTGCAGAGTGTGGTCAACATCTCGACGACCCGCATTGTGCGCCAACGCTCCGCCGCCATTGACGAACCGGCTTTCCGCGGCTTCTTCGGCGACCCGGAAGAGCGCGGTCGTCGCGAGAACAGCTTGGGTTCGGGCGTGATCGTCGGCGCCGACGGCATCGTGGTGACCAACAACCACGTGATCGAGCAGGCGTCCGAGATTCAGGTCAAGCTGGCCGATGGCCGGATCTTCGAGGCCAAGCTGGCCGGTGCCGACCCCCGCAGCGACATCGCCGTGCTGCGCTTGCAGGGAAAAGTCGAGGGGCTGCAAACCCTTGCGCTAGCCGACTCGGACCGATTGCGGCTGGGCGAGACGGTGCTGGCGATCGGCAGCCCGTTTGGGCTGGCCCAGACCGTGACGCAGGGGATCGTGTCCGCCAAGGGCCGCGCCGACATGCGCATCGTGGACTACGAGGACTTCATCCAGACCGATGCGGCGATCAACCCGGGCAACTCCGGGGGCGCGCTGGTGAATTTGCGCGGTGAGCTGGTCGGCATCAACACCGCCATCCTGTCGCGGACCGGCGGCAACCAGGGCATCGGCTTCTCGATCCCGACCAACATGGTTCGACCGATCATGTCGGCGCTGATCAAGAACGGCCGCGTCTCGCGGGGTTGGCTTGGGGTCGGGATTCAGGATCTGGACACTGAGCTGCAACAGGCCTTCGGGTCGGCCAAGGGCGTTCTGGTCTCGGAAGTGCAGCCGGGCAGTCCCGCAGACAAGTCGGGGCTGAAGCGGGGCGACATCGTGACGAAGGTGGACACCACCACGGTCGACACCTCCGGACGTCTGCGCAACCTGGTGGCCAGCCACGAAGCGGGGACCCACATCAAGGTAGAATTCGTGAGGGCGGGCAAGGCCTTGACGGTTCCCGTGGTGTTGGGCCAGCAACCGGGTACCCAGCTGGCCCAGCGCGGTACAGAGGAGGCCGGTGCTGCCATCGCCGGACTGCAGGTCGCTCCGCTGAGTCCCCAGCTGCGACGTGGACTGCGCCTGCCTCCCCAGCTGCAGGGCCTGGTCGTCGTCGACGTGACCGAAGACTGCCCGGCGGACAAGGCGGGGCTGCGGCGCGGCGACTTGCTGCTGGAGGTCAATCACCACCCGATTGTGTCGGTGGACGAGCTTGCTCGGGCGGCCCAGGGCGGTCGGGTGCTGCTGTTCGTGCTGCGCAACGGCCACTCTCGCTACGCGCTGCTGCAGCCCTGACCCTCGCGGCGACTCGACCGTGTCGCCCGTCGTTGCTGCGGATTCTTGGCGCTGACGGATCCGGGATGCTATGCAGCAGCCGATGACCGCGTCGGCCCGCCCCACCACACACAATCCCCCTGCGGCTTTTCGCGTGGCCGTCTGGGGCCTCACGTGCGCGTGCGCGCTGCTTGCTGCCCCTGCGTCCGCAGGCCCGCCTCTGCAGCCCCCAGACCCACAAGGACGCCCTGGCAAAGCCATCGAGATCGTCGACCCGTCCCAAGCGGCGCTGGAGCCCTGGTTCAAGGCGGTGAAGCGGGCCGCACGGGGCAAAGGCCAAGCCCGCATTGCCTTTTACGGCGCTTCGCACACGGCGGCCGACCTGTGGACGGGTGAGCTGCGGCGGATCCTGCAGGACCACTACGGCGACGCGGGTCACGGGTTCGTGTTCCCCGCCAAGTGGCACGCCGGCTACCGCCACCAGGACATCAACGTCGACGCGAGCAAAGGCTGGGTGGTCGATCGCTACAAGACCACCAACCCCGATTCGATCGGGGACTACGGTTTGGCCGGGCTGACGATGACCAGCGCGGACCCCGCCGACTTCGCATTGATCCGCACGACCGACGACAATCCCCACGGCCGCCGGGTGGGCCAGATCGACGTGTGGGTGCGGGGTTCTCCCCAAGGCGGCGACCTGTTGGTGGACATCGACGGCACCGTCCACATCGTCGCCACCCGAGACACCGAATCCCGAGTGCGCAAGCTAGGTTGGCGGGTGACTGACGGAGGCCACGCGGTTCGCATCGCTCCGGCTGGCACGGGACCGGTCACGGTCTATGGCCTCGCGTTCGACCGCCGCCAGCCCGGCGTGATCCTGGACCAGTTGGGCATTCCGGGCATGAACGCCGAGGTGATGCTGCACTGGAGCGAGGATACCTGGCGCGCGATGCTGAACGACCGCCGCCCCGACCTCGTCGTGTTCGCCTACGGCACCAACGCGGTGGGCGACGAGGGGCAACCGATCGATGCGTATCTGGACACCTGGCGCAAGGTCTTGACCCGCTTGAGAGAAGCGCGACCGACCGCGGCCTGCCTGCTGGTCGGCCCAACCGACCGGCTGAGCAAGGAAGCCGATGGCACCCGGCGCCCCATGGCGCGGACGCCTGCGGTGATTGCGGCCTCCCGACAGGCGGCAGAGGAGCTGGGCTGCGGCTGGTGGGACGCCGTGGCCGCGATGGGTGGCCCGGGTTCCATGATCGAGTGGCAGAAGGCGGGGTTGGGCACTTCGGACGACGTGCACCTGACGCGCAAGGGCTATCCGTGGATGGCCGAGCTGTTCCACTACGCGCTGATGAAGGACTACGGCGTGGCGCGCAAGAAGCCCGCTGCGCACAAGCAGAAACACGCGCCGGTGCACTCCAAGGCGCGACCCGCGAAGAAGGCCAAGCGGCCGGCCACAAAGGGGCACCGGTAGAACCGCGTCTGCTGCTCAATCCGCCTTGGCGGTGGTGCCCTTGACGCGCTGCAGGTGCTGTTCGAGGCCCTTGAGCAACGCCCGGTAGATCCCGACGCCCATCGCCTGCTCGCCCCGCGGCGTGAAGTGCGAATAGTCCGCCCAGCCAAGCCCCGCCGACACCCAGCGTCCCATCGAGCCCTGACCGCCCATCAGCGCGATGGCGTCGAAATAGCCGCAGCCCACCTGTCCAGCCAGCTTCTGCTGCCACTGGTTGATCTTCCAGACGGTGGCGTCGCTGACGACCTTGCCGCGCCGCTTGACGCCGTGGTCGCCGGGCCCCAGCAGCAGACACGCACCCTGGGGATGACCGGCACGCATCCGGGCCACCGACTGCTTCATCTGGTCGAGGTATTCGGCCTCGTTCAGCTTGTCCGTGCGCTCGTTGCCGCCATAGTTGAGGATCAGCAGGTCCACCGGACGGTCACGCATCTGACCCTCCAGATGCCTGGCATCGGCATTCAGCCAGCGGGTGCCGCGCGCGCCGACCTCCCCCAAGCTGTCGTAGATCAGCCCCCTGTCACGCTCCAGAGCCCCGCCGTACACACGCACACGGCCAGCCTTGACCCGCCACTGCATCGCCTGCACACCATCGGGAGCCGTCCAGGTGTAGCTGCCGTCGGTGCCGGGCGCGGTGTCGATCTCCAGCGGTGCCAGCGCCTTCTTGTTCAGCGTCGCGGTGATCGTCGCCCTGCCCCGACTTCGGTAATACAGCGTCATACGGCTGGCGGGATGCTTGGGCACGGTGGCAAGGCCGAAGGTCGCGCCGGGATTGCCGTCGGCCGCCACACCGCCATAGCCGTAGGCGCCGTCCTTCGCGTTTCCGGTCAGGAAGTTGACGAGTTCCCAGCCACCGGCCGACGTGCGCTTGATGCCCTTGTGGACGTACCACTGGGTGCGGCCCTCGACCAGCGTGAAGCCGTGGCCCCCGTCGCCGAACCGACGCTGCAGCAGCTGGCGAACGACGTGGGTGATGCCGTCGTTGGCCGTGTGCGAGTCGCCGTAATGGGCGATGCGGACATAGGTTCTGCGGCCCTGCGCAAGCTCGACCAGCGCCCGGAAGAACGGGTCCAGCGTGGCCTGTGGGTCTTGCAGCCACACCTTCTGGTCGCCGAACGCCTTGGCCTCGATGTCGAGAGGTCCCTCGGCAGAGGCGACGGCCGTACGGTGTCCGGGTGCCGTGGGCGTGTCGGCCTCGGCCAGTTCCAGAGGCTCACCGACCGCGTTGTCGCCCGCGGTCGGCTCCGCCCCGGCCTTGGCTCCCGAAGCGGTGACGCCCGCCAACTTGTCCAGGTCGTCGCCGGAGATCTCTCCCTCGTCGTCGTCTTTCGCCGCCGGCATCCCGGCCAGCAGCGCGGCCTCTGGCTGGGGCGGTGGCGTGAAGGTCGCGGCGCGCAGCAGCGGGCTGGCATCGACGCGGTCCCAATAGCGATAGTCCTCGAGTCGGGCATCGAGGTACGGTACCAGGCTGACTGCAAACAGGATGGCGACGACGGTGGCCAAGTGCCCCAGCGCGCGCCACGGCAGTACCGGCGTCGACGACGGCGGCACTGCGGGCGATGCTTGCGATGCTTCAGTGCGGGGGGTCATGGTCCTCAGGGTCGACGCGGCCGACCTGGAGCGAAAAGGCCTAGAATTGGAAGTAGATGAAGGGAACCACCTCGGTCTCGGCAACGGAGCTCATGGCCGCACCCAGCAACGCGAGCACCATGCCCTGCGCATAGGCGGGCAGGCGGACGAAGGCCTTGTGCAGGCGGCCGGTCAGGTCGGGCGGGCTGAAGTGGATCGCGAACGAACCCAACAGGATCACCCAAGTCAGCGTGTCGATGCGGGCAAAGCCCCACCCTTGCGTGAAGAGCGAGCCCGCGAGATTCCAGGCCTCATCCAGTCCTGGCGCGCGGAACAGGATGCGCGCGAACACCACAAAGTGGAACGTCAACACGACCTTCCACAGCGTCTGGTGCCACGGTTGTGCCTGCTGGTTGAACGCCTTGGGTTTGTGGCGATGCTGTACGCGGTTGATCATGACCGCGAACGCGTGAACCACGCCGTACAGCACGAACGTCCAGTTGGCGCCGTGCCACAGGCCGATCAGCACAAACGTGATGAAGGTGTTGCGGTGGGCGCGCCAGACCGACCCGCGAGAGCCGCCCAACGGGAAGAACACGTAGTAGCGCAGCCAAGTCGACAGCGTGATGTGCCAGCGACGCCAGAAATCGGCGACGGACGTGGCGCGGTAAGGCCGGTTGAAGTTCTCGGGCAGCGTGTAGCCCAGCAGCGCCGCCGACCCGACAGCGACGTCGGTATAGCCCGAAAAGTCGCAGTAGATCTGCATGGTATAGGCGTAGAGGCCCACCAGGATCTCGGTCGACGAGTAGACGTCCGGGTTGGAAAACACGCGGTCGACCAAGTTGACTGCCAGAAAGTCGGCCACCACCACCTTCTTCAGCAGGCCGCGGGCGATGCGATACAGCCCCTCAGACACGCGGTCGCGGTCCAGCTTGGGGCCGGCATGAAGCTGCGGCAGGAAGATGTGGGCGCGCACGATCGGCCCGGCGACCAGCTGCGGGAAGAACGTGCTGAACAGCGCGAACCGCAGCAGCGACTTCTCGGCGGGGATCTCGCGCCGGTACACGTCGATGGTGTAGCTCATCGTCTGGAACGTGTAGAACGAGATGCCGACCGGCAGCACGATGTCCCACACCGGAATGTGCGTCTCCAGCCCCAGCCCCGTCAGCGCAGAGGCCACGTTTTGTGCGAAGAAATTCAGGTACTTGAAGTATCCCAGCAGCGTCAGGTTCATGCCGATGCTGGTCAGCATCAGCGCCTTTCGCTTGCCGGGCCGCTCGGGCGCGGTCGAGGCGATCAACCGGGCGAGCGTGAAGTCGATGACGGTCGACCCCAAGATCAGCAGGATGAACACCGGGTTCCAGGCCATGTAGAACAGGCAGCTGGCCAGAAACAGGAACAGGATCCGCAGCATGCCCGCGCGCAGCAGCAGCCATGAGCCGGCCACCGCTACGGTGAGGAACACGAGATAGAGCACGCTGTTGAAGAGCACGGCCGGACTTCCCCCGAACGCTTACGCCGGAACCTCGAGCACCCACTCGCGCATGGCCTCGCGCACGCGTCCCCACGCCTCTTCGTCACGCCGCAGCCGCACAAAAGCGACATACAGCTCGTCGATGATGGCCTCGACCTCGTCCAGCAGCTTCAGCCGCTCCTCGATGCGCCACAGGTCCTCTCCGCCAGACACGACCGGCAGCTTCAGCTGCGATAGCGTCAGCGTCTCGGCGTCGATGCCCAGCTCGTAGTGCTTGTCGGCGACCTCGAGGATCAGGCGCGCCCGCGACACCTTCTTGCCCGTGCGCAGCGCCGTCCGCGCTTCTTCGGTTTCCGTCGGAGCGTCGGCGGACACGGTGCTGCCCTCCCGCACGTTGCCGCCGGTCTCCAAAGTCAGCCGCTGGCCGAATTCGACCTGCACGGCGCCAAACGTGTCGGTCTGCACGCGGCTGTTGTTGTGGGCGGACTCATACCACAGCCAAGTCAGGAACTCGCGTCCCAGAAAGGCGTATCTCTCGCGGCTGGTCTCGGCCATGGGCGGCTCCTTCACAGTCCAATCTTGGGGGTGCGGCTCAGATGCGCGCCAGGTGGAAGGGCTCGGGTTCCAGACCGGCCAGATGGTCGATCTCGGCGTCGTCCATGCCGCGCAGCCACAGCACGCTCAGCAGGCCCACGGGCTTGAGTTCCTGATGGAACGTCTTCTCGAAGCTCTCAACGAACAGGGTGGCCGCCGCCCGCGACGTCGACATCAGCCGCACCTCGCCGGTCGCGATCGTCCAGCACACTTCGAGCAGCTGCATCCGCGGCAGGCTGCGCTTGCGCAAGCCCTTCTTGACCTCGAGCTTCAGCACGTCGATCTCGCGGCGAATCAGCTTGTCGCGCTTGTCTGCAGCACACCGCTCACGCGCGGCCTGCTCGACGTAGGCCTTCAGCGTCACGGCGGGGATCTTGAGGGTATCGACCCGCAACCGCAGCAGCACGTGGCCGCTGGGTGTCACGAACGTGCCCGCGTCCCAGTCGCTGGAGAACGCGTCTTCGAACTGCACCCAGCCCGTTGACCGCTCCAAGTCGCTGTTCGGGTCGATCTCGTGAAAGCGGTGCTCGCGCAAGGCGGCGCAGTAGGCCTCCTCGAACGCCTCGGGCACGCCGTTCGCCACGAAGCGCAAGTAGCTGATAGTGCCGTTGACCAGACCCATGTTCGACTCCGATTCCCGAGGCACCCGAAGAAACCGCGGTCGACTCGCAGCGGCATCACGGCCAACCGTTCGCATCCGGGTCGACACGAGGCGGGCGGGGTGGCTTGTGCGGGAGTCGGCGCGTCGGTCCGGCGGGGTGCAGGAGTTGGGGTCCACAGCCGGGAAGGCGGACCGGGCGCGCGATCTAGACCCAACCCGGGCCGCTGTCAAACGATCGCTGCGAAGTCCGCGGGACCGGACGGTTCTGGTTTGGGAGGTCGCGACCTGCCCTTCGACATTGACCCTTTCCCGGCGCGCCCGTACCATTCCGGCCCTCGCCGGGGCCCAGTGTTCTCCTCTCCCCCCAACCTTTCCCTGCCCGGCATCGGAGTCCGCCGTGACCCTGCAAGACAAGATCCGCTCGCGCACCGCGACCGTAGCGGTCGTCGGCCTCGGCTATGTCGGCCTGCCGCTGGCCACCCGCATCGCCTCCGTTGGCCTGCGCACGCTGGGCATCGACATCCAAAAGCATCGCGTCGATCGCATCAACGCCGGCATCTCGGACATCGGCGACGTGCCCAGCGAGCTGATGGCGCCTCTGGTCCAGAAGGGTTTGCTGACTGCCTACACGACGTTCGAGAAGGTCGCCGAAGCCGACGCCGTCGTCATCTGCGTACCCACGCCCCTGTCCAAGACCCGCGACCCCGACAATTCGTACATCATCAAGGCCGTCGACTCCGTCACGCCCTTCATGAAGAAGGGGCAGCTGTTCATCCTCGAGTCGACCACCTACCCCGGCTTCACCCGCGAGGTGATGGTGCCGATGCTCGAGCAGGCCAGCGGGATGGTCGCCGGTCAGGACTTCCACGTGGTCTTCTCGCCAGAGCGCGTCGACCCGGGCAACGAGAAGTACGGCGTCAAGAACACGCCCAAGACCGTCGGCGGCCTGACGCCTGCCTGTAGCGCGGCTGTCCAAGCCTTGTACGGCCTGTTCATCGATGACGTGCGCCCCGTCTCCAGCCCCGACGCGGCAGAGATGAGCAAGCTGCTCGAGAACACGTTCCGCGCCGTCAACATCGGTCTGGTCAACGAGCTGGCGCTGATGTGCCACAAGCTCGGCCTGAACACGTTCGAGATCATCGACGCCGCCGCCTCTAAGCCTTTTGGTTTCATGCCGTTCTACCCGGGTCCCGGTCTGGGCGGCCACTGCATCCCGATCGACCCGCTCTACCTGTCGTGGAAGCTGCGCACGCTGAACTATCAGGCGCGCTTCATCGAGCTGGCGGACACGATCAACACCGCGATGCCCGCGCACGTGACCCAGCTGTGCCAGGACGCGTTGAACGAGGCCGGCAAGGCCCTGAAGAACGCCAAGGTGCTGGTGCTGGGCGTGGCCTACAAGCGCGACATCGACGACTACCGCGAGAGCCCCTCGCTGACCGTCATCGAGCTGCTCGAGAAGAAGGGCGCGCACGTCGATTACTTTGACCCGCACGTTCCCGAGTACCGGCACGAGAGCGCCACCGGCAAGAGCATCGCCGACCTGTCCAAGCTCGAGTCCTACGACTTGGTCGTGATCACGACCGACCACAAGGCGTTCGATTACGAGGACATCTGCGCTCGCACCGACGTGCTGGTCGACTCCCGCAACGCCACCCGCAAGCTGACGAGCAAGCGCGCCAAGGTGTACGTCCTCTAGGCCCCGTTGCCAGGGAAGCCCACGCCTTGACGTCACCCGCCCTCCAACCCGACTCCACCCCGGCCTCGGCTCCGTCCCGCGTGACGCTGGGCCAGCCGCTGCCCTCACCCACTGGACGGCTGCCGCAGTGGGCGCGGTGGGCGATTGGTTTGGCCATCGGGGTGCTGTTCACGTGGTGGTCGTCGCGGTCGTGGCCTATCGATGCGCTGTTCGGCGGCGTGCTGTCGGTGGGGCGCGACGCGACGGGAGAGCTGGCGATCCAACACCGACGCAGTGAAGCCGGCAGCGTGCTGTGGTCGGTCGACTTGTGGGCGATCGGTGCGTACTCTTTGATTTTGTTCGTGATCCACTGGCTGCGGGTGCTCCGTTGGAAGCCGCTGCTGCTGCCCTATGCCGACGTGCCGGTGCGCGTGCTGAACCGCGTCGGCGCCGTGGGCTTCATGGCGGTGTTCTTGCTGCCGCTGCGACTGGGCGAGCTGGCACGGCCCCTGATGCTGGTACAACCGCGGCCGCTGGAGGGTCAGGCGTCCGTGCCGTTTGGCGCCGGTCTGGGGTCGATCGCGGTGGAGCGCGTGCTGGACGGTCTGGTCGTCACACTGATGCTGTTCTCCGTGCTGATTCAGATCCCTTCGGCAACGCTGGCGCGCCACCCAGAGGTGGAGCTGGGCGCCTGGATCGCCTTTGCGGTGTTCGGCGGCGCTCTGGTGGCGCTGGGCCTGACGATGGTCGCGCGCGACTGGACGCTGCGGACGACGCGGGCGGTGGTCGGCGTGGTGTCGAAGAGCCTGGCAGAGAAGCTGATCGGCCTTGTCACCTCCTTTGTCGACGGTCTGGCGATCCTCAAAAGCCCATGGCTGATCCTCGAGTTCGTCGGCATGACGATCACCTACTGGGGGCTCGCCGGCTTCGGCATCTACGTTCTCGCGCGCGGCTTCGGTCTCGACATCCCCGTGGTCGCCGCCTACGCGATGATGAGCTGCGTGGTCGTCGGCATGATGATCCCCAACTCGCCGGGCAACGTCGGGTCCTTCTGGTACTTCCTGCTGATGCCGGTGGGCCTCTACGGCCTTCAGGGCGACTCCCCGCGCACCATCGCGTTCGCCCTGGGGCTGTGGTTCGCGCAGACGGCCCAACAGACCGCGTTTGGCGTTTGGGGCTGGTGGTCAGAGGGTCGCGCCGCCGCGCGCGAGCGCCGTCAGGACCGACTCGCTTCGGGAATTGCCAGCCCTGACCTTCGCGGATAGGCTGCCCCTCGTGCGGAACGAATTTCCCCAACCTTTCGGTCCTTACGAGCTCTTGCGCAGGCTAGGGCGCGGTGGCATGGCAGAGGTCTTTCTCGCGCTGGCCCCCTCGAGCCACGGCGAGAAGCGGTTGGTGGCGCTCAAGCGCATGCACGGCGCCCTGTCCGAGGACCCCAGCGCCGTCGAGATGCTGGTGCAGGAAGCGCGCCTTGCGATGCGCTTTCAGCACGAGTGCATCGCCCAGACCTTCGAGCTCGGCTGCCACGAGGGCGCGTACTACTTCATCATGGAGTACGTCGACGGCGTGGATCTGGGCACCATCACGTCGCTGATCGAGTCGCGAAACACCCGACTGGACCCCGCTCCGGTGGCCTACCTGTGCGCCCGCATGGCGCGCGGTCTGTCGCACGCCCACGAATTGCGCGATGAGAACGAGCAGTTCCTGGGCATCGTGCACCGCGACGTCAGCCCGCAGAACGTCCTGATCGGCCGCCACGGTGAGGTCAAGATCATCGACTTCGGCGTCGCCAAGGTGGCCTCGCGCATCCAGCAGACGATGGCCGGCATCATCAAGGGCAAGTACGCCTACATGTCGCCAGAGCAGGCGAGCGCCGAGACCGTCGACGCCCGCAGCGACCTGTTCAGCATCGGCATTTGCATGTACGAGCTGTTGAGCGGCCAGCCCCTGTTCCGCGGCATCGGTGGCTCGTCGCCCTACGCCATCCTTCGCGCCGTGCGCGACGAGCCGATTCCGCCCATCCACAAGGTGGTCCCCGGTCTGCCGCACGAGCTGTCGCGCATCGTCCACAAGGCGCTGGAACGACGCCTCTCGCACCGCTACCAGTCGGCCGCAGCGCTGGCGAACGATCTGGAGGCCTGGCTGCGGCGCCATGCCCCTCGCTTCGACGCCCTGACGCTGCAGGTCTACGTACGCAAGATGCTGGATGAGGCCCCGGCGGGCTCCGTGCCGCAAAATGCCATCGCCACGCCGCCGCTCGCCAAGATGCGGGTCGACGAATTCCTGCCGTCGCAGATGAGCGTGGTGGCAAGTTCTCCTTTCGATGCGCCGACTTCTCCAGTCCGGCCTCCGGCACTTGTCCAGCCATCGGAGCCCGCGCCCTCACCCGGTGGCGGCCGTTCGCCGTCGATGCTGTTCCCGCGGTCGTATCCGGGTCTGGCCGGTGCCTTGGGGCAGTCAGGTCACGCGGGAGTCGACGCCAGGACCTTGGGGCCTGCGTTTGCGAACGTGGGACTGCGTCCCTCGCGTCGGCGAGTGCTGCAGGTGCTGTGGGTCGGGGTGATTGCGCTGCTGTTCGCGCTGGGCTGGAGCACGATCGCAACGCTGGTCAAGATCGGCGGGCTGTGAACAACGCCTGACGTGACGCGGTCTAGGCCAACCGCACCTGGTCCAGCGGCACCTTCACCGCCATCGCTCCCAGCATCACGTGGACCTGACCGCCGCTGATCTCGGCCACGGTCGCCACTTTGCCGGCAAACAGGCCGCCCAGCAGCTGCACGCGCGCTCCGGGGGCCACCGTGGTCGGCTGCTCGCGCTCACGCGGGTCGGGACCCAGCTCGTACGGACGGCCGGGGCCTCCGCGGAAGCGGTCGTCACGTGACCGGTCGTCGCGCGGCCGGTCATCTCGTGGCCGGTCACCGGGACGCTCTGGAACACGGCTTCGGGCATTGCCCCGGGAAGCAGGCGGTCCGGCGGGTGCGCGACGGTCTGCGGAAGGTGCGGAAGGTGCCCGGCTGTCGTCGCGGGGACGGTTGTCTCCGGCACGCGGGTCCGGCCGAGGCGGCTGCGCGGTGTCTCGCGGCGGCTGCTGGTCTCGCGGCGGCTGCTGGTCTCGCGGCGGCTGCTGGTCTCGCGGTCGCTGCGGGTCGCGGGGGGCCAGCGGCCCCCGGCGGTCGTCACCCGGCGGCGGTCCGCGGCGCTCTTCGCGTGCGTCGGGGCTGGCGCTGCCCGGGGCGGCCGGGGCGCGGAAGCTGGCCTGTGGAGCGGTGTCGCGCGCCCAAGCCGGGCGGTACGGACCGACGGCGCGATCCGTCGCCGCTGGACCCTCCGGATGCGCAGAGCCAGCGGGCGCCGCGGGCCGCGTCGGCCGCTGGCGCGGCGGAGGCATCGATGCTGCCGCCGGCACGGCTTCGGCAGGGGCAGGCTGCATCGGTTCGGTCGCGTCCGTCGCCGCGTCGATCGCTTCGGGCACGGGCCCCAAACAATCCTGCAGCAGCGGCAGCGCGACATCGAGCCACAGGGCGACCTCGGGCAGACCGCCCTGGCCCTCCAACGCCAACTCGCGCGGAATGCGTCGGGCCACCCGGACTTCGACCGCACGGTCTTGGGACGCTGCCGCCGCCAGTGCCGCGAGATCGCCTTGCTGACCATCGATCTGCAGCAAGTGGCCCGGTTCAGCGGCCCAGGTCGCCAGACGGTCGACGTGGCGACGCCACGCGGTCTGGTCGAACTTCGCGTCCACCGGCACACGCAACACCAGCACGACGCCCTCGAGGCCGACGCTCAGGCCCGCGTGCGCGTGGCTGTTGACCGGTTCGCTGGCCGACACCGCGTCATCGCGCGCCTGCAGGCGCTCGCGGTCGGCGGCCATGCGGCACCAGAAGGCCTCTTGGTGGTCCACGGTGTGGGCATTGACGAAGGCGGGGTGGTCGCGGCTGGTCCAGAGTTCCAAGCCCGCGAGGTCGCGCCCTTGGGTGGCCTGTTCCACAAGCGACATCACGCGTTGCCGCACCCGCCCGCGTTCGAGGTTGAAGCGGTTGGAGCGCCACTTCGTCTCGACATACGCGTCGAAGTCCGCTCCGGTCCAGGCCTCGAAGGTCTCCTCGAACAGGGCCACGCGCCTCTCCTTCGCAGAATCAGAACGCCGCGGTCGGTGCCGACGCGTCGCGGGCTGGCACCACATCGTAGTAAGTCAGCCAGCGGTCGTACTTGGGAACGCGGCCGAACACGATGTCGAAGTACGTGCGCTGCAGCTCCTCCGTCACCGGGCCACGCGAGCCAGCGCCGATCGAGCGGCTGTCGATGTCGCGCACTGGCGTCACCTCGGCCGCGGTGCCGGTCAGGAAGACTTCGTCGGCAGAGTAGAGCTCGTCGCGAGCGAAGACGCGCTCGACCACGGTGTAGCCCAGGTCGCGCGCGATCTCGATGAGGGTGGCACGCGTGATGCCAGCCAGAATGTTCATGCCCAGCGGCGGGGTGATGATGACGCCGTCCTTGACCATGAACAGGTTCTCGCCGGTCGCCTCGGTGACGAAGCCCTGCTCGTTGAGCAGGATCGCCTCCTCGTAGCCGTTGGTGACCGCTTCTCGCTTGGCCAGAATCGAGTTGATGTACTGGCCGGTCAGCTTGCCCTTGGCCATCGTGCCGCTCACGCCAGGCTTGGGGAACGACGAGATGCAGCAGCGAATGCCGCGCTTCATGCCGTCATCGCCAAGATAGGCGCCCCAGTTCCAAGCTGCGACCATCGCGTGCACCGGGTTCTTCAT
Source organism: Myxococcota bacterium (assembly GCA_049317445.1). Taxonomy (GTDB): domain Bacteria; phylum Myxococcota_A; class UBA9042; order UBA9042; family UBA9042; genus CAJBNH01. The sequence goes on along the minus strand of JBMOIG010000054.1, from coordinate 2,241 downwards.
CGCGCCGATACCCATCGCGCCGGACGCGATGTAGATGACGGGGCGTGCATAGCCGGTCGGCAGGTTGTTGGCGCGCAAGGCGGCGACGACGGCGTCTTCCAGATCCTGACGCGTGTAGTCCAACGCCCTGTCGATCGTGACGAGATGACAGCTCTCGAAGAGTCGGGTGATGTGCTCCTTGAGGCGAAAGACCGCGCCAACGCCGGGCCGAACTTCGTAGGAGCGAATGCCTTCGAAGGCGCCGAGGCCATAGTGGAACGTGTGCGTCAGGTGCGGGAGCCGAGCTTCCTCAGCATCGACCAGCTTGCCATTGAGCCAAACCTTGACTTCGGACACGGTAGCCTCCTCCGATGGCGCGTAGGGGGGTTCGCGGCATGGGCGGCGGATTGTACCCTCAGGCCCACGCGACTGGCAACCGAACGGGGCTCTGGCAGCGCATTTTCGCCTTCGTTGCGACAGATTCTGTCGTTTTGCCCCAGCGCTTGCACACACGGGCGCTCCGACCGATTCTTCGCCCCCCGAAGGCAACGGCCGCAAGGCGCAGCAAGGAGGACAGATGGCGAACATGCGACGGGCCGTGGTGGTGCTGGCGGCGGGTCTGGGCAAGCGGATGCAGAGTCGGCTGCCCAAGGTGCTGCATCCGGTACTGGGTGAGCCGATGCTGGCCCACGTGCTGCGGACCGCACGGGCGCTGGATGCCGGCCGAGTCGTCGTCGTCACGGGCCACGGGCGAGAGGCGGTCGAGGCCTGGGTCGCGCAACACGGCGCGGTTTCTGGCGATCCCGTCCCGCCGACCTGCATTGAGCAGCGCGATCCCAACGGCACCGGCCACGCCGTGCAGTGCGCCCTGCCCGCGATCGGCGATGTCGACGAGGTCCTGGTGCTGTACGGCGACGTGCCGCTGCTGACGGTAGGGACGCTGGAGCGACTGCTGGCCGCACGGGGCGACGGGCCGTTGTCCTTGCTGGTGACCGAGGTCGCCGACCCCACGGGCTACGGCCGCGTACTGCTGAACGAGCAGGGACGGATTGCGCGGGTCGTGGAGCACAAGGATGCGACCGCCACCGAGCGCTTGGTGCGGGTGGTGAACGCGGGGATGATGGCGGTGCGCGCTGACTTCCTGCGCTCGGCCCTGCAGAAGCTGCGCCCGGACAATGCGCAGGGCGAGCTCTACCTGACCGATCTGCTTGGATTTTCTGCAGCGCAGGGCGAGCCGGCCGCTGCGTGCTTCGCCGCGGAAGCCGAAGAAGTCCAGGGTGTGAACAACCGGGCTGAGCTGGCCCAGGCGACCGCTTGGTTGCGGCAGCGGGTCGCACGCGACTGGATGCTGGCTGGCGTGGCGCTGGAAGACTCGGCGACCACGTGGATCGAAGCCAGTGTCGTCCTGGAGCCCGACTGCACCATCGGCGCGGGCGTCGAGCTGCGCGGTGCCACCCAAGTCGCCGCCGGCGCTCACATCGAGCGAGGCTGCGTGCTGCGCGACACCCAGGTCGGGCCCGGCGCGCATGTGCTGCCGTACGTCGTGTCGACCGAGGCCTCCATCGGTCCGTCGGCCTCGGTCGGGCCCTTCGCGCACCTGCGCCCCGGCACCGTCCTGCACGACAAGGTCAAGGTCGGCAACTTCGTCGAGACCAAGAAGGCCGTGCTGCGCAAGGGCGCCAAAGCCAGCCACTTGAGCTACTTGGGCGACGCCGACATCGGCGAGGGCTGCAACATCGGCGCCGGCACCATCACGTGCAACTACGACGGCGTGAACAAGTTCAAGACCGTGTTGGGCAAGGAGGTCTTCATCGGCAGCGACACGCAACTGGTGGCGCCGGTCACGCTGGGCGACGGCGCCTACGTCGGCGCTGGTTCGACGATCACCCGCGACGTCCCGGCCGGCGCGCTGGCCCTGTCCCGCACCGCCCAGACCCACATCGAGGGCTGGACCGACCGCAAGAAGGCCCGCGACGCCGCGCGCAAGGCTCAAGCCGCGGGAAAGTAGCGTCACCGACTGCGCTCGATGACCCATCGATTCCGCCAATCGATCCAAGACTTGGCCACGACGCAAGAGTCCGGTTCTCCGCGCGCAATTGTGCAAACCGATGGGATACGCTAGAGCCGATGGACTTGGCGATCTGGCAGAAGAGGGGGCGGCATGTGCGGCATCATCGGTTACATCGGCGCGAATCAGGCGGCGCCCATCCTTGTCGAGGGGCTGCGTCGCCTCGAGTACCGCGGCTATGACTCCGCTGGCCT
>JBMOIG010000053.1:0-28914 GCA_049317445.1 Myxococcota bacterium | reverse complement strand
GAAGACATCCCGTTGCTGGTCGAGCACTTCCTGCAGAAGCTGCGCAAGACCTTTCCCCATGTGCCCTCGCGGCTGAATGCTCAGGCGGTGCGCCACCTGCTGGACTACGGTTGGCCGGGCAACGTGCGCGAGCTGGAGCACGTGATGGAGCGGTCGTGTCTGGTGTGCGACGGCGACGAGCTGCGGGCGGACGACCTGCCGCCCGAAATTCGGGGCACGGCGAGCACGGGCATCGCGGTTGCGGAGCGGGCGTACAAGGACGCGCGTCGGGACTTCGAGCGCAACTACTTCCTGCAGCTGTTGGCCAGTGCGGAGGGCAACATCCAGAAGGCAGCGGAATTGGCGGGGATTCATCGCAGCACGCTGTATGAGAAGCTGGCTGCGCTGCAGATCGCGGTCGACAGGGAGTAGCAGGGACCGCGCCAAGGCGACGGGCAGCTACAGCGGGCGTCGGCAGTGACAGGCGGAGACAAGGCGGCTAACCTCCCGCCGGTCCCCCCGCCAATCCCCCACTGCTTTCGAGGCGCGCCATGGACGAAAAGACCCCCCTCTCCGATGCCCTTCGCTACCACTCCGAAGGCCGACCCGGCAAGATCGAGGTCGTCCCGACCAAACCCTGCATCACCCAACGGCATTTGTCGCTCGCTTACTCGCCTGGCGTCGCCGAGCCGTGCCTGGAGATCGCCCGCGACCCTGACCTCGTCTATGACTACACCGCCAAGGGCAACCTGGTCGCGGTGCTGTCGAACGGCACGGCGGTCTTGGGCTTGGGCGACATCGGCGCGCTTGCGGGCAAGCCGGTGATGGAAGGCAAGGGCGTGCTGTTCAAGAAATTCGCGGACATCGACGTGTTCGACATCGAGGTCAACGAGAAGGACCCGAAGAAGCTGATCGAGATCGTGGCGTCGCTGGAACCCACGTTCGGCGGCATCAACTTGGAGGACATCAAGGCCCCCGAGTGCTTCGAGATCGAGCGTGAGCTGAAGAAGCGGATGAACATCCCGGTCTTCCACGACGACCAGCACGGTACCGCTATCATCACCGCGGCCGGCATGATGAACGCCGTCGAGATTCAGGGAAAGAAGGTCGGCGAGATCAAGGTGGTCGTGTCCGGCGCGGGTGCCAGCGCGATCTCGTGCATGAACCTGTGGCAGATGGTCGGCGTGAAGGCCGAGAACATCACGATGTGCGACTCGCGCGGCGTGATTCACGAGGGGCGGCGCGCGGAAGTCGACGAGAGCAAGCTGCCGTATGTCCGCGACACGAAAGCCCGCACGTTGGGCGAGGCCTTGGTGGGTGCCGACGTGCTGGTCGGCCTGTCCAAGGGCAACGTCGTCACGCAGGCGATGGTGAAGACGATGGCGCCCAAGCCGATCATCTTCGCACTGGCCAATCCCGATCCCGAGATCCGGCCCGAGCTGGCGCGTGAGGTCTGCCCGGACGCGATCATCGGCACCGGACGAAGCGACTTTCCCAATCAGGTCAACAACGTCTTGGGCTTCCCGTTCATCTTCCGTGGCGCGCTGGACGTGGGCGCCCGGCAGATCACCGAGGAGATGAAGCTGGCCGCGGCGAAGGCCATCGCTCAGCTGGCGCGAGAGGACGTCCCTGACAATGTGCGCGCTGCGTATGGCGGTGAGGTCCTCGCGTTTGGCCGTGACTACATCCTGCCCAAGCCGCTGGATGAGCGCGTGCTGCTGTGGGTGGCGCCTGCGGTGGCCAAGGCGGCGATGGAGTGTGGCGTTGCCCGGCGCACGCTCGACCTGGACAAGTACCGCGACGACCTGGAACGCCGCATTGGCCCCGCGCGATCGATCGTGCGGCAGGTGATTCATCGCGTGTCGCGCCGTCCCAAGCGCATCGTGTTTCCGGAGGCGGGAGACGATCGCGTCCTGCGGGCGATTCCGCGCATCCTGGAAGACCACATCGCGGTGCCGATCCTGTTGGGAGACGCCGACGAGCTGCACGCGCGCGCCAAGGCGCTGGGCGTCGATCTGGGTACGACCGAGATTCGGCCGATGCCCAACAGCGCCACCCATGAGCGGGACTTTGCGGCGCTGATGGCCCTGCGCGGTCGCCGTGGCTTGTCGGCTCCCGAAGCGCGCGAGCGTTTGTCCAAGGACCCCACCGTGGCGGGCATGATGCTTGTGCGAGCGGGCGACGCGGACGGTCTGGTGGCCGGTTTGCGGCGAGGCTATCCGGAGACGATCCGGCTGGCCCTGCAGCTGATCGGACTGGACTGGGGCATGACGGCAGCGGCCGGAGTGCACCTGATGATCACCAAGCGCGGTCCGATGTTCTTCGCGGACACGACCGTGAACATCATGCCCAAGGCCGAGACGCTGGCCGACATCGCGATCATGACGGCGCGCTTTGCCCGCGACATGGGCATCGAACCGCATGTGGCGATGCTGTCGTATGCGAACTTCGGCTCGTCCACGCACGAAGAGGCGGTCAAGGTGGCCCAGGCCGTCAAGCTGGTGCGCCAGCGAGAGCCCGATCTGGACATCGAGGGCGAGATGCAGGCGCAGATCGCGCTGGACCCGCCGACGCGCGAGGCCTCGTGGCCGCACACGCGCATGAAGGCTGAGGCCAACGTCTTCATCTTCCCCACGCTCGGCGCCGGCAACATCGCGTACCAGATGCTGTCGAGGCTGGGAGGGGCGGACGAGATCGGTCCCGTGCTGCTCGGTCTGAAGCGGCCGATCACCGTGATTCCGCCGGCTTGCCGTGTGGAGACGATCGTACAGCTGACGGCCATCACCGCCCTACGCGCCCAAGCTCCAATGGTCGGTATGACGCAGCCGGTGGGCGGACCCGTCACCGGCGCCTGAAATAAGTAACGTTTGCGGTGGCGGCTACTTCTGCCAGCCGACCACCGCGGCGGCCTCGTCCAGCAGACGCTCGACCAGATCCTCTGGGAAATCCAGCCAGTTGCCTTCGATGTGCGGCCGCCGCAACAGCCAACGCGCCGGCTGCACGGTGGGGTCGCGCGTCAACTGGAAGCCCGCGACGTCGCTGACCTCCAGGCGAATCGCGGGGGCGAGCACCTCGCGAAAGCCCTCCACCACCAGCACATCGACGTGACCCTCGAACGACGCCATCCACGGTGCCAGCTCAGACGGCGCCTGCTTGTGCACGAACAGCGTCGCTGAGTCCGGGCCGATCAGCAGCACGCGCTGTGCCCCTGCCTGGCCGTGGCGCCAGGAATCCTTCCCCTCGACGTCGAGTTGCGGTCGGTGGCTGGCGTGCTTGACGCTGCCCACGCGAAGGCCGCGGCGGGTCAGACCGGCGATCAACTGCTCGACCAGACGCGTTTTGCCGCTGTTGGACCGGCCGTGGATGCCGAGCACGGGCAGCGATGAATCAAGGGGCCGCGTGGCGCACTCAGGCTCTATGGAGTTGCCACCGTCGGGCATGGGAGACATGGAACCTCCGCGGGGGACGAGGCGACGGGGCTAGTAGGCGACCTGGAACGTGATCGACTGAGGGGCGCTGCTTGTCTGCGAGCCCAGATCGCCGGGAGAAAACGCCGACACGGTGGCCGAGATCGTGTAGCTGCCGGGCCGGTCGGGGACGAACAGCAGCTCGGCGCCGGTCGTCATGGGATAGTAGAGCCAAGCCGCTGAACCGGGTGGGCGCGCCGTCACCGTCCATTGATAGGCGCCCACCAGCCCGATCGGATAGGTCCCCGGCGTCACGTTTGCCTTGATGCGCAGGACCTTGCCCGCTTGGGCTCCGACCACGGGCTGCAGGGCCAGCTGCGGGGGTGTCACGTCGGCGCGGCTGGATCCCTCGAGGTTGACCTTGGTGATCAACGTCTTGCCCTTGCACGCGTTGGCCGTCCACTCGCCCGCGCACCAGTAGACATGCAGGATGCCGTAGTGCGGGGCGGACTGTGACGCGCCGGGCTGGAATTGCACCGGGATCGAAGTGGTTCCCCACGGAGCGACGGTCTTGGCCTCGAAAGTGTCCGTGTATTCCGCCGACTCGGCGCCGGTCTCGCACGGCGTGTCTTGTGTGACGTTGAACAGCGTGGTGCAAGCCTTGATCAGTCGCAGCGGGCTGCAGCTCTGGTTGAAGACCCAGACGGTGTGGGACTTGCCGCCACTGGGCGCGTGGAAGCCGAGGGGATTGGGACCGAACTCCGGGGCAGGCGCCTTGCACGTCCCGGCGCTGATGGGGATGGCCCACTTCTGCGGCACCCCCGCTTGGTTCCACCAGAGATCCAGACGTGCGGGCAGCGGCGGGTTGCCAGCGGGGGCGGTGAACCCGAGCTGGAACGTCGTTGAACTGCCCGCAGCGATGTTGACCGGCAACAACACCGGCGCGCCCATCAGGACCTGCAGCGCAAACGCCTTGTCCAGCACGTCCTGCTGCTGCGACTCGAGGACGGGAACGACACCGGCGGTGTAGACCGCCAGCCCGGCCGGACCCAGATTTTCGAGCGTGCACGAGCGCTTGGCGGCCGAGGCGAAGTCGAACAGGTGTGCACCTGTGTCACACGTCAGCGCAAAGCCACTGTCCGCCTGCCACGTCGCCGACAGCTTGGCCTTGGCCATGCGCGTCTCCACCCCTTGCTTGACCTGAACGACCAGTTCGACCGGGCTGGGCGACTTGGACCCGTTGGGCTTGAACTGCACACAGATCTGCAGCTTCATCAATTGATCGGCAAAGTTGGGGGCTTGGCCGACTTGCGGGATCTCCGAGCCGGAATTCGGCACCTGCACAATGGCGTACTGGTCGTCGGCGGGCTGGATCGTGGCCCCCTGAACCTCGAAAGGCTCGCAGCCGATGTTGCCCAGCTGGATGCACACCTGCTGCGGCGTTTGCGGACTCGCGTTGACGAACACGTGGCTCTGCGGCTGCAGCAGCGGCTTGGCGCCCGTACACGGTGTCGAGAACAGCAGCTCGAGGTCCGGCTTCTTCGGGTCGTTGGTCTTCAGCGTCAGCCGCCCGGTACCCTGGTCGTCGCCAGGCTGGTTCGGGTCGTACGTGACCAGGAACGACCGCTTGGCGCCAGGCTCGATCGTCAGCGGCAAGTCCTCGAACGTGAACGGCTCTTGCCAGGCCCAGTCGATGGCCAGCTGCAGCGAATCCGACTGCCAGCCCACGTCGGCGATCACCAACGGTCCGTCGCCCACGTTGAAGATCTCGGCCGCGGCTTTGACGGGCGATTTCGGCTGCGAGCGCAAGGGCTGAAACACCAGCAGGGACGTCTCGATGCCCTTGAGCTTGACGACGATCTTGGCAGTTTTGGACTGTGTGTCCGTCGGTTGCACGGCATCGACGCTGTCTACGCCCTGGGTGTCGGGCGTGGGTGTCGCGTCCTCCTCGGCAGCGTCGCCCACCGCATCCGTCAGGGCATCGCCTTCGACCGAGTCCGGCGTGATGACCGAGTCGCCGGGCTGCCAACTGGGTGGCGTCTCCGCCGTCTCGCTGCACGACAGCAGCGCCAGCGCCATGATCGACGGAAGCCACGGGAGTGCCGGACGCCTCCGCCGGTTTGGCAAGTCGTTCATCCTTCCCCCTTGCGTGTGGAGCAGAAGCTTGGACTGCGCGTCTACGGGCAGCCGGGCACGCCGATGGCCGGAGCGTACTTGCAGACGCCTGCACCACAGTAGTCCCAAGTGCACGCATTGTAGTCGTTGCAGTTCTTGGGCGAGCCCTCCACGCACGTGCCGGTCTGACACACCGAGTTGTCCAGACACGAAATGCTGCACGCAGTGCCGTCCTTCAGCGTGGTCGCTGCGCAGCCGCCCGTCTTGGGGTCGCAGGCGTCCGAGGTGCACAGGTTGAAGTCCTCGCACACCATCGCAGCCAGCTTCAGCACGCGCAGGCGACTGTTCTTCTGATCCACGATCAGGATGCGGCCCTGACCATTGGCCACCATGCCCGACGGCTCGTTGAGCTGGTCCGTCGTGCCGTCGCCGGCGATGGTGCGCACCAAGCCGTCCACGCCAAGCGCGCGGATGCGCAGGTTCTGCCGGTCGGCGATGAGCAGGTCGCCGCCAGGGGCGAACGTGAGGCCGACGGGGAAGCTGAACAGCGCCTCAGCGGCATTGCCGTCCTTGTAGCCCGAACTGCTGCCGATGATGGTCACCGTGTAGCCGTTGGATGCGACGCGGCGGATGCGGTGGTTACCCGAGTCCGCGACGTAGATGGTGCCGTTGGGACCCGTCGCGAGTCCGACGGGGGAGTTGAAGCGCGCCGCCTTGCCGACGTCCTCCTTGTAGCCCGCAACGCCGCCACCCGCGAGGGTGATGACCTGACTGATCCTCGGCGGGTCGGTGGTCGGGTCGGGGTGGGTGATCATGCGGACGGTGTGATTGCCCGCCTCGCTGACGTAGACGCCGGCGTCATCGACCGCCAAGCCAACCGGTTGGGCGAACAGGGCCTCGGTCGCCTTGCCGTCCTTCCAGCCCGAAGTACCGGTGCCCGCGTAGGTCGTCACGTTGCCGGAGGTGTCGATCTTGCGCACCGCGTTGTTGTGGTAGTCGGCGACGAACAGGTTGCCCTTGCGGTCGAATGCGAGCGCGGTGGGGGCGCTGAACTGGGCGGTGGCGGCCGGACCGTTGACCAGTCCGGGGGCTCCCGTGCCTGCGAACGTGGTCACGGTGCCGTCGGCGGCGACCTTGCGGATGCGGTTGTTCAGCAGGTCGGTGACCAGGAACGCACCTGTGGTGTCGCGGGCGATCGACTGCGGGAAGTTGAATTGCGCGTCCTTGGCCGTGCCGTTCTTGAAGCCGGCGACGCCCGTGCCGATGTCGGACTCGAACAGACCGGCGATGGCCGCGGTGCACTTGCCAGCGACGCAGACGTCACCTGACGTGCAGGCGTTGGCGTCGTCGCAGAACTTGGTGTTGTTCGCGTAGCCGCACACGCCCGTCGTCGTGTTGCACGTGTCGTCGGTGCACACGTTGGCGTCGCTGCAGTCCTTGGCCGCGCCCGCGGTGCACTTGCCGTACTTGCAGGCGTCGTTCAGCGTGCAGGCGTTGCCGTCGTTGCACGGCGCTGCATTGCCCGTGAACAGGCAGCCGCCCGTCTTGGGGTCGCAGGCGTCGTCGGTGCAGCTGTTGCCGTCGTCGCAGTTCACCGACGTGCCGTTGACGCACTTGCCGGCAGCGCACTGACCCGACAGCAGGCACTTGTCGCCGTCGGCGCACGCCTTCACGTTGGCCGTGAACACGCACTGGTTGCTCTTGCATGTGTCGTCGGTGCAGCCGTTCTTGTCGTTGCAGTCGGTCGCAACCGCGCAGAAGTTGCCGCAGCCGGCGATGCCGATGGAGACGCACTTGCCGGTGGCGGCGTCGCAGGAGTCGGTCGTGCACTTCTCGTTGTCGTTGCAGTCTCTGGGGGCGCCAGACGCGCACTTGCCGTTGGCGCACGCGTCGTTGACGGTGCAGCCCAGGCCGTCGTCGCACGGGCCGGTGGTCGCGGCGAACTGGCAGCCCTTGGTCGGCAGGCAGGTGTCGGCGGTGCAGGGGTTGCCGTCGTCGCACGTCAGCGTGGTGCCCTTGACGCAGAATCCGGTCTTGCAGGCGTCGCCCACCGTGCACAACGACCCGTCTGCGTCACAGCCGGTCCCGTCCTTGGGCGGCCCCGAGTTGAGGCACTTGCCTGTCGCGACCTCGCAAGCGTCTGCCGTGCAAGGGTTGTAGTCGTCGCAGTTCTTGGGCAGACCAGCAACGCACACCTTGTTGCTGCAGGCATCACCCACAGTGCACGCGTCGCTATCCGCATCACAGGTCTTGGCGTTGGCCAACGACGCGCAGCCCAACTTGGGGTCGCACGAGTCGTCCGTGCACGAGTTGCCGTCGTCGCAATTCTTTGCTTTGGCGAACTGGCACGCGCCATCCTTGCAGGCGTCGCCCTCGGTGCAGATGTCGCCGTCACTGCAAGCAGCCGTATTCGCGCTGTTCTTGCAGATGCCGTTGCTGCAGGTGTCGTCGGTGCAGACCTTGCCGTCGTCGCAGTCAGCGTTCTTCGTGCATTGGTTGCTGCAGCCGGGAATCGCAGCGAAGGTGCACAGTCCGGTCGCTCCGTTGCACCCGTCGGTGGTGCACTTGTCGCCGTCGATGCAGGCCTTGACCTGACCCGAGGCGCACTTGCCGCCAGAGCACGCGTCGCCAGAGGTACAGGCATTGCCGTCGTCGCATGATGCGGCGTTGGCGGCCTGGGTGCAGCCCAACACCGCGTCACAGGCGTCCTGCGTGCACGGGTTGCCGTCGTCGCATTTCAAGGCAGTGCCCTTGACGCAGGAACCGGACTTGCAGGCGTCGCCCACCGAACACACCGAACCGTCGGCATCGCAAGGGTCGCCGTCGAAGGCCGCGCCGTTGAACACGCAGTTGCCGGTTTGCGGGTTGCACGAGTCCTGGGTGCAAGCCAAGCCATCGTCGCACTTCTTGGCGACGCCCGGCACGCACGTCGAGTTGGAGCAGGTGTCGCCAGCGGTGCAGGCGTTGCCATCGGCGTCGCACGCGGCCGTATTGGCGCTGTGCACGCAGCCCACGGCGGGCTTGCAGACGTCGTCGGTGCAGGGGTTCTTGTCGTCGCAGTCGACAACCGCGCCGGGCAGGCACGCTCCAGACTTGCAGGCGTCGGCGGCCGTGCAGACGCTGGCGTCCGCGTCACACCCGGTGCCGTCGGGAACGGCCGTGGCGTCGCACTTGCCGGTCAGGGGGTTGCAAGCAACGTTACTGCAGACGTCGCCGCTGGCCGCGCAGGTCACGATGGTGGCCGCATTCAGCACGCACTTGGGGATGAACGAGGTCTTGTCGCAGTACAGCGTGCCGTTGCAGAGGTTGCCGTCTTCCTTGATCGCGCAGTCCGCGTCGGTGACGCACTGGCAAGTGTTGGCCCCAGCCTGGCACTGGCCGTCCTTGCACGTGTCGCTGTCGGTGCAGTCGTTGCCGTCGTCGCAGAGCGCGCCGTCCTTGTTGACGTGGAGGCAGCCGACCTTGGGGTCGCAACTGTCCGTCGTGCAAAGGCTGTTGTCGTCGCAGTCCAGCGGCTTGAACTTGGTGCCGTCGCACACGCCCGCCACGCACACGTCGTTCTTGGTGCAGGCATTGCCGTCGTCGCAAGGCGCCATGTTCATCGCGGTAGTGCAGCCGACGGCCGGATCGCAGCCGTCGTTGGTGCACGGATTGTCGTCGTTGCAGGCGATCGGCTGACCCTGGCAGGCGCCGTCGATGCACGCGTCGTCCTTGGTGCACAAGTTACCATCGCTGCACGGCACGACGATCGGGGCGTTCTTGCAGGCGCCGGTGGCGGGGTCGCAGGAATCCAGCGTGCACAGGCTGCTGTCGTTGCAGTCCTTGACCTTGCCCGGTACGCACACGCCGTTGGCGCAGGTGTCAAACGCCGAGCATAGGGTGCCGTCGTCGCACGGACCCTCCGCAGCGGGGTACGTGCAGCCCTTGGCGGGGTCGCAGACGTCGGTGGTGCAGGGATTGGAGTCTTCGCACTTCACGGCGGGGCCAGCGATGCACATGCCCGCCTTGCAAGCGCCGATCTGGGTGCACGGGTTGCCGTCGTCGCACTCGCCGGTGCCGGGCGGGTGCAGGCAGACGCCGTCCTTGTCGCAGCTGTCGGTGGTACAGGGGTTGCCGTCGTCGCAGTTCTTCATCGCGCCCGAGCAGCTGCCGGCCGCGCACATGTCGCCGGAAGTGCACACGTTGCCGTCGTCGCAAGCGAGGGTGTTGGGCGTGTTGACGCAGGTGCCGTTCTCGCACTTGTCGTCAGTACAGGGGTTGCCGTCGTTGCAGCCAGTGGCGCAAGTGGCCACGACGTCGGTGTCGGCGGTCGTGTCCCCCGGATCTTCGATGGCCGGACCGCCGACGATTTCATCGCCGCCACCCACACAGCCGGATGCGGTCACAAGCCAAGCCGTTACGCAGACCGTGTGAAACGCGGCCGAGCGACGAGAAGAACCGAAAATCGTGGAGAACATGGTGACTCCGTGTGGCGCAGGCGATGCCTCGGACAAGGTAGCCTTGCCACGATACTCTCTTGCAGAGCGGCGTGACAAGAACGAGAACGGTAAAGCCCCCTCTTGGCCCCACATCACGTTCGTCTGTGCGGAATCGGCGCGATAGGGTACGGTTTGGCCACTGCGGGCTCAGCGGTCCCGACGCGATGCGCTGCCGCGCCGGCCACCGAAGGACGAACCCAACTGCAAGGGAAGTGGGAGGCTGCATGGCGACTTCTTTCAACTACATGGAAGTGCTTGAGATTGCTAAAGAAATCGAGCGCGAGGGGGCTCGCTTCTACCGGGAGGCCAGTGCTCGCGCGACGCACGAGACGGCGCGTCGGCTGTTGCATACCCTGGCCGTCGAGGAACACGGTCACGAGGCGTACTTCGAGGACCTGCAACAGAAGGCCCTGACGTCCCAGCAGGAGTCGTCTGTGCCGGACTTGGACGAAGTGACGGGGGCCTACCTGCGCTCGCTGGCACCGGGACGCATCTTCCCGCAAGCCCGCGATGCCACGGACTGGCTGTCGGGGCAGGAGTCGCCTGCAGACGTGCTGCGTGTGGCGCTGCGGATGGAGGAGGCCGCGGTCGCGTTCTACGCGGCGTTGAAGCGGGCCATGCCGCCCGAGTGGGACCCGGACCACTTGCAGGAGCTGCTGTCGGAAGAGGAGCGGCACGTCGCCCTGATCAGGGCTGCGTTGCGGACGCTTGGGGCCTGACCGCGCAATCCGCAGCCATCGGAAGGGCTTGGCGTCGGCGGCTTTGCAGGTGCAGCGAAAGCGGGTAGAAGCTCTCCATCCCCCCGCCCACCTGAACCTGCAAAGGAGCGCCCCATGGCTGCCGACGGAGATCACGTACGCAATGACTCACACGGGGAAGTCTGGGCTCCCGACCCGCTTCAGGCAGCACGTACCCGCGTGCCGGACTACCACGCATTGCGCGCCAAGGCTTCGGCCGACCCGCTTGGGTTCTGGGAGGCGGAAGCGCGTGAGCTCGCTTGGGCTGAGCCTTGGACGCAGGTGCTGGACGACTCGAATGCCCCGTTCTTCCAGTGGTTTGTGGGCGCCAAGACCAACATCGTCGCCAACGCCTTGGACCGCCATCAGGCCACCGCCACCCGCAACAAGCTGGCCTACATCTGGGAGGGTGAGGACGGCACCGTGCGCACGATGTCGTACCACGCGCTGAACCGCGAGGTTTGCCAGTTCGCCAACATCCTCAAGAGCATGGGCGTGGTGAAGGGAGATCGCGTCACGATCTACCTGCCGCGGGTGCTCGAGTTGCCGATTGCCATGCTGGCCTGCGCAAAACTGGGGGCGGTGCACTCGGTGGTGTACGGCGGCTTCTCGGTCGAAGCGTTGGCCGAGCGCATCCAGGACTCGGAGTCCAAGGTGCTGATCACGGCCGACGGCGGCTTCATGCGCGGCAAGGTCATCGCGCTGAAGGAGATTGCCGACGAGGCGCTGCAGCGAGCGGGCACGGTCGAGCACGTAGTGGTGGTGAAGCGCACGAACCTGCCGGTGAAGATGGAGGTGGGGCGCGACTACTTCTACGACGAGCTGATGTCGCTGCCGCTGGCCAAGAACCCGGGGCAGTGCGCCACTGAGATCGTCGACGCCGAGCATCCGCTGTTTCTGCTGTACACGTCGGGCACGACCGGCAAGCCCAAGGGCATTCTGCACACCCACGGCGGCTATCAGGTGGGCGTCGCGACGACGATGAAGTATGCCTTTGACCTGCGCCCTGAAGACCGCTTCTGGTGCGCGGCCGACCCGGGCTGGATCACCGGTCACAGCTACATCGTGTACGGCCCGCTGATTCTGGGGGCCACTTCGATCATTTACGAAGGCGCGCCGACCTTCCCCTATCCGGACCGGTGGTGGCGCGTCGTCGAGAAATACGGCGTGAACATCCTCTACACCGCGCCCACGGCCATTCGCGGCTTGATGCGCTTTGGCGAGGCGTGGGCCAACCGCCACGACCTGTCGTCATTGCGCTTGCTGGGGTCCGTCGGCGAGCCGATCAATCCCGAGGCGTGGCGCTGGTTTCACCGCGTCATCGGCGGCGGTCGCTGTCCCATCATCGATACGTGGTGGCAGACCGAGACCGGCAGCTTCATGATCACCCCGGTGCCGTCGCTGCCGCTGAAGCCCGGCTCGGGCACGCTGCCCTTCCCCGGCATCGAGGCGCAGATTGTCGATGACCAAGGCCAGCCCGTGGCGGTGGGAGAAGAAGGCAAGCTGGTGCTGACGCGGCCATGGCCGTCGATGCTCCGGGGCATCTGGCGCGACCCCGAGCGGTACGTCCAGCAGTACTGGTCCACCTATCCCGGCAAGTACTTCACAGGTGATTCCGCAAGGATGGACGCAGACGGCTATTTCTGGATCATCGGCCGCGTCGACGACGTCATCAAGGTCTCGGGCTATCGCTTGGGTACGGCCGAGGTCGAGTCCGCGCTGGTCAGCCACCCCGCCGTCGCCGAAGCCGCGGTCATCGGCGTGCCGCACGAGCTCAAGGGCCATGCGATTCACGCCTATGTTCAGCTGAAAGCGGGGCGGTCGCCTTCGCACGAGCTGCACGACGAGCTGATCCAGCACGTGGGGCGTGAGGTGGGGCCGATTGCGCGCCCAGAGAAGCTGGACTTCATGGACGCCCTGCCCAAGACGAGGTCCGGCAAGATCATGCGCCGGCTGTTGCGGGCGCGCGCTCAGGGACTGCCTGAGGGCGACACGTCGACGCTGGAAGACTGACCCGCAGAAATGTGGCTGGGGCGTCGAACCCTTTGTGTCGTCGAGGGTCTCTTACGGCTGTCGGTGTTGGCAGGCTTGCGGCAGGCGCAGTTGCGTCCCCGGGCGGGCCTGCACCGACAAGACTCATCCACACAGGAGCCCCACCATGTCCAAGCTGTTCCCCATCAACGAGCACGCCATCGAACGCGTGTTGCGGGTTGCCATCGGCGCAGGTCTTCTGGCGATCGTGTTCGTCGGCCCCCATACGCCTTGGGGCCTGGTGGGCATCGTGCCGCTGGCAACGGGGCTGATCGGCAGCTGCCCGCTGTACACGGCGTTCGGCTTTCGCACGAACAAGTAGCGGTTCTACCAGAAGAAAGGGCGAGGACTAGTGCGCGCCCTTGCGCAGCAGCACCGCCGGCAGCGTCTTGAACAGGATCGACAGATCGTCCGTCAAGCGGTGGTGGGCGATGTAGTCGAGGTCCAGGAAAGCCCGCTCGGGATAGCGAACATTGCTTCGCCCGGACACCTGCCAGTAGCCAGTCACGCCCGGTCGTACCGACAGGAACAGGTCGGCGTACGGTCGGTAGTGGTCGATCTCCGCCGGCACGATGGGGCGCGGGCCGACCAGTGACATCTCGCCCACCCACACGTTCCACAGCTGCGGCAGCTCGTCCAAGCTGGACTTGCGCAGGAAACGCCCGAGCCGTGACACGCGCGGGTCCTCCTGCTCAGGCAGCTTGAAGTCGTTCGCCACGTAGCGTTGGTACAGCGCCTCGTCGGCCCGCAGCAGCGCCTCGGCATTGACCCGCATCGTACGGAACTTGTGGATCTTGAACAGCTGTCCGCCGCGGGCCAGCCGATCCTGATGGAACAGCGCAGGGCCTGGGTCCAGCAGCTTCAGCAGCACGGCAACGACCAGAAAGAGCGGCGACAGCACCACCAGCGCCACACCCGCCACGACTGCGTCCAGCACCCGCTTGGCACCCGCAGACACGGGATCGCGCGGCATCGGGCCGTACGACACCATCGGAATGCCAGCGAACTCGGTCACTCGGCCGCTGACGCCGTGGGGTCCTGCCTGCAAGGTTGCAACAAAGCTGACGATCCGGCCGCGCTCGATCAGCGTCTGTGCCGTCGGCGCCAGCTCGGCCAGCTGCCGGGCGCTGCCGACGATGAACACTTCGTCAACCGGTCGTTCCACCAGCACGCGGTCCAGATCGCTGAAGCGTCCCAGGACGGGTTGGCCGCCGATCTCCTGCGCCGTCTCGTCGTCCGGTGTCAGAACGCCCACGGTGGGGCGCCCCAAGCCGTCGTCGTCCGCGGACAACACCTGCGTGAACCACGACGCGGGCTGACCGCTGCCGATCACCAAGGCGTGGCGGCGCACCGTCTGGCTGGCCATCAGCCTGCGCAACACCCGACCCAGAAACAGGTCCTTGGCCATCAGTGCCACAAAGCCGATGGCGAAGTAGTAGCCAAAGTACAGACGGCTGACCGTCTCGAACTTGAGCGCGAACACCACAGCCGAGGTCGCGAGAATGGCCCAGCCGAGTCCCCGCAAATGGTGACCGAAGATTCGCCACCAAGAGCCGCGATGCACCCGCATGTAGCGGCGGCGTCCTCGCAGTCCCCAGATCCACGAGCCCATGCTGACGATCAGCAGCACGGTGTAGATGGCGCGCTCTTCCGACAGCGGCGCCCATGGCGTCGACGGTATCGACCGCAGCAGCGGCAGCTGGTCGTGCCACTCGCGACCGAAGTAGGCGAGCACAAAGGCAATCGAAATGCCCAGGACGTCGAGCACGGCGTAGAGGCCTCGCAAGGTCCGGGCGCGTTCCAGATACATGGGCGGGGGCTCCGTCGAGCGGCGGGTGTGCGCTGTGCGCGGTGCCGAGGATGCGGAGATTACCATGGGTTTGCTCGGCTTCGAAATTGCCGGGCGCCCCACGCGCGGCTACCCTCGCTCAAGCCCGCGCATCGGGCCACGGACCTTGCCCATGACCTCGCTTCTCACCCACGGCCCGCTGTGGCTGGCCTCCTTGGCGGCCGCGCTGCTGGTCACCGGAGCCTTCACCGGCTTCGTCGCAGGCATGCTCGGCGTGGGCGGCGGCATCGTGATGGTGCCGTTCTTGCTGCAATTGTTCGCATTGATTGGCGTGGACGAGTCCATTCGGATGCACCTTGTGCTGGGCACTTCCCTCGCGAGCATCCTGCCAACTGCCATCACGTCGGGGCGGGCGCACGCGCGGCGCGGTTCGGTGGATGCGGCCACACTGAAGCGTTGGGCGCCTTGGCTGCTGGTCGGCTCGGCGCTGGGGACGCTGGTGGCAGGGCAGGCTCGCGGTTCTGTGCTGACGATTGGGTTCGGAGTGCTGGCGTCGGGCATTGCCATCGACCTGCTGCGCAAGCGCTCTGACAGTGCCAAGGCCGCACAGGAAAAGGGTAATCCCGAACGCACACGGTCCCGGCCGTTGCTGCAGCGCGTCCTGGCCCTTGGGGTTGGCGGATTGTCGGCGTTGCTGGGCGTGGGCGGTGGGGCGGTGAGTGTGCCGCTGCTGATCGCCTTGGGTCATCCGACCTTGCGTGCGGTGGGGACGGCCGGGGTGTTTGGCGTGTTCGTGGCCCTGCCTGCCGCCATCGGTTACGCATGGACGGGCTGGGGCAACCCGCTGCTGCCGCCGGGTTCGGTGGGCTACGTGCACCTGTTGGGGGTGGCCCTGCTGACGCCGATGACGGTGCTGTTCGCGCCGATTGGGGTCGCCACCGCGCACCGTGTCAGCACGGTCGCCTTGCGAAGGATCTTCGCGGCGTTCCTGCTGATCACGGTGGCAAGGATGGTGGCGGGGCTGGTGTAGGCCTGACACCGGGGGCGCGGAGGACTAGTCTTCCTCGTCTTCGACCTTGCGGGTCGACGCCGCAATGATCTTCTCCTGCAGTTGTGCCGGAACCTCTTCGAAGCCGGCGTGCTCCCAGGTGAATGTGCCTCTGCCCTGCGTCATTGCGCGCAGCACGGGGGCGTAATTCTGCACCTCGGCCAGCGGGACGGAGGCGGTCACGACCGAGCGGGCACCGTACTCCGTGTTCGACACGCGGCCGCGGCGCGAAGTGATGTCGCCCATCACGTCGCCCACGTTCACTTCCGGCACGCTGATGGTCATGCGGACGATGGGCTCGAGCAACAGCGGGTGGCACTTGAGGAAGCCGCCCTTGAAGCCCTTGGATCCGGCCATTTTGAACGCGGCTTCCGACGAGTCGACATCGTGGTACTTGCCGTCGAACACCGTCACCCGCACGTTGGTGACGGGATAGCCGGCGAGCGGACCGTGGTCCATCGCGTCGACCACGCCCTTCTCGACCGCGGGGATGAAGTTGCGCGGAATCGACCCGCCGACGATCGCGTCGACGAATTCGAAGACCTTCTCGCTGTTCGGCTCGATCTTCAGCCACGCGACAGCGAACTGGCCGCGACCGCCCGTCTGCTTCTTGTGCTTGCCTTCGATCTCGGTCGTGCCGCGGATGGTCTCGCGGTACGGCACGGGCGGCAGCGAGAGCTCGACCTCGGTGCCGTACTTGCGCTTGAGGCGAACGACCTGCATCTCGACGTGCGCCGGGTTGCCGCCAGACAGCGTGAGTTCCTTGGAGAGCTCGTCGTTGCCCAAGCGCAGGCAGGGGTCTTCCTCGGTCAGGCGACGCATACCCTCGCGCACCTTGCCTTCGTCGCTCTTGGTGGCGGGGCGGATGATGAAGGTGCTCATCGCGGGCGGGAACGCCGGGAACTCGAGCTTCACCGACGCGGCCTTGTCGCACAGCGTGTTGCCCGTGTGGGTGTCCTTCAGCTTGGTGACCGCGACGACGTCGCCGACCGTGGCCGCTTGGCAGTCCTTCAGCTTCTTGCCCTCGAGCCAGTACAGACCGCCGACGCGCTCACTGTGGCCCAGCGTTGCGTTGCGCACCTCGCACTCAGGCGTCAGCGTGCCGCGCATGATGCGCAGGACGTTGATGGTGCCCGCATAGGGGTCGATCAGCGTTTTGACGACCAGCGCCGCGAAGGGGCCGTTCGGGTCGGCCGGCACGTCGCCGCCTTCCACCGTCATGCGGGCCGGACGATCCAGGGGCGAAGGCAGCACCGAGCCGACCTCGAGCAGCCGCTGCACCCCCCGATTCCCCGTGGCGCAGCCGTACAGCATCGGCACCAGCTTGCCAGAGCGGATGCCCTTCTCGACGCCGCGGAAGACTTCTTCCGTCGTCAGCTCGCCAGCCTCGAAGTACTTCTCGAGCAGGGAGTCATCGCCCTCTGCGGCGCACTCGACGAGCTCCAGATAGGCGGTATCGACCTCGGCCACCAGATCCGCGGGGACGGGACCCTTGTCGGTCTTGCCGCTGCCGTCGGTCTTGAAGAAGTGCGCCTCCTTGCGGAGCAGGTCGACGATGCCCTTGAACTGATCTTCCTTGCCGATCGGCACCTGCAGCGGCACCGGGCGGACGTTGAGGATCTCCTTGATCTCCTTGACGGTCTTTTCCGGATTCGCGCGCTCGCGGTCCATCTTGTTGATGAAGATGACACGGGGCAGACCCAACTCGACTGCTGTGTTCCAGTTGCGCTCTGTCTCGACTTCGACGCCGTCGACCGCCGACACGACCAACACGACGGAATCCGCTGCCGCCATCGCGGCGCGGGGCTCGTGCGCGAAGCTGCCGTCTCCGGGGGTATCGATGACGTGATAGCGCCGACCTGAGAAGTTCAAGGTAGCGAATGTAGTGGCGATGGAGCCACCGCGATCCTGCTCTTCAGGTTCGAAGTCGAACGTGCTGGACCGCGTATCCACGGAACCCTGCCGGGGCGTGACGCCGCCGTTGAAGAGCATGGCTTCGCCGAGGCTGGTCTTGCCGGAACCTTGGTGGCCGATGAGAGCGAGGGTGCGGATGACGGCCGGGTCTACGTCTTTCATAAGCGATTGCCTCCACTTATCTGACAACTGCGGACCGCCCGCGGGCGCGGGTAGGGCGGCATGATAGATGCGATGCAAGCGGCTTCCAAGGGGGCGGGAACACGTTCGGTTGCGCCCCTTGTCACGGTCCTGTACCGTCGCCCGGCAACCCAAGCAGCCGGAGGCGAAGATGGCCAAGGACGACGTACCGACGATGGCAATCTTCTGTGATTTCGAAAACGTGGCGCTTGGGGTGCGCGACGTTCGCGGCCAGTCCAAGTTCGACATCCACAAGGTGCTCGAGCGGCTGTTGTCGCGCGGAACGATCGTGGTCAAGAAGGCGTACGCCGACTGGGAGCGCTACCGCGAGTACAAAAAGGAGATGCATCGCGCCAACTTCGAGTTGATCGAGGTCCCGGTGCTGTCGCAATCCGGCAAAAACTCGGCCGACATTCGCATGGTCGTGGACGCTTTGGACCTCTGCTACACCAAAGAGCACGTCAGCACTTTCGTGTTGGTCAGCGGCGACAGCGACTTCTCGCCCCTGGTCTCCAAGCTGCGCGAGAACAACAAGAAGGTCGTCGGAGTCGGCGTGCGCAACTCGACCAGCGACCTGCTGGTGTCGAATTGCGACGAGTTCATTTTTTACGACGACCTCATCGCCGACGCGCCGCGCGCCAAGAAGGCGGCGGCCAAGCCCCGCGACAAGGACGCCAAGTCTGAGCCCACCGTGTCCGCACCGACCGCCGTTGGCGCGGCGGTGACGTCGACGGCTGCCTCGCCGCGATCTGGCGGTCGCCGCTCTGATGTGCCTGAGTCCGTCGAAGCCGAGGCTGCCCCCGCTGCCTCAGGGCGGTCCGGCAAGGGCAGCAAGGGCAAGACGACCCAAAGCAAGAAAGCGCAGATCGAATTCAGCGCACTGGCCCCCGCCCCAGCGGTTGCTGAACCTGTGGAAGGGGCTCCCGCAGGCGATCCGATGGAGCTTGTGCTCGAGACGCTGGACGACATTTTTGCCGACCGCAGCGACACCGAAGTCGTCTGGGCGTCGATGCTCAAGCAGAGCCTCAAGCGCCGTCGCCCCGAGTTCAACGAAAAGAGACACGGTTTCCGCACATTCGGCCACATGCTCGAAACCGCTGCGGAAAAGGGTCTGCTTGACATCGAAAAGGACGCCAAGAGCGGCAACTACCGGATTCTTGGCTTCGGGCCGAACGGCTGACCTGCGCCGACGCCCGTTCACCCCACATCTGTCCCCGTTCGTTCGCCAACAGGAGGTCCCGTGACCCGCTGCAACACTTGGATGGCTCTGCTGGTCGGCGCGCTGGTTGCGTTCGCCGCGTGCGAGGTCCCCACCGACCCGGTCGAGACCACGCCGCCCCCCGACTGTACCTCTGGCGGCGACACGCCCGTCTGCCCCGGCGCCCAGTGGCCGACGTGGCAGCTGGCCGACTTCCAGCCGCTCAGTGCAAAATTTCAACAGACGTACGGACTTCAGACCTTTCAGGGCAAGGCGGTGCTGGTGGCCCTCTTCTCCGCGAGTTGAGGCTACTGCCTCTCCCAGGCTGGGAGACTCGACACGCTGCAGAAAGAGTTCGACACCAACGGAACGCCCGTCCAGATCGTCGCCATCAACCAGGCCAAGCTCGAGCTGTTTCAGCACCTGATGAGCGATGTTGCCGCCTATCCGCTGTTCCAGGACACCACCGAGGTCAACGCTTGGGCCCAGCAGGGCGGCGGCAAGGACGACTTCTTCGTGTACGACCGACAGGGTCGGCTGCAGGTCTGGCTTCCCGCCAACGGCACCGTCGACACCGACCTGTCGGTTCCGGCGAACGTGGAGAACCTGCGCAAGCTGCTGCAGGACGCGGCCAAGGGGCCGTGACCTCGGCCAGGATGAACCCCTCGTGACCATGCCCTCGTCTTCCGTGCCCCCGACCCTCCCTCCCGCCGACCTCGCCCTGCGCCGCGCCGCACTGACCGCGGCCGCCGCCAGCGCGTTCCTTGCCCCCTTCACCGGGTCGTCGATCAACGTCGCGCTGCCGACGCTTGGCGCCGACTTCGGCTTGGACGCGGTCGATCTGAACTGGGTGGCGACCGTTTACCTGCTCTCCACCGCCATCTTTCTGGTCCCGATGGGCCGCCTGGCCGACATCTACGGGCGCAAGCGAGTGTTTGCGTTGGGCGTCGCGATCTTCACGCTGGCTTCCGGCGCGTGTGCTCTGGCACCCAACGGTCCCACGCTGATCGCCTTGCGCGTTGTGCAAGGTTTGGGATCGGCGATGAATTTCGGCACCGGTCTCGCCATTCTCTCCTCGGTCTTTCCGGCGGGCGAGCGGGGCAAGGTGTTGGGCATCACCGTCTTCTTCACCTACTTGGGCCTCGTTGCCGGTCCGGTGGTGGGCGGCTTGCTGACCCAGCATTTGGGGTGGCGCGCGGTGTTTCTGGTCGTCGTGCCGTTCGGGACCCTGGCGTACGGTCTGGTGCAGTTTCGGCTGCACGGGGACTGGGCGGGGGCGCGCGGTGAGCCTTTCGACAAGACCGGGGCGTTGCTGTACGGCGTGACGCTGCTGCTGGGCATGTTGGGGCTGGCGCGCGTGCCGCAGCCGCTGGGCTTTGCGGGGATGGGACTGTCGGCTTTGGCGCTGGTCGTGTTTGTCTGGTGGGTCGGGCGCACGGCAAGTCCGGTGTTGGACCTGCGGCTGTTCCGCGAGAATCGGGTGTTCGCGCTCTCGAACTTGGCGGCCTTCATCCACTACGCGGCCACGTTCGGGGCAGGCTTCTTCCTCAGCTTGTACCTGCAGTACGTCCGCGGCATGGGACCGCAAGACGCAGGCCTTGTCATGCTGCCGCAGCCGATCGTCATGGCCCTGTGTTCGCCGTTTGCCGGCCGACTGTCGGACAAGGTCGAACCGCGGCTGGTGGCGACCAGCGGCATGCTCCTGACGGCGGTGGGCTTGGCCATGCTCACCACCCTGAGCTCCGAGACCTCGATGTCGTTCCTGATGACCTGTCTGGCGCTGTTGGGCGGCGGTTTTGCGCTGTTCTCGTCGCCCAATTCGAATGCGGTGATGAGCTCGGTCGACCCCCGCTCGCTGGGTCTTGCGTCGGCGCTGCTGGGCACGATGCGGTTGGTCGGGCAGATGGTCAGCATGGGTCTTGCGATGTTCGTGGTGTCGACCTTTGTGGGGGCGGTGAAGATTGCCCCGCAGCATCACGATCAGCTGTTGCAGGCCACCCACGTTGCCTTCCTCGTGATGACCGTGATGTCGCTGGTCGGCATGGCGGCGTCGATGGCGCGAGGTCGGATGCACGCCGGTCCGAACGACCTCTCGCGATCGTGATCCTGCGAGGCGGACCTTTGCGTTCCGGCGCGTCTGCGGTCATTCTCCCGCCTCCCCGTTCGGCCGCCCGCGGAGGTGCCCTTGAATTCCCGTTCGCTTCTTCATCTGTGGCTCTTGCTTGCGCTAGCGTCGACCGTTACGACCCGCTCGGCGTTGGCCAACTCAATGGAACTGTTCGGTGGTTCTGCTCGCGCCGCCTCGATGGGCTCGGCCGTCTCGGCTTGGGCCGACGATTACACAGCGCTGTGGCACAACCCGGCTGGCCTCGCGCTGTCGCAGCCGCACATGGCCGTGGGCATGGCGCTCGCGTTCGATCAGGTAGGCATTCGGCTCAAGCCCCGACCCGCGGGCTATGACTTGCCGGATCTCGGCAACGACTCAGCGACCGTTCCTACCTCGAAACTGCTGGCGGGACGAAGCGATACCACTGGCATCCCAGATAGTTACGACTTCCGCTTGGGGGCCGTCGGCTCGCTGGGGTTGGACAAGCTGCGGTTCGGCGTGGCGCTTTCCTTGCCCATGACGCGTTTGGGGATGCAGCGCACCCGCTTTGCCGACGAGCGCGAGCAATACGTGTCCAACCGTCTGGACTTCGAGCTGCTGGGCAGCCGGTCGCAGCACCAAGTGATCCTGCTGGGCGTCGGCTATCCAGTGCTGTCGTGGCTGTCTCTGGGTGGCGGCTTCTCGATCCTGCCGTCGGGGCACGCCAGTAGCTCCGTGTATCTGAACGACCCGGTCGACCAAGCCAACGCTAGATTGGCGGTCGACAACGAGCAGGTGGGGCGCATGGCTCCGCACCTTGGCGCGCTGGTGCATGGCGAGAGGTGGCGTGCGGGTCTGGCGTGGCGCAGTGCCAGCTACTTTCCGATGGTTCTGCAAAACAGCATCCAGATCAACGGCTTTCAGACCGACCCCGACAGCTTCCCCATCCGTCAGGACGTCACGTTGCGGATGAACTACAGCCCGGACCAGCTGGCGCTGGGCGGTGCGGTGTGGCTGGGACCGACGACGGTGGTGGCCGAGGCGATGTGGTCGCGCTGGAGCGGCTACGTCGACACGCAGAATGAGCTTGCGGGCTTCAACGACACACTGAGTCTTCGCGCCGGACTGGAGCACCGTGCCGACGGCGACCGACGCCTGCGGGTGGGGTTGCAGTGGGAGCCATCGCCAGTGCCGGAGCAAACCGGCCGAACGAATTACGTCGACAATTCAAGGATCGTCGCCACGACAGGCGCCACCCACGGTCTCGAGTTGTTTGGCCGTGCGCTGGAGGTCGACTGGTACGTCCAAGTGCACCACCTGCTGCCGCGTGACACGAACAAAGCCCAGACCTCGCCTGCACCTGCCTGTGGCGCCGACGTCACCGTCGTGTGCGATGAGATCCCCGACGACACCGTCAACCCAACGACGGGTCAGAAGGTCGCGGAATACCAGGGCCTGCAGACCGGCAACCCCGGCTTTCCCGGCTGGACCTCGTGGGGTGACCTGCTCGCTATGGGCGTTGACATGCGCTGGAGGTTTTGATCCATGCCTTTGAAATGCCTTCGCTTCCTGCTTCCACTCGTCGCCGTAGCAGTGGCTTGCGAGCCCGCCGCCGAGCCTGCCGAGTTCGCCGATCAGGTGTTCGACACGGTGGAGGCCACGGCCGACACGCTGCCAGGCGACGCGACCGCCACGGGCGACCCGTCGACGACGATGGCGGGCACCTGGGCGCTGGCCACCGACTGGTCTGCGTGCGTGGCCGTTGCCGATGCGAGGTTCGAGCTGCGCAGCTACAAGATTCTGCGCGTCCAAATCGAACAGAACGGCCACCAGTTGCACGAGACCCGAACGCTGTGCAGCGCCACGAGCACGCAGTTGCTGGGGCAGGCGACCGTGTTCCCGACCCCGCTGTTGCAGGCCGTAGGGCCGCTGCACGTGGACGCGACGGTCATCGCCAGTGGCGCGTCGACGGCGTACGAGAGCTCTGCCGAGATCCAGCTTTACGGCGTCAAGCTCAACCAGCCCTTCGCTGACCCGATGCCGACCGACGCCGGCGACCCGCAGGTGTTCGACACTGACGGCGACGGCAAGCCAGGGGCCACGCTGCTGATCGGCAAGCTGTGCCAGATCTACGTGGCGATCCGAGCGGTTTCGTCGCTGCAGGGGATGTGGGTGGGGCCCGGTCGCTTCGAGGGTGCCGGTCTGCACGACGTGGACCAGATCACGCTGGGCGGCTCGAGCGCGTTCTGCGAGCAGTCGTTCCCCACGTACCCCAACCAGCCCCACAGCGGATTTGCGCTGCAGCGGGTCGATGAGGGCGGGCTGAACCTGGATGCCGACAAGAACGGCGACGTCAGCTGCGAAGAGATCGTGGTCGCGCAGGCGAAGTTCGTGACGTGGAAGAAGGCCGACGACTCGCGGTGCAAGGGCTTCTAGCGTCTACGGATCGCCGGCCTACTGATTCACCCACAGCATCGCCCCGACCGACTGGTCGTCGTCATAGGTCCGGGTTGGATTGGCCGGGTTCAGGTCGAAGCCCCAGCGGGCTGAGGGGCCGTCCATCCAGATCGACCACTTGCGGAACGCGACGCCCAGACCGGACGCGAGATCGAACACGCCCATGTCGCTCACCTGGCCCAAGCCCGCGGAGTTCTTGCCGATCGAAGCCGTGCCGGTGCCACGAAGGAACAGCGACTTGGTCCCTACGGTGATGGCGGGGCCCGTGTAGGCGGTCGGCGGGACCTGACCCGTGCACGTCTCGCACCAGCGCAACAAGTCCCTCTTGAGATAGAGGAATTCCATGTCGATGCCGCCGTCGGCGACCTGATCGACGTCATAGTCGGCGGTCGTTTGCGTCAGCTTGGGCAGCGTGCCCGCAAGGTCCAGTACGGCGACGGCGTGGCGGTCCAGATCGGTGCGCGTCGTGCCG
Organism: Myxococcota bacterium; assembly: GCA_049317445.1. Lineage (GTDB taxonomy): Bacteria > Myxococcota_A > UBA9042 > UBA9042 > UBA9042 > CAJBNH01. The sequence continues at coordinate 5,023 of JBMOIG010000053.1, read as the reverse complement.
ATGCCCTTGAGCACCTTGGCCTTCTTGCTGATGCTTTTGCAGTGCGGCATCGCGTAGGCCAACTTGCCGTCGGGCGACACGGCAAATGCCCCGGGCAGACGACCATAGTCCCGCGTGTCGATCTCGGTCAGCTTGGCGCCTGTGGGCGACAGCACTTGAATCGCGTCGTCGCTGCCCACCAGCAGCGCGGTCTCGGCGCCGATCGTCACCGCCTCGAATCCCGGTGGCCAGGCGTTGGTCGAGCCGCACTTCTCGCTGGCGATTCCGGCCAAGTAGGCCTCCCGCTTGGCAAAGTCGACCTTGCCGTCGGCGCCGATCGGCACCCGGTACACCGTCGTCTCGGCCGTCTTGCCTGCGGTCTTGGCCTCGTCGCCCAGCTGGCCGGACCACGACGGTTCCATCAAGTACAGGCCGTCGCCGACAACGGCAGCGCCGCGGAAGATGCGCTTGGTGCTGAGGAAATCGCTCTTCGACTTGTCGTAGCTCTCCAGCACCTTGCCCGCGCCCGTGGCGTCCAACTCGACCACCATCAAGGGGTACGCCCCCGTCGTCGTCAGCGCACCGGCGCCCTTGAAGTCGATCAAGTACAGGCGGGTTTTGGCATTCTGGATCACGGCGGCACCGCGGCAGGGCCACGGCAGCGACTCAGGGCCGGGGCTCAGGCAGCTGCCGTCCGCGCAGTCGGGGTGGGGAATGTAGACCGAGCTGGTGGCGAACTTGTTGGTCGCCAGATCGTAGGTGAACACCCAGGCGCCCTTGCCGCCCGCGCCCATCACATGCAGCGACGAGCCCTGACCGCGCACGAAACCGCACAGGTCCCCCGCGAACGGCTTGCCATCGACCAGAGGCGCCACACCTGCGCCCACGGCCAGCGTCGACAGGTCCACTGATTTGATGTGGTTGCGATACCCGCCCTCTCCCGAGGTCGCCAGAACCACCCGCCCCGTTTCCGTGGCGGCGGGAAATGCGGGCGTCGGCAGCAGCAAGTGGCCCAGTACGACCTCGCCCATGTCGGCGGGGGCGGCGTCGGCCAGCGTGACGGCGGTGGTGCCAGTCAGCGGGTTCTTGCCTTCGGCCGGCTTGGGGTCGGTGCCCGCGGCCTGCAACGTATCGAAAGGACCAAAGAAACCCGTCTGGTCGGCCGCGTCGCCGTAGTCCTGACTGTACTTTGAGTCCAATGCCACGCGGGCAAAGTAGCTGCCGGCCGGAAGTCCGCCTACCAACAGCGGAATCGTTGAGCCAGAGACCAGCAGCGCATCGGTCTTGACCTTGTCCGACCACACAAGCGTCTGGCAGCTCGCATCCTGACATAGCTGCAGGTACAGGTTGCCGCGCACCAGCTTCGACCCTGAGGTCAGGTAGCTGCGCAGCGACGACACGACCTGATTCGGAAAGTCTTTCGCAATGCGGACTTCCGCCTTCAGCTGGGCGCCACCCACCGGGTTCACCACGTCGGTGCTCAGGCCCACATCGGCCTGCTCGGGGGCAACATCCACCGGCACGTCCTGCACCGTATCGGTCACTTCCGTCACGTCATAGGGCACGTAGGCCGTGGTCGGAGCAACCTCGCAGCCGGCCAACGCGGTCACTGCCAAGGAGCAAAGGGTCAACAACGGAAAGCGCAGGGTCATCGGGAACTCCTCACGGGGCGGGGGAGGGTTGCGGTCAGGCGGGCGCTCGCGTCGTGGCGCCATCCTGGCGGTCCAGCCAGCAGAATTCGTCGGGCTGCACCAGCCGCTCGTGCAGGCCGCCGCCGCCGCAGACCTCAAACCACGAGCAGTCTTCACACGGTCCGGTCTTGCGCCACGCCACGTCGCGGTGCTGCTTGAACTCGGTGCGCCAGATCTCGGAGAAGCGCCGTTCCAGCGCTGAGCCCTGGGCCATCGACCGCGGCAGCGACGGGCACGCGCTGACCTGACCGTCGGCCAGGATCGACGCCACGCACAACCCGGCGAAACACTGCGAGTCACCCGGGCGAATCTTCAGCTCGCGCTGCACGCCCAGAAAGCCGCCGCATGAGAAACGCACGTCGAATTTCTCTTTGTTTTTCTTGATCTCTGCGCGTCGTGTCTCCAGAAAGTCGAACAGCTGGCGCACCTGCGGCGGTTCGAGCCACAGATCGGGGCCGTCCAGCTCTGCACGGCCCATGCGGTCGATCGTGATCAGCCGCTGCATCGTCGCGCCCGCTGCGCGCACGGCCTTCTCGACCTCGCGCAGGTGATCCAGATGCACGGGGCGCACGCAGGTGATGGCCTCGACGCGGCGAAAGCCGATCGCCCGGGCCGCCGCGATGCCGTCCAACGCCTTGCGCCACGAGCCCTTGCCGCGCACCGCCTCGTGCTCGTCTTCCAACCCGTCGATGCTGACGCAGATGGTCCGCATCCCGGCATCCCAAAGCGCCTGCGCCTTCTCGCGGTCCAGCAGCGTGCCGTTGGTGACGATGCAGCTGCGCATCCCCAGCGACGTCATGTGCGCGACGACCTCGAACAGGTCCTTGCGCAGCAGGGGCTCGCCGCCCGTGACCGATACGAAGATGCGCTTGGCGTCGAAGTCCTGCGCGATGGTGTCGAGGATCGCTTTGACTTCAGCGGTTTCCAGCTCACGGACCGGCGACTTGCCCTCGCAGCTCGACCCGCAGTGGCGGCAGCGCAGGTTGCAGCGCAGCGTCGCCTCCCAGAACAGGTACGTCATGTCGGGCTTGCTGAACAGGCGACCGCGGCGGGCAGCGTCCCGGCGCACGGCGACCACCTTGGGCAGATCCATCAGGCCGACGTCGCCGGCGCTTTTGCGGAACAGGGACATGGCGCTCCGTGGTGTGGGACCGGCCGTCGCGCGGGGCGTCGCCCGTCCGGGGGCAACCGGCGTGTGGGGTCAACCGGCGTCGACCGGACCGCCGTACTTCATGGCCGGACCCGTGTCGATCGTGTCGTTTGCGTCGTGATCGACATCCTCGCTGGCGTCGAAAGGTCCACCGTACATCGGAGCAATCTCAGGACCTTGCGAACCGTCGTCGGCGTCCACGTCCATCGGGCCACCGTACTTCGTCGCGATCTCGATGTCCTCTGTCGTGTCTGCGGGGCCGCCGTACTTGGTGGCGACGTCGGAGGTGGCGGCGTCTTCATCGATGTCCATCGGACCACCGTACTTGGTGGCGACGTCGGTGGCGCCGGCGTCTTCGTCGATGTCCATCGGACCGCCGTACTTGGTGGCGGTCTCGGACGCCGTGTCGGCCTCCGCGTCAGAAAGGGTGTCGGGTGGCCCGCCGTACTTGGCCGTGTTGTCGGCGGAAGGGTCGGCGGGTGTCTCGCACCCCGGCAACGCCGCCAGCGCCGCGCCACCGGTGGCGACCACCCACAACCCTGCTGCCTTGTTCAAGAAATCGACCAGGAACGAGCGTCGTGAAGTCGTGACGGAAGCCATGGGGTCCGCCTCCTTGCGTCTGCCGGCAGGTCGCGCGCCGAGAGGGGGACGGGCGCGGGCTGCTCGATGGAATCCCTTCAACTGCCGATCCAGTGTGCGTACACGTGCGGGACTGTAGCGCTTGGGGGGTGGGGGGACAAGGACTTGGACGGTCCGGGATTGGGGGGCATTCCCATCCGCCCGCGCCGCCGCTACCTTCACACCATGACCGAAACGCCCATGCACCTCCGCACCGCCTGCAACCGCGACTGCCCCGACGTCTGCGGGATCGTCGCCACCGTCCGCGACGGCCGCGTCACGCGCTTGCAGGGCGACCCCGACCACCCCGTCACGCGCGGCTTTCTGTGCCACCGCACCAGCCGTTTCCTCGACCGCCAGTACAGCCCCGACCGCCTGACCACGCCCCTGATGCGCGACGGCGACGGCTTTCGACCCATCGGTTGGGACGAGGCGTTGGACCGCATCGCCCGCCAAATGTGCGCCATCCGTGCAGAATCCGGGCCAGCGGCGATCCTGCACTACCGCAGCGGCGGGTCGCTGGGTTTGATGAAGCACGTGACAGACGCGCTGTTCGAGCGGTTCGGTCCGGTGACATTGAAGTCGGGCGACATCTGCTCTGGCGCAGGCGACGCGGCGCAGTTGGCCGATTTCGGGGTCGAGGACAGTCACGATCTCGAGGACCTGCGCAACGCGAGAACCGTCCTGCTGTGGGGCAAGAACCCTCACGTGTCGAGTCCACATCTGGTGCCGCTGTTGCGGGAGTGTCGCAAGGCGGGCACGCGGGTGCTGCTGGTCGATCCTGTGCACCATCAGGGCGTTTCCAGTGCAGACCTGTACCTGCAGCCGCGGCCGGGCGGTGACGTGGCGCTGGGGCTGGGTGTGGCGCGGGAGCTGTTCGAAGCGGGGGCGGTTGATCCGACGTGCGAGGCGTACTGTCTGAATTTGCCGGCGTTTCGGCGCATGGCGTTGGGCCGGTCGGCGGGGCAGTGGGCCGAGCTTGCGGGCGTCCGCGTCGACGAGGTTCGCGCGCTGGCCCAAGCCTATGCCCAAGGGCCGTCGGCGATTCTGGTCGGCTGGGGCATGCAGCGGCGCGGCAACGGCTCGGCGGCGGTGCGGGTGCTGGATGCGCTGGGGGCGATCTCGGGCAATCTGGGCGTCGCGGGCGGCGGCGTGTCGTTCTATTTCCAGCGGCGAGGTGCGTTCGATCTCTCGTTCGTATCGGGCGCCGCGGCGCGTCGCCTGCCGGAAGCCCTGTTGGGTCCGGCGGTTTTGGAGGCCAGTGACCCACCGGTGCGCGCGGTGTGGGTGACGGCCGGCAACCCGGTGGCGATGCTGCCCGACGCGCGCAAGGTCGCGGAGGCGCTGCAGACACGCGAGCTGACGGTGGTTGTCGACGCCTTCCTGACCGACACCGCCCGCTGCGCTCACTTCGTGCTGCCGACGACGACGCTGTTGGAGGAAGACGATCTGGTCGGCTCGTACGGGCACGCCTGGCTGGCAGAGGTGCGGCCGGTGGTCGCGCGACCTGAAGGTGTCCGCAGCGACTACGAGATCGCGGGAGAGCTGGCGGCGCGACTGGGGCTGCCCGACGTACAGGAATTTC
>JBMOIG010000052.1:0-28978 GCA_049317445.1 Myxococcota bacterium | reverse complement strand
TAGCTTGGGCTAGGGCTGGACCAGATTGTTCAGCTTGAGCACGGCGAGTTGGACGTTGAGCGTCTCGCGCTCTTCCTGAAGCTCAGCCAGCCGCAATTGCGTATCCGCTTCAGCAACTTCCAGGGGCGTGACGGCGCCGGCGGCAAGCGACTGCTCCACGATCTTCGCGCTGCGTCTCGCCACGTCGGCCTGCTTCTTGACCGCGCGCAGGGTCTCGGACGCAGCATCGATCTCGAGCGCCGCCTGACGCACCTGGGCCACCAACTCGGTCTCTGACTTCTGCACTTCGGCCTGCAGGCGCACCAGGGTCTGGCGCCGCTCGCGGGCCTCGGCATAGCGTGCACCGCGGTCGAACAGGGGCACGACCAGGTTGGCCGTCGTCGACCACACCCAGTTCTTGTTCGTGAACCCCGCCGTGTCTGAGTACCGAACCAAGCCGTTGACGGTGACAAGCGGCATCCACCGCCACTCGGCTTCGGTCACCATCGCCTCGGCAGCCCGCAAGGCCAGTCGCCGCGCCTCGAGATCCGGTCGGTTCTTCTGGGCTTGCGCCGCCCAATCATGCACCGAGCCCTTGGGCCGCTCGATTGGGGGCACAGGGGCCAGATCGTCGGGCGCGGGGCCACCCATCAGCACTCCGAGCAGCTCGACCAGCTGCCGCCTGGCCAGCCGAGCGCGCACCAGATCCTGCTCGGCCCGCGAACGCTCGGCTTGGGCGCGCAGAAGCGGCAACTCGCTCTCCGTTCCCTCTTTGCGACGCAGCTCGGCGATGCGGATCCGCTCGTCTGACAGAGCCAGCGCGCGGGTGGCCGCGGCGACCATGCGGTCCAGTGCATTGGATTGCTGAAAGACCTCGGCGACGCGATAGCGGATCTCGCGTTGGGCGGCCGCGAGACCTGCCTTCTGCGCCTCGATGCCGGTGTCCGACGCACGGCCCAGCAGGATGGGCGACAGCGCGAACACCGTCTGGTCGACGTTGAGCACGCCCGACACCGTGTCCTTCTGCTGGATGACCGTCGGCGGCGGGGCCATCGCGGCGGGCACCCCGAGCTTGGAGAGCAGCGGCGCAAAGTCCAGAACCGCTTCGTCCGAGTTGTGGGTGTAGGTGCCGATCGCCTTGATGTCGGGCAGCCAGGCGGTGGTGATGCGCCCCCGAGCGGCCTCGGCCTCGCCCAGTCGTGCCTTGGCGACGGCGAGATCGGCGTTGCGGGCCAGTGCGCGGCGGGTGGCCTCTTCGAGGGTCAAAGCGCCAGAGACAGGCGCCACGGCAGGTGTCGCTGCCGGCTGCGCGGTCGCGTGGGTTGGCCACGTCACGGCAAGACCGGTTGCCAGCAGCAGAGCCAAGACCGTGGCAGAAGTCTTGGCCGCGTCGACGGCGACAGCGGACTTGACCGAAGACTTGCGGAAGATGCGCATGAGGCCTCCCTGAGCGGAGTCGAACCAAAGGTAGACGGCGGGCAGAACGATGAGGGTCAGCAGGGTCGAAGTGATCACTCCGCCGATGACGGCAAGGGCCATGGGGGCGCGGAACTCTGACCCGGGTCCTTGGTTGATGGCAGTGGGCAACATGCCCAGGATCATCGCCGCAGAAGTCATCAGGATCGGTCGCAACCGTCGCCGCCCGGCCGCCACGATTGCGTCGGCAGGCGTAGCGCCTGCGCGCTGTTCATGCAAGGCCGCATCGACCAGCAAGATGCCGTTCTTGGTCACCAGACCCATCAACAGGATCACGCCGATGTTGGCGCCGATCGAGATCGCATTGTCGGTCAGGAACAGCGCGGCAAACGCCCCGACAAACGCGAGCGGCAGCGACAGCATGATCGTGAACGGGTGCAGGAACGACTCGAACTGCGCAGCCAGAATCAGGAAGATGAAGATCACCGCGAGGCCCAGCGCCATGGCCATGGCCGACCCGCTCTCTCGCATCTGCTTGACCATGCCGTCCAGCCGCACGTAGCCGTCGCCCTCGAAGGGGTAAGCGTCGAGCTTGGGTTGCAGGTCGGCCACCACTTCGCCCAATGTCCGCGTGGTGTTGGACGCTGAGATCGTGATCTGGCGAATGCGGTCCTGCCGATCGATCACCTGAGGGCCCGACTGCGGTTGGACGCGCACCAGCGACGACAGCGGCACAAACCCCTTGGGCGTCGCGACAGAGACGGTGCCGAGGTTCGCCATGCCCGTGCGGTCGGCATCGCGCAGGCGGACGCGGATCTTCACTTCCTTGCTGGTGCCCTCGGGGACGCGCAACTGACCGGCTTCTTCGCCCTCCAGCGCCGCTCGCAAGGTCCGCGCGACCATTGCCACGGGGATGCCCAAGTCGGCGGCGCGCGCCCGGTCCACGGTCACCGTTTGCTCCGGCTTGCCGGGGGCGTACTCGGCATTGATGTCGCCCAACCCAGGGATCGTGCGCAGGATCTTCTCGATGGCGGCGGCGTCGTGTTCCAGCCGGGCCATGTCCGACCCGCGCACCTGCACCATCAGCGGCGGCTGCGACGGCAGGCCCTCCAGCACGGGCGGCGGGATCACCGACACCTTGGCACCCGGTACGGTCAAGGCCGCCTGACGCGCCAGATTCTTCAGGTCCTCCAGGTTTTCACGTCGCTCGGTCTTGGGCACGGCGACGACGCGCCACTGCACCTTGTTCACGTCGCCATTGGGTCCCAGCGTGGCGTAGATCGTCTGGAACAGCTTGTTCTCCAGCAACTTCTTCTCGGCAGAGGCGGTGGCGCGTGCCGTTTCGTCCAGCGAAGTGCCGGGTGGCATCTCGAGGTTCACCGTGAATTGGCCGCGGTCCTGCACCGGCACGAACTCGCTGCCCATCAGGGTTGTCAGCCCCAGCGCAGCAGCAAACGTCGCCACGCCGATCGACACGGTGACGACCTTGTGACGCAGGGCCAGACTCAGGGTCACCGCGTAGGCCTCTTCAGACGCCGCGTGTACGCCTTCGAAGAACCTCACGATCCACGCGCGCTTGCGACCGTGCTCGACCTTGACGGCCATCCGCGCAGACAGCATCGGGTCCAGGGTGAACGCGACGAACAGCGAAAGCAGCACCGCCGCAGACACGGTCAGGCCGAACTGGCGGAAGAATTGGCCGACGATGCCGGTCATGAACGCGACGGGAACGAACACCGCGACGATGGTCAGCGTCGTGGCCATGACGGCCAGCGCGATCTCGCTGGTTCCCTTTGAGGCGGCCTCGACCGGGTCTTCGCCTCGCTCCAGATGGCGGAAGATGTTTTCTCGCACCACCACTGCGTCGTCGATCAGCAGACCAATGGCTAGCGACAGGGCCAGCAGCGTCATCATGTTCAGCGTGAAGCCGAACAGGTCCATCGCGAAGAACGTCGCGATCACACTGGTTGGCAGGGCCAGCGCCGAGATCACGGTCGAGCGTACGTCGAGCATGAACAGCAGGATCACGAGGATCGCCATGACGCCGCCGTAGATGATGGCGATCTCGACCTCGTGGGCGGTCTCCCGGATGAACGTGCTTTGGTCGCCGATCAAAGTGGCCCGGTAGCCGCGTGGCAGCCTCGGGGTCAGCTCAGCCATGCGTGCCATGACGCCGTCCGCCACCTCGATCGTGTTGGCGCCGGACTGCTTGACGACCTCGAACGACACGGCCTCTGCACCGTTGCTGCGGACCCGGGTGCGGGACTCAGCGAACGTGTCCTTGACCTCGGCGATGTCGCCCACGGTGATCTGGCTTCCGGCCTGGGTGGCTCCGAGGGAGACCTTTGCCACCTCCTCGGCCGTTCGCAGCTCGCCCGTCAGTCGCACCGACATCTCCGTCGGGCCCTCTTGGTAGTGGCCTGCGGGCAGCGTCAGGTTCTCCGCGCGCAGCTTGTCGATCACGGCGGTCAGTGGGAGGTTGGTCGCGTCCAGCCGCTTGCGGTCGATCTCGACCAGTATCTCTCGATCGCGTCCGCCCTTGACCTCGACCGCAGCTACGCCCGGCGCCCGCTCCAGCTGGGGCTTGATGACCTCTTCGGTGATCTGGCGCAGCTTCTCCTGCGGCAGCTCTCCCGAGGCTACGTAGGTCAGCACCGGCGCGGCGTTGATGTCCAAGCGCCGCACCGAGGGCTCGCGGACGCCCTGCGGCAGCTGAGCTCGCACCGCGGCCACCCGCTCGCGCACATCATTGGCCGCCCGGTCGATGTTTGCGCTCATCTTGAACATCACGAGCACAACCGACACCGATTCGCGAGAGAACGACCGCACGCTGTCCAGATCGTTGATGCCGGCGACCGCGTCCTCCAGCGGCCGCGACACCTGCCGCTCGACCTCCGATGGCGACGCGCCGGGATACACGGTCGTGATGCTCATGAACGGGAACGTGACTTCGGGGAACAGGTCGGTTCCCAAGCGAGTGAGGCTGACCCCACCCAGCACCATCAGGGCCGCGGTCACGACGATGGTCAGCACGGGCCGCCGAATGGCGACATCGGAAAGCGTCATGGCTGCGGGCTCCTAGCGGACGTTGGCCGGGGTGGCGGCGTGGGGCAGGGTGTCGCCTTCGCGCCAGCTGGCACCCGGCTGGACCACCACGGCGTCTTCGGCGGTCAGTCCCTTGGTGACGTGGATCATCCCGGCTTCGGTGCGCACGACCGACACTTCTCGCCGCACCAGCTTGTTGTCCGGACCCACGACCAGCACCGCCGGCGTGTCTCCTGTCAGCACGGCAGTTCGGGGAACCAGCAGTGCCGGCACGGCCTTCGCTTCGATCCGGGCGTCGACGAAGGTGCCGGACAGCAGCTTGCCGTCGGGGTTTTCGAGAATACCCTCGATCGGCACACGCCGCGTCGCCGGGTCCAGGCTGGGCACCATCACATCGACCTTGCCGACGGCGGTGACGCCTGAGTCGGTCTCGATCGAAAGTCGGGCGCCCACCAGCACCCGCGGAGCATCGCGGTCCGACACATGGCCGACGAAACGCAGGCGTGCGAGTCGCTCGATGCGGAACAGCGGCACGCCCGGCGCCGCGAACGAGCCCGGCGCCGTCGGGGCCATCACCACGACGCCATCGATGGGAGCGATGAGCCGCGTTTCCTGACGCATGACCTCGACATAGCGCGCCGAGGCCGACGCTTGGGCGATCGACGCCGACCCCAAGTTCGCCTGCCCGCCAGCCATCACGACCTGTTGCTGGGAAGCCGCGCCCGCCACCTCGAGGTTCTGCGAACGGCGCAAGGCGTCGACTGCCAGGTTCTTCTGGGCTCGCGCGGCCTGCATCCCCGCCTGAGCCTGCGCCGCTTGCGCGTCCAGATCGCGGTCGTCGATGCGTGCAAGCAGTTGTCCCGCCTGGACCACGTCGCCGCGCTTGACCGCCACCTCGATGACGCGGCCGGGCAGCTTGAACGCAAGGTTGACGTCGGCATCGGGCTTCAAGGTGCCGGTCAGGCGCACGTCTTCTGTCGCTGGGCCGGGTTGCGGATGCGCCAGAGCGGGCGGCGGCACGTCCTTGGCCTGCTGCGCGCGCGCGCGAGCCTCAGCCGCCAAGGCTTCGTTGTGCTCGATCTTCAGGCTGACCTTCCACGTCAGGACGCCACCGAAGCCCAGCAGACCCAGGACGACGATGACGATGGCGATGCGTTGGGAATTCACGGTTTGGCCTCCAATGGGGCGGCAACGAGCGATGCGTCGAGGGTGGGGGGCAGGGACTGGCACAGTGCGACCAGAACGTGCTGACGGAACCGGGTGACTTGCCGCGCCATGTCGGGCGGCGTCGTCGCGCGGATGATTTGGCGCGCATACATGTAGACGATGCCGGCAGCCATCATGGCGCCGAACTCGGCGTCGATGACCTTGGCAAGCGGTGGGTGTGCCCGGACGTTGCGGGCGATGTCTTCGCGCATGTGGTGAACGACCGAGTCCAGAAACTCATCGGCAAGGTACGCAAGCTCAGTCCCCGCGGCGCCCTCGAGCACCATCCGCAGCTCCAGCCGGCGCTCCCACAGAAACGCGCAGAACTTCTCGTCCAGCTCCTGGGTCCGCTCTTCCGCAGGTCCCATCGCACCGAGGCTGCACGCCTCGTCGTCGTAGGCGCGCAGGTGTGCGAGCAGGTCTTGCAGGAAGGCACGGGCGACCTGCAGGTAGAGTGCTTCCTTGGACTCGAAGTACAGGTAGAACGCGCCCTTGGACGTGCCGGCGCGGTCGGTGATGTCGCTGACGCGGGCGCGGTCCAAGCCCTGTTCAGCGAACACCTCTGCGGCGGTGGCCACCAGGGCCTGTCTCAGCTGCGGATTGGGTGCTCGGCTCATGCGTGACTCCCGAGTCAGTGACCTGCGAGTCACTGACCGACGGGTCAGATAAGGATGCGCGGCGCAGTCGTCAAGCGCAAAACGCAACTCTTTGACGCAGTGCGTTGTTTCGAGGCGACCGCAAGGCCGGGCGATACCCGATGTGGGCCCATGTCGCCTGGGAAATCGCCGCCGCAATTCAGACCCGAGTTGTCCCGATTGGACGGGCTCGCGAGAACCCATCTATTCTCTCTGCGCATCTCACCTACGCTTCGGGCCAGCCCGGGCCGGCGAAAGCTGCTTTCCTGAGGTGTGACCGCGCAAGGAGACCCCGTATCCATGGACGATTCCCGCCTCCCCTCTCGCCCGCCGCTTTCAATCGACGCCGACCCGCAAGAGACCCGTGAGTGGGTCGACTCGCTGCGCTCCATCCTCGACTCGTCCGGTCCTGAGCGCGCCCACTACCTGATGCGCCAGCTGCACGAGAGCCTGCAAATCGAAGGCATTTCGCTGCCGTATCTGGTCCAGTCGCCGTACGTCAACACCATCCCCGTCGACAAGCAGCCGGCCTACCCGGGTGATCTGGCGATGGAGAAGCGCGTCCGCCGCATCGTGCGCTGGAACGCGGCCGTGATGGTTCACCGCGCCAACCACGACTTCCCCGGGATTGGTGGCCACCTGTCGAGTTACGCGTCTGCGGCGACCCTGTACGAGGTCGGCCTGCACCACTTCTTCCGAAGTCCGCTGGCGGAAGGGGGCGGCGATCAGGTGTTCTTCCAGGGGCACTCGGCCCCCGGCATCTATGCCCGTGCCTATCTCGAGGGACGCATCTCGCGGCACCAGCTCGAGCACTTCCGGCGCGAGGCGTTTGGTCAAGGCATTTCCAGCTATCCCCATCCCAGGCTGATGCCGGACTTCTGGCAATTCTCGACCGTCTCGATGGGCCTGGGGCCGATTGCCGCCATCTACCAGGCCAAGTTCAACCGCTACCTGCAGGCGCGCGGCATCGCGGATACATCCAACAGTCGCGTGTGGGCGTTTCTGGGCGACGGCGAGACGGATGAACCCGAGGCGCTGGGTGCACTCTCGATCGCCGCGCGAGAGAAGCTGGACAACCTGACGTTCGTCGTGAACTGCAACCTGCAGCGGCTGGACGGCCCCGTGCGCGGCAACGGCAAGATCATCCAAGAGCTCGAGACCGTCTTCACGGGCGCCGGCTGGAACGTGGTCAAGGTGATCTGGGGCTCTGGCTGGGACCCGCTGCTGGCCCAGGACACCGACGGTTTGCTGCGGCGGCGGATGAGCGAGGTCGTCGACGGCGACTACCAGAAGTACGTCACGTCGGACATGTCGTTCGTGCGCGACCACTTCTTTGGCAAGTACCCGCAGCTGCGCCAGATGGCCGAGCAGATGAGCGACCAGGACCTGCGCCGGATGGCCCGCGGTGGTCACGACCCGCTGAAGGTCCACGCTGCCTACCACGCGGCCACGCACATGAAGGGCAAGCCGACGGTTGTCCTGGCCAAGACGGTCAAGGGCTACACGCTGGGCGAGGGCATCGAGGCGCGCAACGCCACGCATCAACAGAAGAAGTTCGGCATCCCGGAGCTCAAGGCCTTCCGCGACGTGCTGCACCTGCCGATTCGCGACGAGGAGCTGGAGGAACCGCCCTTCTACCACCCCGGGGCCAACAGTGCGGAGGTCGAGTACATCCGCGAGCGCCGCAAGGCCTTGGGAGGTCCGATCCCCGCGCGGCCCAACAGCCCGGTGCAGGTGCAGGTGCCGGTGGCGCCGTGGGAGAAGTTCCAGAAAGGCAGTGGTTCTGCAGAAGTCTCGACGACCATGGCGTTTGTCGCGATTCTGCAGGCGATGTTGCGCGAGCCCGAGCTGGGCAAGCGGATCGTCCCGATCATCGTCGACGAGGGCCGCACCTTCGGCATGGAGTCGCTGTTCAAGCCGTTTGGCATCTACTCGTCGGTCGGGCAACTCTACACGCCGGTCGACGCCGACTACTTGATGGCCTATCGCGAGGCCAAGGACGGTCAGATCCTGCAAGAGGGGATTACCGAAGCCGGTGCGGCGGCGTCGTTCATTGCGGCGTCGACGGCGTACTCGACCCATGGCCAGCCGATGGTGCCGTTCTACCTGTACTATTCGATGTTCGGCTTCCAGCGCGTGGGCGACCAGATCTGGCAGGCGGCAGACATGAACGGCCGCGGCTTCCTGCTCGGCTGCACGGCGGGTCGCACCACACTGAACGGTGAGGGGCTGCAGCATCAGGATGGCCACTCGCTGCTGATCGCCGCCGCGAACCCCGGCGTGATTCCGTACGAGCCCACGTATGCCTACGAGATCGCCGTGCTTGTGCGCGACGGTCTCGAGCGGATGGCCGCTGGCGAGGACGTGATCTACTACCTGACGCTGCAGAACGAGACGTACGCGATGCCGCCGATGCCTGCGGGTGTGGAGGACGGAATTCGCAAGGGGCTCTATGCATTGCGCCCCGCCTCCGCGGTTGCCGGTGCCCAAGAGCTGGCCAAGGACGCCCCCGCGATTCAGCTGCTGGGCAGCGGCTCGATCATGCCGTACGTGTTGCGGGCACAGGAAACGCTGGTCCGCGACCACGGCGTCCGCGCCGACGTGTGGGCGGTGACCAGCTACGTCGAGCTGCGACGCGACGCCATCGCCGTCGATGACCGCAACCGCCATCAGGGAAAGCGAGGCAAGGACGCGGAGTTGCCCTACGTCTTGAACCTGCTTGGCGCTACACAGGGACCCATCGTCGCCGCGTCGGACTGGATGCGCGCGGTGCCCGACCAGCTTGCGCCGTGGCTGGACGGTCGGCTCGCGTCACTGGGCACGGACGGGTTTGGCCGCTCAGACACGCGCCAGGCCTTGCGTCGGTTCTTCGAGGTCGATACGCAGGCGATTGTCGAGACGGCGTTGCACAAGCTCGGCCGCTAGGCACCGCCTCGGCGGGTTGCGTGTGTCGGGCAGCGCGCGTAGCTTGCGTCGGCGCGCGGTTCCGAGCTTTTCCGTCCGCCAAGGCCCCACTTGCACGTCTCGACCCTCGATCTCCTGGGGTACGCCGCCGCCCTGCTGACCACGGCGTCGCTGGTGCCGCAGGCGGTGCGGCTGTGGCGCACGCGGTCGACCCACGACATCTCGCTGACGACGTACCTGATGTTCAGCATGGGCGTGGCCCTGTGGTTCGCGTACGGGCTGCTGACTGGCGCGGGGCCTCTGACGGTGGCGAACGGCGTCGGTCTGGGGCTCGCGCTGACGATTCTGGGTTTCAAGTTGCGGTACGGCTAGTTGCCCATGCCAGCGCGGGCGCTGACGCCACCGTCCACCCACTCGCGGCATCCCATCGCTACTGCGCCTGCATGCGCTCGAGCATCGTCTGGGCGGGCCGCCAACCGGGCCGCAGCTCAAGTGCCTTGCGAACGTGTGCGACGGCCTCGGTCGACTGCCCCATCCCTCGCAGGACCTGCCCGCACGCGAGGTGGCGGTCGGCGTTGTCGGGCTCGAGAGCGATGGCGGCACGCAGGTGCGCGAGGGCGTCGGGCAACCGGCGCAGCTCGATCAGCAACTGGGCCGTGTCGTCGAGCAGCGCGACGTCGTTCGGGTGGGCCCGGATGCCCTGCTCGAAGTAGCCGAGCGCTTTGTCCGTCGCCTCCTTGGCCCAGAACGCGTGGCCGAGGTTGCGCAGCGTGTCGGCGTCGTCGGGCCGCAGCCGCAGGGCCGTCTGAAAGTACGCGGTGGCTTCGTCGAAGCGGCGCTGGAAGGCAAGCGCCGCACCCATCCCAAACTGCGCCTCGAAGCTCTGCGGGTCCAGCTTGAGCGCCGTAGAGAGCCGCTGCTGCGCCAGGGCAAAGTCGCCGCGGTCCAATTCCTGCATCCCGGCGCGGGTATACGAGTCATCGTCGGTGAAGCGGTCGCGGATGCTGCGGATAGCGTCTGGGGCAACCGCGACGAATTCCGGGATGTTTGCGGCCCGCCCTGTTGTGGTCAGCCGGTCCAGCAACACCGCCGGAGCGTCCAGACCGTTTGCATCGACATGGGCGAGAAACAGCTGCGTGTACGGGCCATTCGCCTTGGACGAGAACACAAGCCAACGCCCATTGGGTGACCACGAGTGCCAGGAGTTCATGCGGGACATGTTGCAGCGCATCCGACGTTCCTGTCCGCCCGCCGCAGGCACGAGGTACAACTCACTGTCGGGCTGCAGAAGCATGAACGAGTTGGCGCGGGTGAAGGCGATCCACTTGCCGTCTGGGGAGTACCGGCCGAAGAAGTTGCTGGCGCCGTTGTTCGAGGCTCCCGTCAGGGGCCGCGCGACGCCACCCAGACCACCGTTGAAGGGGACGGTGTAAAGGTCGAAGCGGAACACCTTGCGACCGCTAGTGAATTCCTCTGCCTCGGCGGCCGTCAACAGGACGTTGTCGTGGGTGACGTGCAGATCCTCCGCCTTGGCCCGGGCGAACACGAGCGTCTGGCCGTCGGGGCTCCAGGACGCATTGCTTTGCACATACTGCGGGTCGTCGGCGCCGGGCAGCGAGCGAAAGGACTTCGTCTGTCGGTCGTAGACAGCAAGAATGCCTTGGACCGGGAAGAACAGCTGGCTGAACGCCAAATTGGGGCGGGGCACGAACACGGACCGGTCCTTGACCGTCGACACGACGTAGCGGCCATCCGGCGACACGGACGAAAGGAGCCCGAACGTGGGGGCCTTGTCCGCGCGCTGGTAGTCGGACCACGTGATGATCCGGTCTTTCGTCAGGTCCATGTCCGGCGCGGTTTCTACCAAGGCGTACGAGCCCTTGTCGTTGGCATAGTCGATGTCGAGCCCAAGTGTCTTGCCGTCCTTTGAGAACGAGTGACAGTTGCCGCACACGGGCAGACCCGTCAGCACCATAGGTGGCGGCGTCCGCGATGAGATGGCGCCGAAGCGCCAGCGGATCCGCTCGGGGTGCTTGACCGCTTCGATGAACGGCAACTCGACCTCACGGTAGAAGATCGGCGCGCCGACGTGCTCGGGCGCGGTCGAGAACCGCGTCTCGCCGACCGAAACGACTTTGGGCTCCGT
The DNA here is from genome assembly GCA_049317445.1 of Myxococcota bacterium. Classification (GTDB taxonomy): domain Bacteria; phylum Myxococcota_A; class UBA9042; order UBA9042; family UBA9042; genus CAJBNH01. Next base: position 17,647 of record JBMOIG010000052.1, on the reverse strand, counting down.
CTCAGACTGCACGCCCAAGATATACACGCTGGCCGAACGCACTTGCGTCGATGTCTGCATCCGCAGCCACTGCAGCTCAGTAGGTCGCCACTCGGGCGACTGAACTCGCGCCAGCACGGGGCTGGGGTCCTCCGGCAGCGTCACCTTCACCAGCCACGACGCTGACTTCTCCGGGTCATGCCAGTGGAACAGCGGCGGTGGCAACTCCGGCGGGAAGACGGTGTTGGGCATGGGGTAGTCGACCTGCGTCCGCGCGTGCGGCGCGTCGACATGCCATGCGCGCAGAATCCGCTCTTCGGGCGACGGGGCACGGCAGCCGACCGCGAAAATGCACGGGACCATGCACGCGAACATCCAGGGGAATCCGGCAAAGCTCGGTCGCGCCATTGGCATCTTCTCCAGCCGCGCTGGGGCAGGGTGGCGACTCTAGCGCGAACGGGAGTCCATCGTAAGCCCAAACGAATAGGCAGCTTGACCGGGTTGACCGGGTGCGGTAATCCCGGGCACGCCTCGAATGTCCGCCGCAATTCTGTCGAAGGAGCCCGACATGCGCCCGAATCCCTCGCACGCCGTCCGCCGCTGGGTTCTCCTCGCCGCCCTTGCCCTGTTGGTGCCAGCCGTTCCCGGGGCGGCGGCAGTGCCAGGGGTGATGCAGGTCGAGGGTGTGCTGACGGCCACCGGCGGAGGCCCGGTCGCCGACGGCGAGTACACGATGACGTTCAAGCTATACGCGGCACAGTCGGGGGGCAAAGCGATCTGGTTCGAGCCGGCCCTGAAGCTGCCGGTCGTGGGTGGCGCCTTCGGCCACGTGCTGGGTGCCCAGAAGGCGCTGAAACCTGAGGTGTTCGCGGGCATGGCAGCCGTGTGGCTGGGCGTCCAGATCGACAGCGAGACGGAGTTGCCACGCAAGAGCCTGATGTCGGTGCCGTTTACGCTGCGGGCGGCGATGGCTGAGGGCATCGATTGCTCGGGGTGTGTGTCGCTCGCGCACCTTGCCCCAGAGGTGTTGGCGCCGTACGCGAAGACGGCGAGCCTGGCGGCCGTCGCCACCTCGGGCAAGTATGCAGATTTGACGGGCGCTCCTGACCTCGGCGCGTATGCCAAGGTGGTCGATTTGATTCCGTACGCCAAGACGGCCGTTCTGGCCGGCTACGCTGAGACCTCTGCGCTCGCTTCGGTCGCACTCTCTGGGGCCTACGCAGATCTGGAGAACAAGCCACTGCTGGCCAAGCTGGGGGCAAGCTGCGGCACGGGCCTGGTCGTCAAGGGCCTGAAGGTCGATGGCAGCTACGAGTGCGTAGCGGCGATGGACCCGTCAGCGCTGCCGAAGGACGCTCTGGATGAGGTCTCGAACGGCCTGCTCTACAACCAGTTCAACGAGGTGGCCGCAAGCCTGAAGGCTCCGGTCGCCATCCCGGACAACAACCCGGTCGGTGTCAGCGACCCAATCGATGTGCCTGACTTCGGCACGGCGCAGGCGCTGACCATCTCGGTCGATGTGACCAACAGCGACACGGCGAACCTGCAACTCTTGCTGATCGATCCGACAAACACCAAGTATGTGCTGTGGGACAAGACGGCCAAGGGCACGGTGGTCAAGACTACGTGGCCCACCCCGACCAAGACGGTGTCGGGCGACCTGAGCACTTGGATCGGCAAGAACCCCAAGGGGAAATGGTACTTGCAGGCCATCGACACGGCGTTTCTGAACAACGGCTCCGACGGCCAGATCAAGTCGTGGAGCGTCAACGTCCAGATTCTGTCGTCTGCCAAGGTCGGTATGGCCGGCGCCTTGGTGCTCAAGACCGCCACGGAACCGCCCTTCCCGTGCGATGCGTCGGTCGTCGGAGCGCTCTACTTCGACACTCAGGCCAATGCGATCCGTTACTGCACCTTGGGCGTCTGGCGCAGTCTCGCCGACACGTGCGGCAACGGTATCCTCGAAACCACCGAAGAGTGTGACGACGGCAACAACATTGACGGCGACGGCTGCTCGAGGATCTGCCAGTCGGTCTGCGGCGACGGCAAGACCGTCGGCAAAGAGGAATGCGACGACGGCAACACCGCCGATGGCGACTGGTGCACGAGCAAGTGCGAGGCCGTCGGGTCCTGCGCCAAGCTGCTGGCTGCGGCAAAGCTCGAGGGAAAGAGCCTGGCCGACGGCGTCTACACGATCGGCGGCAGCGGCATCAATCCGTTCGAGGTCTACTGCGACATGACGACGGAGGGGGGCGGCTGGACGCTGGTTCTCAACCTCGACACCAGCGACGGCTCGGTGCGTCACTACGACGACACGACATTCTGGACCGCAAAGAATGTCGTCGGTGCGGCCAACTCGTGGGCTTCGGCGGACTACAAGGGCAAGTCGGTCGAGATCGTGCCTGGCAAGAGCTTCCTCATGCGGTTGCACAACAGCGGAACGACCAAGGCGTATGCGACCTACAACCTGCTTCCCGACTACGCCGGCAAGCCCCTGCTTCACCTGTTGAACACCGTCGCCTCGGCGGTCGTGACGGGCGGCCGTGACAAGCAGTCGGGGTCGATCGGGGCGAACGGTCGCGCCCGAAACGCGGGCGACATCTTCGCCGACCACGCCTACCCGGTGATCTTGAATTCCCGGTACTCGCCCGTCGACTCCGACAACTACACACGCCTGGGCGCAAACTTCAGCGACGCGTGCGGCACGATCAACTGCGACGGCCACAACTACGGCGGTTGGGGCGGCCGACACTTCCGCGCCGGCTGGGGCGCGTACTACGAAGGCGCTGCCGTCAACGGTTATTGCAGCTCGCAGGGCGGCTTCGGCAACAACGGCAGCGCCTACAACGGCAACAACGCGTTCAGCGGCTGCTCGGCCAGTCTGGTCGACGTCGATCTGGCGGTGTTCGTGAGGTAGGCGCGACTCAAGCCTGGATTCTCGCGGTCGGTTCGGCCCTGTTCAGGGCGTGCGGCAGTCTGTCGCCCCCCACGGACTCAGCGACCAGTCCGGGCTGCCCCCCCTCGTCTTGACGTCCCCCGCGCCATCGGGCAAGTCGGGCAGGTACCGCCATTGCGGTTCGCATGGAGGCAACTCATGGCAACGTCTGCGGTGACCCGTTGGGGAGCGATCGCGCTCCTCGGATCGATCTGGCTTGCAACACAGGCAGTTGCGGTGCCTCCCCCGGCCCTCCCCGCCAAGGTCGTCGATGTTGGCGGCCGCCAGTTTGTCGCACAGGGGCCGCCAGCGGCACTGTTCGTTCCCCGCATGCCGGTCTGGGTGGTCGAGGTCGATGACCAAGGGCGGCCGGGCTGGCCGATTGCCGAGGCGATGGTCATCTCCGTAATCGGCGACCGTGCACTGTGCGAGGTGGCGGACAAGGATGCCGCGATGCTGCGCGTCGGCGCGCTGGTTGAGCCTCGCTACGTCGCAGAAGCCAGACAGTACCGCGCCTTGCCGACACCAGAGGCGGGCAAGGGTGAGGCGAGTGGACCGGTGGCTCCGGCCGTGCGCGCGCGTCATCGCCTGCCCCCGTCCGTCCAGTGGGGCGGTCGCCTGTGGATCGAGGCGGTGGTCGACGGTCCGGCCGACCGCGCGATGGTCATGTTTCGCTTGGGCGACGCGGGTCCGTACAGTGAGCTGCCGCTGGAGCCCAAGGGCGACGGCCTGTATGCGGCCTATCTGTCCGTTGGCGAAACGGATCCGGCGATTCGCTCCGTCCAGCTGTACCTGGTCGCTGCAGGTTCGTCCGGGCGCTTCGTGGTGGCCGGCAGCCCTGCAGAGCCGCTGAACGTCGAGATTGCAGCCATCCCGGTGGTTCAGGAGGAGCAGCTGGTCGTTCACGGCCCCGTCGACCGCGCGTCACACCGCAAGCCGCTGGTCCTGACGGCTCAGATCAACAAGCGTTTCTCGAACCCCACGCTCTTCTATCGGGCGCGCGGGTCCGGGTCATACATCGCGCTGCCGATGGGGCAGGTGTCCTCAGGCGAGTTCGTCGCCGAGATCCCGGCCAAGGACGTGGTCGCCCCGGGATTGTCTTATTACATCGCGGTCATGGACGAGAAAGGCGTGGTCCGCGACGGCTTTGGCTCCAACCGCGACCCTTGGAATGTGACGGTGCTGCAGCCGCAGATCCTGTCCAGCGAGGACAACCGCAACCAGCTCAGCCTGCGGTACTCGTGGGCCGACTTCGGGCAGAAATATGACCGCTACCACGAAGTTGAGGCGGGGCTCGAGCGCCTGTTCTTCGGCTTCCTGGTGGCCCGGCTGAACGGCGCGGTGGTCTCGGGCAAGGCGGTGCGGCTGGTGAGCGCGGCGGATCCCCAGAACCCGGAAGCGCTTGTGGGCAGCGACATCCAGCTGTATCGCGGTCGCGCGGGACTGGACCTGCACATGGGCGACTACTTGAGCGCATTTGGCGACGTGACGATGGCCATCTACTCGGGCGGCAGCGGTCTGGGCTTCCGGGCAGGGGGCAAGGTGGGTGACGAGCAAGTGGCGTCGATCGACCTGTCGATGGAGACGATCTGGGATCTGGCGACCGAGCAGGCCGTGGTCGACATCCTCAAGGTCTCGCTGACCACGCCCATCACCGACGGCTGGCGGCTGGTCGGAACGGCAGTGCAGGAAAGCGTGCTGCAGAGCGCGACCGCCGACTCCGCCTTGCGGCTGATGCTGGGGGTCGAAGCCGACTTGGGGGAGAGTTGGATGGTCGAGGCGACCGGCGGCATGTCGGGGCGGACGGGAGACGCGGTTGGCGCCACGGCCGGCGGCGGAATCAAGCTGAAGTTCTAAGTCCTTGCGACAGGATTGGTGGAGCAGCCCATGAAGCCCCGCGACGCCTTTCGGCGGGTCAGCCTGATCGCGGCGACGGAGGTTGCGCGTCTGGGCTCGGGCCTTGCGCGGCGGGCCTTGGCGTGGGCACAGGCGCACCTGACGACCGACGACGCCTTGGCCATGACCGACCGCTACTTTCGGCGCACCGCCACCTATCGCCAGCGCTGGCACGCGGAGTTGGGCCTGTTCGACTTCGAGCGGGCGGCGATCGACACGCACTTTCCCAAGCCGCCCAGCAGGTTGCTGGTTCTGGGCATGGGCGGGGGGCGCGACGGCAAGGCGCTGCAGGAACGCGGATACGAGGTCGACGGCTGCGAGCCGGTGCAGGCGCTTGCTGGTCGCGCCCAACAGGAGCTCGGCGCTGGCGCAGAGGTAATCGTCTGTCGCGCTGAGGATCTGGACGTGCGGGGCGTGCTAGCGGGGCCCTACGCTGGCGTCGTGTTTGGTTGGGGGGCCTGGTCGCACTTGTTCACGGCAGACGCTCGCAGGGCCGCCCTGGTGGCCGCGAGGCGCCGGGTACCGCTGGGGGCGCCCCTGCTGTTGTCCTGGCCGGCGGCCCCCGTCGCAGGGCTGCGCAACGGGGCTCGCGGGACACTCGACATGCGCAGGGGCGGGGCACAGCGCTCAGGCGTCGTCGAGACCGGCGTCCTCCACGGCTGGCGACTGCAGACGGGCGGCATCGTGCATCTGGTGTATAGCCGCGAAGACCTCGAACTCGAGGCGGCGGCGACAGGTTGGCGGACAGTCGATGTGCAGGGCAGCGAATCGGGTTATCCGCACGCCGTCCTGACTGCCATGGAAATGCCAGACGCCGTGAGGGGTTAGGGGCGTCCGCCGCATCGTCCCATCACGCACTTCGAAGCCAACGGAGCCTTGCCGGCCGTCATGCGCGCATCATTGATGTACGTGGTGCGAGGGGCGCAGTCGGCATCGACAGCGCAGCCGCAGTCGGCGTATTCGGGGGCGTCGAAGCACAGCCAGGACGAGGCACAGGTCCGGCTGGAGATCGTGCCGCAAGCTGCCAACTTGGCGTCGGTCACCGTGCACGAGGCGCTGTTGCCGAAGCGGGCGATCTGGGTGCAGTTGGGCACTTGGATGCTGGGCGGCGGCGTGTCGTCCTTCGGGCTGGTACAGGCGGTGGCCCCCAGCGCAAGCGCACAGAGCGTCAGCATCCTGAACCAATGGGGCTGCGGGATGTGCGTCATTTCGGCTGGTGCCCCCAACGGTACAGGCGTGAGGCCGTCAGCAGCACGCGCTCCTCAGCATCCTGAATGGCGATGCCGACGAAGTCACTGGGCGGCAAGGCCTTTTCGATGGCCTCGGACTCCTTGGTGCCGACCGGCGACTTGATCGACTCGATGCTCCAACTCAGACAGGGCGGCGTCTGGTTGATGGGGCAGGTCACCTCTCCCCAGCGCCGCAGCTGGCCCTTCAGCGCGATGGCCCAGACTTGGTCGGCGCTGATGCCGGCGACCCCTGAAAAGCCGAGAGACCACAAGGCGTTTTGCTTCACGAAGCCCTTGGTCTGGTCTTCCATCACGGCCAGATAGGTGGTCAGGGACCCGGCGGCGACGAACACCTTGGGCTTGCCTCCCAGCTTCGCGACGGGTTCCGAGACCCACAGCCCGCGCGGTGTTGCTTCCGTGGCCCATGCTTGCCACTTGCCGTCGGCGCCACCGCCGTGCAACACCAAACCGCCTCCGGTCGTCGTGGGACCGGCGCCAATCCAGACGTCGCCCTTGCCGCGCACGTGCACGCAGGTGAAGGCGGCGTCGTCCGTCAGCTGCAGTGTGGCGTCGGTGGGTGTGACGGCGCGCGGCTCCCAGTACTCGCCGTCGAACTCCCAGGCTTGGGCGCGCTCCCCCACGGCCCACGGATTTGAGCGTGAAGTCCCTGAAATGGCAGTGAAGTCCACGACGGGTGAGGGCGGGATCTCTCCCACCAGCGTCCAGCCGTCGGCGTTGCGCATCCACAAGGCGCTGCCTTTGCCGGCCAGGAACACGTCGCCTTCGGGCGCCACCCACACCGCCGTCAAGTCGGTGGCCGCGATCCCGGGGGGCGGGGGCTCGTCGACCAGCGCGGTACCGTCGTAGCGCAGGAGTTGGGCGCCGTCGCCCACGACGAGATACTGGCCCTTGGATCCGGGGATGGGCGTCACCGCGTTGAGTCCAGAGCGTGCGGTTTGGCCGATGCCCGGTGCAGCGGTCCACTTCAGCTGCGTGGGGACCGTGACCTCGGCCGCGATGTCCGTCGCTGCGTCGTCGGTGGTGTCTGCCGTGTCAACAACGGTTGTGTCCGTCGCGCCGTCGTCGGTGCCACCGCACGAAGGCAGCGCGGCAAGGCTCAGGGCAAGGAGGATGGGCAACCGCAGGAGCTGTCGATCGATGTGCATGAAGTAGCTTCCGTTTCCGGCCAGCACGGCGCCGGGGTAGAGGCAGTCTAGTGGGGCCGCCGCGCCAGCACCAGACTCGTCGGTCCGCCCATCACGGGCAGGATCTTGGGGTCGCTCAGACCGCCCTGCAGGCAGGCCTCCGACATCGCCTGGGCCTGCTCGCGGCTGCCCAGCTCGACAGCGACCAGACCACCGGGCACCAGAAAGTCCTTGGATTGGCGAGCGATCCGCCTCAGCAGGTCCAGACCGTCAACGCCGCCATCCAACGCAAGGCGCGGCTCGAAGTCGCGCACGTCGGGTTCCAGCCACGCCACCGTTTCGGTTCGCACATACGGGGGATTGCTGGCGATGGCCGCGAACTGCAGCCCCGGAACGGCAGCAAACAGGTCGCCTTGACGCAGGTCGACGGCCAGATCCAGCGCGTCGCGATTCTCGATGGCGATGACCAGCGCCTCCGGGCTCAGGTCGGTCGCGATGACGTCGCGCTCGATCCCCTTTCCCTTCAACGCCTTGTCCTTCAGCGTATGGGCAACCGCCAGCGCGATGCAGCCGCTGCCGGTACACAGATCCAGCACGGCACCTTGCGGGGCCGCGTCGCTGGTCAGGAACTTCACCACCTCGTCCACCAGCGACTCGGTCTCGGGGCGCGGCACCAGCACCCCGGGACGCACCGCCAGATCCAAACCGTAGAACTCACGGCGCCCCAGGATGTAGGCCACGGGCTCGCCCTTCGATCTGCGCTTGATCAAGGCCTTGTAGGTCGCCAGCTCCTCAGCCTGCAGGGGTTGGTCGAAGCGGAGGATCAGGTCCAGCCGCCGCAGCTTCAGCACCTCGCCCAGCAAAAGCTCGGCATCCAGACGGCCGCTGGGCGACCCGGACTTCGTCAGGTAATCGCGGGTCCAGTTCAGGATCTTCTGGATGGTCCAGACTTCAGTGCTCATGGGGTGTTCTCGGGGCGCGACCAGACGGCGACCAGGTCTCGAAGGGCGGCTCCGGCGCGGGCAGGCGACCATGGCCGACCGGCGGGTCCCAGCCAAGCACCGATGACGGCCGCGGCATGGGCGCCAGCGCTGCGCACGGGCTGCAGGTCCTGCGCCGTGATGCCGCCGATGGCGACAACTGGCACGCGGGCATGGGCGACGACTTGCCGCAGACCGTCCACGCCGACAACCGCATCGTGGCCGCGCTTGCCCAAGGTGGCGTGGATGGGGCCGAAGCCGATGTAGTCGACGGGAAGGCCAGCCGCCGCCTGGACTTGCGCGACGTCGTGCGTCGACAGCCCCAGCAGCGCCAAGGGACCCACCGCCTGACGCGCGACCTCTGCCGGCGTGTCGTGCTGGCCCAGGTGCAGGCCGGCGCCGGGCAGATTCGTCAGCCCCGCCAGACCATCGACCTCGTCGTTCAGCACCGTGGGTACATGCGCCCCACAGGCCTGCAATAGGGCCGCATACATGCGAATTCGCGCGGGATCTCCGTCGGGCAGGCTCTTGGCCCGCAGTTGGACGGCACACGCGCCAGCGTTGACAGCCGCACGGCCATAGTCCAGCAGCTGCGACAGGTTGCGCTCCAGCGTCGGCCCGTCCAGCCAGCCCAGCCGGTCGGCGTCGAGGATGGCGTACAGGCCAGGCCGCAACATCGGCTTGGGATCCAGCTCCTTGCGCATCAACACGGCATCCGTTCCATCGCTGTAGTACCGCTTGCGCACGCCCGTGCGCTCGAACCCCAGCGACTCGTACAGCCCCACCGCAGCGTCGTTGCCAAAGCGCACTTCCAGCAGCGCGACGGTGACCTGCTCGGCCCGCGACTGACCCAGCGCGTGCTGCACGATCCGTCGTCCCAGACCTTGTCCGCGCAGGTCGGGCCGGACGGCGACGCGGTTGATTTGCAGCTCGCCGAACATGGACCAGCCCATCAGCGTCGCGACGGGTTCGCCGTCGAGCTCGAGCAGCCATGTCCGCGAGACCTTCTGGGTCAGCTCGGCCTCAAGGCCGGCGCGGCTCCACGGGTCGATGAAAGCCGTGGCCTCCAGGGCCTGAAACGCGGGGATGTCGCGCAGCTCGCCGGGTCGGATGCAGATGCGTGCGTCGTCGTAGCGGATGCTCACGGCTGGACTCGGCTCCCCTTCTTCCCCGGCACTCGAGGGTGGCACACGTCGCGAATGGCGAGCCGCAGCGCCTGAACGCCGTCGCCGTCGACCGTGCTGACGCCCAGCGGCGGACGTTGCAGGCCGAAGTCGCGCTTCATCCGGGCGAGCACTGGAAAGCGAAGGTTCTTCGGGATCTTGTCGATTTTGGTGGCCACCACGACGACCGGCAGCCGCTGCTCGTGCAGCCACTCGACAAAGCCGACCGCGTCGCTGTCGGTGTCGCGGCGGCTGTCGATCAGCACGACCACGGCGCGCAGCTGCGTCTGGCCCTCCAGATAGCCCTGAATCATCGGAGCGAACTCGTCTCGCATCGACAGCGGCACTTCCGCATGGCCAAAGCCGGGAAAGTCGACCAGCCGAACCGTCTGACCGCCGTCCAGCACGACGTCGAACAGGCAGATGCGACGGGTGCGTCCAGGCGTGCGGCTGGTGCGTGCCAGCGCCTTCTGTTGGCACAGGGCGTTGACCAGCGACGACTTGCCGACGTTGGACCGGCCGCACAGCGCGACCTCGGGCGGACCGGCGGCGACGTCATCGGACGCTGCGACGGCCGCCACGAATTCCGCAGTCAGCGCGCGCGTTTGGCGGGGTGCGCGGTTGGCCTGACGTGCCCGGCGCTTTTCGATGCTTTTGCCGGGGCGCGGGCCCGGACGGGTGCCCGGCTGCGGGGCAGGGCGAGGCGCAGGCCCCGAACCCGAACCATCCCCCGGAGCGGCGGCGGCGGTCGACCCGGACTTGGGCGTGGACCCGGTCCCGACCCCGGGTCCAACCCCTTTGCCTGTCTTGTGTCTGGGCAAGGTCGGTGCAGCGCTCACAGCTCGTCTCCGTCCCAGTGCACGAACGGCAGCACAACGGGCTTCCGCGCGGTCAGGTTCTTGTAGTAGCGCCGAACCAGCTGCATCGCTTGGCCTTCCACCGCCGACGCCGGCATGTGCGGGTCCAGACTCTGCAACCAGCGATTCAGCTGCGACTCGAGATCCTCGATGGCCTGACCTTGCGCATTGTACAAGCCGAACGGCTTGACCGTGGCTTTTCCGGTCACCACGCCGCGGTCACGCGTCAAGTTCAGCGACAGCGCCACGACGCCATTCCACGCCAGCGCGGCGCGTCCCTTCAAGTCCAGCGTGTCCGCATCGCCAAACACTTGCCCGTCGGCGTACCACGGCGTGCAGTCCACCAAGCCCAACACGCGCAGGCCGTTCGCCGTCACCTCGACCTGAGTGCCATTCTCTGCGATCAGCGTCTGCTTGACGCCCAGAGAAGCCGCCAAGTCCGCGTGGCGCTGCAGGAACGTGTACTCACCGTGCACCGGCATGAAGAACTTGGGCCGCACCCACTTCAGCAGCTGCGCCTGCTCATCCGCGGCCGCGTGGCCTGACGCGTGGATCGCCCGGTTGTTGCGCGGATAGACGACGTGCGCGCCGCGGCGGGCGAAGTCGTTCATCATCTGGTGAATGCGGCGCTCGTTGCCCGGAATCACTCGGGAACTCATGATGATGGTGTCGGTCGGCTGGATGCTGAGGTTCGGGTGCGTCCCGGTCGCTGCCCGCCACAGCACCGCGCGAGCCTCGCCCTGCGACCCCGTGCAAACGATGCAGAGCTCATCGTCGTCATAGCGGTCCATGTCCTTCACGTCGAGGATGTCCTCGCTCGAGATCGGCATGTTGGTCGTGGCGTTGGCGACCCGGGTGTAGTTCTCGAACGACCTCCCCAGCAGCACCGTGTAGCGTCCGGCCGCCCGCGCGGCGTCGATGACGGAGTGCAGTCGGTAGATGTTGGAAGCGAACAGTCCCACGATGGCGCGACCTGGGCAGGCGGCGATGACATCCGCCAACGCTTCCGCGACCTTGGCCTCGGAACCCGACCAGCCGGGCACTTCGGAGTTGGTCGAGTCGCTCATCATCAACAGCACGCCCTCGTCGCCCAGCTTCTGAAAGCCCTCAGCGTCGAAGACCGCGCCGTCGCGCAAGCCCGCTTCGATCTTGAAGTCTCCGGTGAAGACCAGGTTGCCGACTGGGGTGCGGATCGCCAGGGACACGCAGTCGGGGATCGAGTGCGTCACGCGCAGGAAGTCGAACTGGAACGGTCCGATCTCCAGCGGCCTGCCCGGCGAGATCACGTTCAGGTCGACGCTATCGACCAAGTCGTGTTCCTTCAGGCGGTTCTGTATCAGGCCCAGGGTGAAGCGGGTGCCGTAGACGGGAACGTCCAGCAGCGGCGCGACGTAGGGCACGGCGCCAATGTGGTCCTCATGGCCGTGGGTCAGCACGATGGCGTGGATCTTGCCCTTGTAGCGGCCCAGCACCTCCAGCGAGGGCAGCACCACGTCGACGGCCAGCTGGTCGGCGTCTGGGAACATCACGCCGCAGTCGAGCAGCACGTAGTCGTCGCCATAGCCGAGCAGCATGGCGTTCATGCCGATCCGGCCAACGCCGCCAAGGGGAAGCAGCGTCAAGGGCTTGTGGGTGGGGTCTTTCACGTTGGGGGATTCTCCAAGGACTTTGAGGGGGATTCGTTCTTCTGGCCTTGCCTTGACCGCGTCAGCCGGGGCGCCGCAGCACGACGGCCATGCCCTGACCGCCGCCGATGCACGCGCTGCCGACGGCGAGATGCTTGCCGGTGCGGACCAAATCCAACGCCAAGTGCAACAGGATGCGTGTTCCAGAGGCTGCGAGCGGGTGTCCCAGGGCAATCGCGCCGCCGTGGACGTTGGTGCGCGCCCGGTCGAGGCCAAGCTCTTTCTCGACGGCAAGGTATTGCGGCGCAAAGGCTTCATTGACCTCGATCAGGTCGATTTGCTCCAGCGACAGCCCCGCGTTGGCCAGTGCCTTGCGAATCGCCGGGACCGGACCGATGCCCATGACCGTCGGGTCGCAGCCCACCGCCGCGTGCGCCACCAGCTCGACCAGCACCGGCCAACCCTGGGTCAACGCGCGCTGCCGGGTCGTGACCAGCAGGGCCGCCGCACCATCGACGATGCCCGAGGCGTTTCCGGCCGTCACCACGCCGTCCTTCTCGAACACGGGCTTCAGCTTGGCCAGCGATTCCAGCGTCGTTTCCGGCCGCGGGTGCTCATCGCGACTCAGAACGGTCGGGCCCTTGCGTCCCGGCAGCGTCATCGGCGCGATCTCGTCGTCGAAAATGCCCGCGGCCAGCGCTGCGGCATAGCGCTGCTGCGAGGCAAGCGCGAAGTCATCACAGTCCTGTCGCGAGATCCCGTGTGTGCGCGCCAGCTTCTCTGCCGTGTTCGCCATCGCCAAGCCAGTGAACGAGTCGGTCAGCGACGACCACAGCGCGTCCTCGAGCTTGCCGCCGGGACCGAAGGAAAGGCCCCACCGCGCGCCGCGAACGATGTGCGGTGCCTGCGACATCGACTCAGTGCCACCTGCCAGCACGACTTCGGCCTCGCCCAAGCGAATCAGGTTGGCGGCCTGCGTGACGGCCTCGAAGCCCGAGCCGCACAGGCGATTGACGGTCAGGGCTGGAATCTCCTGCCGCATGCCAGTGCGCAACCCCACGTGACGACTCAGGTAGATCGCATCAGCCGAAGTCTGGCAGACGTTGCCGAATACGACGGCATCGACGAGCTCCGGGGCGGCCCCTAACGACTGCAGCGTCGCCTGTGCGGCTGCGACGGCCAGATCCGTGGCGGTCAGGTCCTTCTGCGATCCGCCGAACGAGCCGAATGGCGTGCGCTTTCCGGCGACGAGGACGATGTCGTGCAGGGCGGGCATTGCGGGCTCCGACGGTCGCAGGGGCGACGCGGGATGGGGGGAGGAGGGCGGGCTGGGGAACCGCGCGCGAGACGATACACCGTGCTGGCTGGGGTGCCAACACGGCAAGTCACCGGCGAATCGAAGGAAACGCTCTACTTGAAGACGTAGAACCGCTCGTTCTCACGCAGCATTCCGAGTTCACTGCGGATGGTGTGCATCCGGACGTCGGGGCGCTCGCGAAAGGCCTCGAGGTGCGACTCCAGCCACGCCGAGCGGGCCTGCTGCTCCAAAATCTGCTCGTTGAGCCGCTGCAGCTCCGCGCGGCGGTCGTCAACATAGCCGGGCACACTCCACGCGCGGACCAAGCCAAGGCCTCCCACGACGACGAACGTCGTCACGAGCGCAAAGCGCAGGACCCGCCAGACCAGCAGGCCACCTGTCCGAAGCTTTGTTTCTACTGGCTTGTCCATCGACGGACCTCTTGCAACCCGTCGCGGACCTTGCGCCACGATCGCGGGTCGTCAAGTTTTCTCGTCGATGGTGAAGCGGAGTCGCAGATGCACTGAGCTAAGGGCTCTCGCGGGCAATCCGAATTTCAAACGTCGCCCCGCCTCCGGGGGTGTCGCGATAGGCCACGCCGCCGCCGTGGGCCTCGGCGAACTGCTTGACCATGGCCAACCCCAGACCCGTTCCGTCCTTCTTGCCTTGGGTTGCGAACGGGTCGAACAGTCGATGGCGGAACGCGAGCGGGACGCCCGCGCCGTTGTCGACAAACGTCAGCACCAGCTGGTCGCCCTCTGCGTCGAGGACCACTTGGAAGCGCCCGTCGGTGCGGTCGGCCAGCGCGTCCCGGGCGTTGCGCGCGATGTTCTGGACCACACGCAACAATTTGAAGGCATCGAACCTGGCAACGCCCTTGAAGCGGCAGTCGAGCGAGAACTGTACGGGCAGGACGGGCAGGGCGGGGTCGTGGAAGATCTGGCCGATCAGCTCCTCTGCCTCGTGGGCAAAGTCGGCCACCATGACCTTGCGCACCAGCATGGTCTGCTCGCCGCGCGCGAACGCCGTGACCTCCTTGGACATCTGCTGGATGCGCGCCAACTGCGCCAGCACCTTGTCGGCCAACTCGGTGCGCTCCGACGGGTCCTCGGCGTACTTGAACATCTGCACGTAGCCCGACGCGACGGTCATCGGCGTGCGGAAGTCGTGCATGATGCCGGTCAGCGCGCGTCCCACCGACTCCAGACGGTCTTCACGCTCTGCCTGGTCGCGGGCCTGCCGCTGGGCAATGGCGCGCGCCACCTGACCGCTGACCAGCGTCATCAGCTTGGAGTCATCCTCGGTCAAGCACTGCATCCGCCCGGGCTTTTCGACGACGGCAAGGGCCCCGACGACGGCGTCGCGCGCCACCAGCGGCAGGAACACGCCAACGTCGGGCGCGAACGGCAGCTGCTCTGCAACGGCAAGCCGCGCGGCTTCATCGGCGTCCAGCTCGCACACATCGAGCGGCTGACCGGCGGCGATCACCTGACCCGACAGACCGACCAGCTGTTCGAAGACGCGCACATCGATCCCAGGGCTGCCGTGCATCAGCCGGTGCACGACCATGCCCCGCCGAGGCGTGACGAGCGCGATCTGCACCAGCGATCCCGACACAGTGGCGCCAATGCGCTCGAGCAGGGTGCGAACCACGTCCGTCAGGTCCTGCGCGTCGCCCGCCTTGCGCTCCAGCGTGTAGAGCAGGTCGATCTCGCGAACCTTCTCGGCCAGTGCGCGTCGCGTGTCGGTCAGGCTGAGGTTGTGGAAGACCAGCGTGCTGTTCAGCTTGGCGTTGACAATCGAGATCGCCGCCATCGCCATCAGCGTGTTCAGCAGCACCTCATCGTCGACCGAGAAGTAGCCTTGGCGCTTGTTCAGCACCTGCACCACGGCCACCAGGTTACCGGCGCTGTCGAACACGGGCTGGCACAGCATCGAGCCGGTGCGGTAGTCGTTCTCGTGGTCCCACGTCGGGTCGAAGCGGCTGTCGCGGTACACGTCCTTGACGTTGACGCCGCGCCCGGTGGCCGCCACCCAGCCCGCGATGCCTTGACCGGTTTGGATGCGGAATTCCCGCAGCTCGCCGTCCATCACGACCTTGGCGGCAAGCTCGTCAGAGTCTTCGATGGCCAGAAACAGCATCGCCCGGTCGGCGTCCAGGGCGCGGGTCAGGCGATCCAGAATCAGCGACAGCAGCTCGTCCAGCGACAGGCGCGCCGACAGGGCCCGCGCGATGTCGGCGAGGGTGCGCAGGCGGACGTCGGCCTCAAACGAACGCACCTGAAGGTCGGCGCTCTCCGACAGGTCAGCGGGGCGTAAAGCTCGGGTCACCGGTCCTCCGCGTGTGCCAGCCGACGACAAGGCATCGACCGACTCAAACGCACTTCTAACACATCCGCCTGCGGTTCGGGCAGATGGGCGTGCGTTCCATGCTGCGGCGATTGCTTCCCCGCCCCGACCGTGGCAAAAGCGAGAGCGAGGCTTGGCACACCACCCGAGCCGACTTGAGCGGGATGAAGCACAGCGGACCCAAGCCACCAGCATCAACCGGCAGCCGCGCAGGGCAGCCCCGCACGACGGGCGCCGCTCCGCGTCAGGCGCCGCGCGCAGCGGCCGGGCACAAATACGGGACGTCGACGGCGCTGAACACGCTGGCTCCGCCTCCCGGATTGCCGCCGGTGGCCCCTGTCGGACCCAGCTCGATCGTCGACACCGCGACCCAGCTGCACGACCGCCACGGTGAGCAAATCCGCAGTGGCAGCGAAACCTTGAGCGTGCCGCCCGCCGCCACCGCTGCGGTGTTGCTGGCTGAGGGTCAGTTCGCACCGACGCCGGTCGACGACCGGATGGCCATTCGTTTCGAGCCCTACGTATTCTACCAGCAGACCGGACGCTGGCTGGTGGCGACGCACAAGGACCAGACTGCGGAGTACCGGGCGTTCTCGGAAGCCCAGGCGATCGACCCCGGCGCGGCGCATCTGGCCCTGCGCATGGGTGTGGCCCAGCTGAGCGGATCCGAAGCAAACGCAGCGGGTTACGACACGCCGGAGGCGATGCGCACGGCCCTGGAACAGGACCCGGCCGCTCAGGTTGCCGGTTTGCTGTCCGTCATTGCCGCCGACACGGGCTTGCGCGACGCCTTGGCCGCGCAGGACTGGCGTCAAGTTGCGCAGCTACGCGCGGGCCCTGGATTTGGTGCGTTGGGCTATGACGACGCCCTGGCGGCTTGCGCCGACGCTTATCGTCGGGTCCAGCACGGCGGCGGCGATGACGATGACGGCAAGCCCAAGCGCAAGAAGAAGGGCTAGAAGCTAGTCATCATCCGTGGACAGCACGGCCAGGAACGCCTCCTGCGGCACGTCCACGGCTCCCACCTGCTTCATGCGCCGCTTGCCGGCCTTTTGCTTCTCCAGCAGCTTGCGCTTGCGGCTGATGTCGCCGCCGTAGCACTTGGCCGTGACATCCTTGCGCAGGGCCTTGACGGTCTCGCGCGAGATGATGCGCGCGCCGACTGCGGCCTGAATCGCCACGTCGAACTGTTGGCGCGGTATCACTTTTCGTAGCTTCGCCACCAGCGCCTTGCCCTTGGTGTAGGCGGCGTCGCGGTGCACGATGACGCTCAGCGCGTCGACGACTTCGCTGTGCAGCAGGATGTCGAGCTTGACGAGATCGCCCGCCCGGAACTCCAGGAACTCGTAGTCCAGACTGGCGTAGCCGCGCGTGACCGTCTTCAGCTTGTCGAAGAAGTCGAAGATGATCTCAGCCAGCGGCATCTCGTACTCGAGCACGACCCGCTTGGGCGACATGTACTTCATGTCCTTCTGCACGCCGCGCCGCTCAGTGCACAGCTTGACCACGGGGCCGATGTACTCGGAAGGTGTGGGGATTGTGCAGCGGATGAACGGTTCGCGGATGATCTTGATGTCCCCGGACACGGGCAGGTCACCGGGGTTCGACAGCTCCATGATGGTGCCGTCGACCTTCTCGACTCGGTAGATCACGCTGGGCGCGGTGGTGATGAGGTCGACGTCGTACTCGCGCTCCAGACGCTCCTGGAAGACCTCCATGTGCAGCAAGCCCAGAAAGCCGCAGCGGAAGCCGAAACCAAGCGCGCCGGACGTCTCGGGCTCCCAGGAGAAGGACGAGTCGTTCAGCGCGAGTTTCTCGATGGCGTCTCGCAGGTTCTGGTACTCGGTCGACTCGACGGGGAAGATCCCGGAGTAGACCATCTGCTGGATTTCCTTGAAGCCCTGCAGGGCCTCTGCCGCCTTGCGCCGGGCGTGGGTGATGGTGTCGCCCACGCGGACGTCGCGCACGGTCTTGATGCCGCAGACCAGAATGCCCACCTCGCCGACCGACAGGTTGTCGACGACGACCTCCTTGGGCGTACGGACGCGAATTTCCTGAACTTCGTACTCGGTGCCGCCGGACATGAAGAAGATCTTGTCGCCCTTGGTCACTGTCCCGTCGAACACCCGCACCTGGATGATGACGCCGCGGTAGGCGTCGTACTGCGAGTCGAACACCATCGCCCGCAGCGG
>JBMOIG010000051.1:0-29413 GCA_049317445.1 Myxococcota bacterium | reverse complement strand
CACAGGGTCAAGGCTCCGTCCCCACACAAGCCAAAGCCACGTCCGCGAACGGCACCATCAACTTGGCCAGCGGCTGCAAGCCGAACAGCCGCGCGACCTCTTGCCCGCGGTCGTCCAGATACACATACGTAGGCAACCCGCGGACGCCAAAGCTGCGAGCCAGCTCGATGCCCTGCGGAGTGCCCACATCGACGCGCTGCACCGGAACATGCAGGCCGCAGGCGGTCTCGGCCTCGCGAACGACCGGTGCCATCTTCTTGCAGATCGGGCAGGTATGACCGGTGAACGCGAGCATCACGGGGCCGCGCAACGTGTTCACACCGGCGCCCGCGGCGATACTCCCCGTGCCATCGGGCATCGCGCAGGCGGCGCCGGCAGCGGACGGATCGGCGGTGCACTCGGCGGCGGCCTGGTCCCCGCCCTTGTCTGTCACCAGCGACTCGACCACGCCGCCCAACGCCAGCCACAGCCCCATCGCCACCAGCAGCGCGCCGGTCGCCTTTTCGAGCACGCCCAGCCCGCGTTTGGCGCGGTCGAGCCACCGCAGCGCCGTTGGGGCCACCCACGCGGCCGCGAGCAACGGCAGCACCAGACCCAGCGCATAGATCGCGAGGTACAGCGCGCCCATGGCAGGGTTGGCGGCCTTCGACGCCGTGTACGTCAGCACCGAGCCGAGCACCGGACCCACGCACGGAGTCCACCCAAACGCAAATGCCGCACCGAACAGAAAGGCACCGCCCAGGCCGGACATGCGGCGCGCGCCCTGCAGCCACGGTCGCGACTCGCGATCGACGAACGGCAGTCGCAGCAGCCCCAGGAACTTGAGGCCGAACAGCACCACCACCACGCCGCCCACCCGTTCGAGCCACAGGCGGTGGTCGGCCAGCACGTTGCCCAGCGCGGTGGCCCCCATGCCCATCAGGACGAACACCGCGGCAAGGCCGGCCGAGAATGCCGCGGCCGAGGCCATCAGACGCGCGCGGCTCGGGCCTTCGTCGCCGCCGGCCCGCAGCTCGGCCACGGTCGATCCGGCGAGGAACGACAGGTACAGCGGCACCAGCGGCAGGATGCACGGGGAGAAGAACGTCAGCAGGCCTGCGCCGAACAGTGCGGGAACACCTTGATCCATGGGGCGAATCCTCTGCTCCCGGCGAACGACCGCGCGTCGAGCGGGTCTGGGAGCGTGGGGTTGGAGCCGGGTCGGGGGGCGAACGGTTCGTTGGTGTGGGGGTCCACCGCACGACCTCAGCGACCGCCATGGATGTCGCGAGGCCGACGTCTTTGACCAAACGCCCCGCCGCCCCGAAACCTTGACGACGCCCGTGGCTCCCACCTCCGCCCCGGCCGTGGCCCGGGCAGGGGAGCCGACATGCGAAGCAGCGTTCTCGTTCTGGGTGGCGGATTTGCCGGTGTCGAGGCCGCCATCCAGGCGGCCAAGCAAGGACATGCGGTCACGCTGGTGTCCGACCGCCCGTACCTGTTCCTCTACCCCACCTCGATCTGGGTGCCGACGGGCGAGGGACGGTTCGAGGACTCGTGTCTGGACCTGGCCAAGGTAGCAGACGCGAACGGCTTCCGTCTGCGGGTCGCAGCGGTCGAACGCATCCAAGCAGCGACCCGACAAGTGTGGGTGGCCGGCGAGGTGCTGACGGCCGACCACCTGATCGTGGCGATCGGCGGCGCGAGGCTGAAGCCCCAAGGCATCGAGCACACCTTCACGCTAGGCGGCGATCCCCACGCGGTCGAGCGGTTCCGCGACGCGCTCGAAGCGCTGCTGGCCAAGGGAAGTGGCCGCATCGCGATGGGTTTTGGCGGCAATCCCAAGGACACCTCGGCGGTGCGTGGTGGCCCCGTGTTCGAGATGATGTTCAACGTCGACACGATGCTGCGCCGCCGCGGACTGCGATCGAAGTTCGCCTTGACGTTCTTTGCCCCGATGGAAAGCCCCGGCGCGCGCATGGGCGACAAGGCGGTCGCGGCGATGGGCCAGATGTTCGACCGCCTGCAGATCGGCACCCGCTATGGCAAGAAGATCCAACGATTCGAATCCACGGGCGTGGTGTTCGAAGACGCCTCGACCCTGGACGCCGACCTCGTGCTGTTCTTGCCCGCCGGCGCGGGGCATCCCGTGCTTGCGGCGTCGGACCTGCCGCGCAACGACGCGGGCTTCGTGACCATCGACGCGCACTGTGCGGTCCCCGGCATGGCCGGCGTTTGGGCCGTGGGCGACTCGGCGGCGTTGGAGGGTCCCGCCTGGCGCGCCAAGCAGGGCCACCTTGCCGAGGTGATGGCGCGGGTCGCCGTCGAGAACATCGATGCGGTCGAACACGACGGCACCGGTCCCAACTACCTGGACCACCTGTCGATTCTGTGCCTGATGGACATGGGCAACGGCGCGGCTTGGGTCTATCGCGACGACCATGTGCAGCGCATGGTGCCCCTGCCCGTGGTCGGCCACTGGATGAAGAAGGGCTGGGGCGCGTATTTCAAGGCCAGCAAGCTCGACCAGGTGCCGCGGATTCCGGGGATGTGACGACCGGCCCCTCGGTGGGTCTGTCACCCGGCTCGTCAGTGCGACGAGTGGTCACCGCCGCAAGTGGACTGCACGGCGAACTCCGGCAGCTCGTTGGCCAGGAACGCCCGGACCGCATGGCCGACCGACGGCGCCTCGGCCCAGTGGACCACGCGCACGCCGACCTGCTGCAGGCCCATCAGCGGCCGCATGCCCATGCCGCCCGCGATCAGCACTTCGACGCCGCTGCTGGCCAACAGCGCGACCGGCGCCATGCAACCGCCTTGCTCGTGCGCAACGTTGGGCACGGTCGCGACCGAACGGATGTGGACGCCGTCGGTCTCGACCAGCGTGAAGACGTCGCAGTGCCCAAAGTGGGCGCCGACCTCGGCGTCGAGCCCCCCCGGGCTGGCAGACGGGATGGCGATCAGGGTGGTGGTGTTCTCGGTTTCATTCGTGTTCATCCGTACCTTCTCCAGTGTCCCCGGCAGGGACGGGTTCAATCCGGCAAACCTGCCAGCGCCTCGTCCAGCGCCCGAATCAAATCCTCGACGTCCTCGATCCCGACCGACAGGCGCACCAAGCCATCGGTGATGCCGCCCAGCAGTCGTTTCTCGCGCGGCACGCACGCATGGGTCATCGACGCGGGGTGTTGGATCAGCGAGTCGACACAACCCAGAGACACCGCCAGCGTGAAGAGCTCGATCGTGTTCATCAGCCTGCGACCGGCCTCGATGCCCCCGACGAGCTCGAACGACAGCATCCCGCCGAAGTCCTTCATCTGCCGCACCGCGAGGGCGTGCTGGGGGTGTGACGCGAGGCCCGGGTAATAGACCGCGGCGACCTTGGGGTGCCTCTCCAAGTGGCGGGCGATGGCCATCGCGCTGGCGCAGTGCTTGTCCATGCGCAGGGGCAGGGTCTTGAGACCCAAGTTCACCAGCCAGGTGTCGAACGGGCTGGGCGACGCCCCCAAGTCCTTGATCAGCTTGTAGAGTTCGTCCTTGACGCGGTCATCGGTTGTCGTGACCAGACCGCCCACCACGGTGCCGTGTCCGCAGATGTACTTGGTGGTGCTGTGGACGACGACGTCGGCACCCAGCTCGAACGGCCGTTGCAGGTAGGGCGTGGCGAACGTGTTGTCGACAATGACGTGGATGTCCGGGTTCACCTCGCGCACGACCCGCACGATGCCGGCGATGTCGGCCAGCACCATGGTCGGGTTCATCGGCGTCTCGAACAGGATCGCCTTGGCCTTGGGGCGGGCCAGGATGGCGGCGCGGACCGCGGCAAGGTCCGACACGTCGACGTCGGTTGTGCGAATGCCCAGGCGCGACAGCACGTTGGCGCACAGGTGCTCGGTCGCGCCGTACACGACGTTGCCGATCAGCAGCTCGTCCCCGGCCGACGCGCACGCCAGCAGCGCCCCACTGATCGCTGCCATGCCCGTCGAGAACGCCACCGTCGACACGCGCAGGTCGGGGTTGGCCAGCTTGACCGCCGCGCCCTCCAAGGCGTTGACCTTGGCTTCCAGCACCTTGACCGTCGGATTGCCCAGGCGCGTGTAGATGTAGGCCGGGTCCTCGCCCGAGAACGCCCGCGCGCCTTCCTCTGCGCTCGAGAACACGAACGTCGACGTCTGGTAGATGGCGTTGGTGTGCGACTTGGTCTGGGGCTGGCCCAGGTGCTCGCCGGCGTGCAGGGCGCGCGTGGCGAATCCGTAGTCCAGATAGAACTGGCCGCGAAAGTCACGATTCTTGCTATCTTCCATCTCTCCAGCTCCTCTGCGCGGCCGCCGTCACCAAGCGACCACGCAACGCCTTTCCCAACTCCGCCCCGTCCCGCGCCGTGGGCTCCACCGACACCGGCGCAAGGATGCCCAACCCCTCGCTCTCCACGTGAAAGGCGGCCGGACTCAGCGGAGTGACCGCAGCCGTGAGGATGGCGGCGTTCACCCGCGCCAACTGCCGCGCCAAGGCCATCGGCCCCCCCTCGACCAACCCCTCGTCCAGCACGACCAGGGCAGGCGGCTCGTCCTTGGCCAACGCCAGGATGCGCGACCAGCGGTCCTCGAACCGCACCGCCGCGCCGGTTTCTCGGGCAAGCGCCTGCGCAAAGCCGACCAGCCGCACGGGGCGAACGGTCGCGATGACGATCTCCATCCCGCACCTCCGCTGGACGCACCCATCGGTCGCGTCCGTTGCCGTCAAGGTCGGCAGTAGCCCTTGCCGTTGCAGCCGGTGCCCGTGGCGCCGACCGGGCACTGCGCATCCGAGGTGCAGGGCAGGGTGCAACGCTTGATGCCGTCGCCGTACGTGTAACAGACCATGTCTTCCAGGCACTTGCCGTCCGCCGGACACACGGCACCGAATCCGGCCGGCTTGTGCACGGCATCGCCGCCCGCGTCTGAGGCCGCCGCGCCGTCTTGGGTCTCCAGCGAGCTGCAGGCCAGCAGCGACGCACACATCCACCACATCATCCCGCGCGACATCGACCACCTCCCTGTGTCATCGTGCCCAACCCGCTTGGATCATGCAGGTATTGTCGGTCACGGTGCCGCTCTTCAGTTCCGTCCGGCCGACGCCGCAGTGACCCCCCAACCACATCGGCCCCAGCGTCCGGCGTACGGAGAGTCCGATCCGGTCCGCCGCAGACTCGCCGCCCGCGAACTCGCCGGTTCGCACGCCCCAGCCCTCGGCACCAAAGGCCCAGTTGGCCAGACCCGTCCACGCGCCGCCGGCCTCGTAGCGCACGCCCGCCACGCCGCCGTCGTCGACCTCGCCCGACACCTGCGCGGTCGCCTTGACGGGACCTGCGTGCATCGCCACGCCGGCCAAGCCCATGCCGGTCGACGGCCGACTGCCTTGGACCCGCACACGCGACCCGACGCCGACGAACGGCGTGATGCTCGCGGTGCCGGGAAGTTCCAGCGTCACCTGAGGCACATACGACCCGCTGCGGAAGTCCGAGGTGGCCATCTGGCGCACGTTGGCTTCGAGGCTGGCCTGCAGTCCCCACGGCAAGCCGACGTGGGCTTCGATGCGGTGCAACACGCCGGTATACCCGCCCGTGCCGGGTCCGGTGGGTGCGGTGCCCCAGGGGCGGCTGCCCTCGACGGTCGTCATCAGCTGCACGTCGCCGGGGTCGACACTGACCACGTCGTCGACGCGCAGGAACGAGGGCACGGCGGCCGCAGCCGGGGCGGCCGAGAGCAGAATCGCGAAAGAGATCAAGCCACGCGCGAACATGCGGAACCTCAGCGCCTTACGGCAACATGGCCTCAGCGGCAACGGGCAGGAATAGCGGTTGGTCGTCGATCTGGCCCCGCCCGTACTCGGCCACCCACGCTTGGGTCGCCGTCGACCGCAGCCACGCCTGCAGCACCCGCGCCGCGGCGAGCCGTGCAGTGGGCACCCGCTGTGGATTCACGACCGCCACCAGGTAGGGCCGGCGCAAACGCGGATCGCGCTCGACCAGCGGCACCAGGGTCGTGTGCGGTTGCTTGCCATTGCGAAATGGGACGCGGCCAACGACCACGTACGCGTGCTTCTCCTCGGCCAGTTGCAGGACCGGGCGAAAGCGTTCCTTCAGCACGACCGTCGTCACTTCTGGGTCCAGGTCGACGCCCGCCTCGTGCGTGAGGTCGCGCAGGACTTCGTTCACCCCCAGCGACGGGTGCAGCACAAACGGCGCGCGCGCGCGGACGATGCGCCGCATGGCCTCGACGGCGTCCGTTCCGCGCACCTGTGCAGGGTCGTCGGGCGGACCCACCAGCAGCAGGTCGTTGCGCAGCCAGGGTTGCAGGTCCAGCACGAAGCCATCCGCAGCCAGGTTCGCGAACGTGTCGCACGAGTGCAGCGTGACCAGATCGACTTGCCCGGCGCGAACGGCCGCCGCCAGCACGTCCTTGGGACCCGTCGCCACGATGTCGACGGCGATGCCCGTGTCGTGGGTGAAGCGCGTGGCAGCAGCCTGGAAGAAGCCGGTGGTAGACATGCCGCCGATGACGGCGACCCGGACCGGGCCGGTGACTTGTGCGTCCGCGGCGGGTTCGGGGCCGACAACGACCGCAGGCGCACCGCACGCCGTGGCCCATGCCAACGCGGCGGCAAGCGGAAACCAGACACGGGCATTCTGCAGCGTATTCAGCGACATCGGGACTCCCGCGGCAGCCGTGTGTCGGCATCCGTGGTCGTGTACGGTTCAGGGTTTGCAGTAGCCCTTGCTGGTGCAGACCGAACCGGCCGACCCGGCTGGGCACTGATCGCCGGCCGTGCACGCCTGGGTGCAGCGGGGGATGCCGTCGCCAAACGTGTAGCAGACCCAACTGCCCAGGCACTTGGCGTCGGGCAGGCACAACTGGCCGAAGTCGCCGGTCGGCGCGACGACGTCGGGACCCGAGTCGGGGGTCTCTTCGACTTCGGTTGCGTCGACCTCGACGACGACGTCTGGCACATCCACTGCGATGTCAGGCATTTCCCCGATGTCGGCGGGGTCGCCGTCGTTCGCGTCATCGACCGAATCCGCGAGCGTGTCGAACGTCTGTGCGACTTCGGATGCGTCGCCGTCGTCGCTGTCGACCCACACCTCGACGACCTGATCGCGGGGCTCGACAACGTCGACCGAGTCGTGGTCCTCCGCGTCGGCAAAGGCGTCCGGCAGACCCTCGACATCCTCCCCCACCCCGTCGACGGCATCGAGCGCGACATCCGAACCGGCGTCGGGCGGTCCCACAACGTCCAGCGCATCAGGCAGGGAGTCGGCGGCGCCTTCCGTCACGTCCGCGACCGAGTCCTCTGTCGGTTGATCCTTGTTGGGAGCGGTCGAACCGCAGGCCACCAAGGGGACCCAGACCACCATCCATCCCCAGTGTCGCATCGCCACTCCTTGCCCTCCCGGTGAACAGGACCGGCGGGCGCGGCGTGACCACAAGCACGAGCCATGCCATGCACGGGACTCATGCTGCAAGTGACGGAGACTTGACGGGTTCTCGGCCGCCGCGCGACGAAGGATGCGCGCTCAGACGGTCGCAATCACGCGACCATGGTCGCAGGAATGCGACTTCAGGCGAGGGGGGGCTAGGGGTAGCGAACGGCGAACCGAGCCATCTTGCGAAGCAGCGTGGCCTTGTGAATGCCCAGCGCCGCCGCGGTGCGCACCCGGTGGCCGCCGTGTTCGGCAAGCGCGCGCCGGATGACCGCCACCTCGGCCAGGTCGAAGGCGTCCGCCGCGGCCGGCCCGTGGTCCGCGGGCGCAGCCCCGAGCGCGATTTCGGGCGGCAGCGCATCCACGTCAATGATGGTCCCGCGGCACAAGACGAAGCCCCGCTCGATGGCGTTCTCCAACTCCCTGATGTTGCCGGGAAAATCGTGCCGCATCAGGGCCGCCATCGCGCCGGGCGTGACCCCTTGGATGTCCCGACCGGTCTCGGCGGCGAATCGCTCGACAAAGAAGCGGACCAGCAGGGGGATGTCCTCTTTGCGGTCTTTCAGGCACGGCAATTCGATACGAACGACGTTGAGCCGATAGAACAGGTCGTCGCGAAACCGCCCCGTCGCCATCAACTGCCGCAGATCCTGGTGGGTCGCGGCGACGACCCGTACGTCTGCGCGCACCGGCCGCGAAGCGCCCAGTGGCTGGAACTCCTTCTCCTGCAGCACGCGCAACAGCTTGACCTGCAACGCGGTCGAGATGTCGCCGATCTCGTCAAGAAACAGGGTGCCGCCCTGCGCAGTCGCGAATCGACCTGGCTGGTCGCGCTTCGCATCGGTGAAGGCCCCGGCCTTGTGCCCGAACAACTCGGACTCCAGCAACGTGTCCGGAAGCGCGGCGCAGTTCACGGCGACGAACGGGCCCACGTGGCGGTGGCTCTGGTCGTGAATCGCGCGCGCAAACAGTTCCTTGCCCGAGCCGCTGGGTCCTTGAATCAGCACCGTGCTCTCGGCACGGGCGATGTCCGGCAGCACGCGCAAGATCTCTTGGATGCGATGGCTTTTGCTGACGATGTCGCCGAAGCGGAATCGCCCGTGCAGCTGTCGTCCCAGCAACTCGAGCTCAGACAGGTCGCGAAACGTCTCGACTCCGCCGATGGCCCTGCCGGTCGCGTCGCGCAAGACGGCTGTCGAGATGCTGGTCGGCTTCTCCGTGCCGTCTTTGGTTTGAATCGTCACCCGAACGTCCACCGCGTCGCGTCCGGTTTCCAACGTGTTGCGCAGCGCGCACTTCCGCCGGCAGACGCTCGTCCGGAAGATGTCGCGGCACGGCATGCCCACCGCCTGGTCGCGGGTAAAGCCGGTGATGCGCTCCGCCGCACGATTCCACGTCGTGATGCGCCAGGCCGCGTCGACCGTGAACACGCCGTCGGCGATGGAGTCGAGGATCGGGTCCATGGGTTCGGGCATCGCCGGCACCTCCGGCGCACGGGGTAGCAGAATTGCGACCTGGGGACAATGGCCGTCAGAGTGGACGCTGCCGCGCCTTCGCACCTTTCGCGGCTTCCAGAGCCGCACCCACCGGGGCGGCGCGAGATAGACCCTTGCGCTCATTCGTCCGTCGGCAACTCAGCGTCGCCCCACCTACCGCAAGCTAGCCATATCGATGACGAATCGGTACTTCACGTCGCTCTTGAGCATGCGCTCGTAGGCACCGTTGATCGCTTGCATGGGGATCGTCTCGATGTCCGACACGATGCCCTTGTCGGCGCAGAAATCGAGCATCTCCTGGGTCTCGCGAATGCCGCCGATCAGCGAGCCGGCCAGGCTGCGGCGCTTGAGGATCAGGTTGAAGACCGCCAGAGCGGGGTGGGGTTCGGCCGGCGCACCCACGAGCGTCAACGTGCCGTCGCGCTTGAGCATCGTCAGGTAGGTGTCGAGTTGGTGCGGCGCCGCCACGGTGTCGAGGATGAAGTCGAGGCGTCCGGCCTGCGCGGCGCACTGGGCGCGATCCGTCGACAGCACGACCTCGTCGGCGCCCAGGCGCAGGCCATCCGCGACCTTGCCCGGCGACGTCGTGAACAGCACCACGTGCGCGCCCATCGCGTGCGCGATCTTGACGCCCATGTGGCCCAGGCCGCCCAGACCGACGATGCCGACCTTCTTGCCGGGTCCCGCACCCCAGTGCCGCAGCGGCGAGTACGTCGTGATGCCGGCGCACAGCAGTGGCGCGACGGCCGCGAGTTGCGCTTCCGGGTGGCGGATGTGCAGGACGAAGGACTCCTTGACGACGATGGCCTGCGAGTAGCCGCCGAACGTGTTTTCGACCCCGGGTCCGCCGTTGTACGTGCCCGTGAAGCCGTTCTCGCAGTACTGCTCTTCGCCCTCGGCGCACGAAGCGCAGTGTCCGCAGCTGTCGACCATGCAGCCGACGCCGGCGAGTTGTCCCGGGCGGAAGGCGCGGACCGCCGAGCCGACGGCGACGATGCGGCCGACGATTTCGTGACCAGGCACGCAGGGATACACGGTGTTGCGCCACTCGTTGCGGGCGGTGTGCAGGTCCGAGTGGCACACACCGCAGAAGAGGATCTCGATCTGCACCTCGTCGGGTCCAGGCTCCCGGCGGGAGATTGCGAACGGCGCCAGAGCGGCGGTGGAACTCAGGGCGGCGTAGGCGCTCGTCTTGACCATGGGGGACTCCTCGTTCGTTGTAGCAGGGGGATGGAGGATGGACCGACTCGTCGGCTTTCGGGATGCAGGTGCGACCCGTGCTACCTGACGTAATACCAAGCCCAAGTGAACTTGCCGTACCCGCCTCGGTTGCATTGGCTTACCGGATAGCCCTGCGCGCAGTAGCCCTCTGAGCTCAATCCGGGATGATAGAATCCGCAGTAACCATGGTTGCCCTTGCCCCCCGAGGCCCCCGAAGCGAGCGTGTTCCAGAACTGCTGGAACAGGGAGTAGTTGCTGGAGCAGGTGACGCCTTCGCTGGTGCCCATGGCCCAGTCGGCGCCAATCCCGGCCGAGATCAGGTCGGGCAACGACTTGTCGCCCTTCTTGGACGAGTAGTCGACGTAGACCTCGAACAGCTTGCCGGTCTGGGGGATGCCTGGCTGGTCTTCGAGGTACTGGTAGTGCGCGCGGAAGACCGAGAACCACGGCGCGCTGACCGCCTTGCCCGCCGCCATCTGCGCCCAGCCGGCCGACAGGTTGCCGGGCGTGCCGCTGTCGGCCGTCAACGAGAACCCCAGGCCGATCGCGTAGGTGGGGGCATAGGCGAGGGCGGTCCATCCGCCGCCGTCCATCGTCATGTTGCAGTACACCGCAAACGCAGTCGGTCCGGGCTTGATCCAGTACACCCCAGACTTCGCCGCGGGCAGCTTGGCCAGGACGTCCTTGCAGGTCACACCGGGCTTGTACTGGCTGCCGAACTCGGCGATGCAGGTCGAGCTGCAGCCGTCGCCGTCGTCGGTGTTGCCGTCGTCGCACTCTTCCTTGCCCACCTTCTTGCCGTCGCCGCACACCGTCTGGCAGGTGGCCGAGCACCCGTCACCGTCGGTATTGTTGCCGTCGTCGCAGTCCTCGTTGGTCTCGACGATGCCGTTGCCGCAGGTGTCGGCCAGGCTACGCCACCCCGCCTTCGAGCAGTACCGGATGGTGTCGGTCTTGGTGTCGAAGTAGACAGAACCGATGACGGAGGCCACACAAGGATACGGCGGCTCGGCGATGTTCTTCAGGACCAGCGCCCCGCCCACGCCGACCTTGCCCGAGGCGAGTACCTGCACCTGAACGCTCCACGCCTTGAGCTCGCCGTCGAGGCCGTTGTTCAGAAAGGCGGTGTCGATGACCTGCAAGTACCATTTGCCCTTGGGGTTCTTGCCGATCCAGGTGGTCAGGTCGCCAGAGACCGTCTTGGTCGGGCTGGGCCAGGTCGTCTTGAGCAGGGTGCCCTTGGCGTTCTTGTCCCACAGGACGTACTTGGTCCCGGCCGGATCGACCAGGTTGACCTTGAGGTTGCCGGTGTCGCTGTTGGCGATTTCTGCAGAGATGGTCAGGGCTTGCGCAGTCCCATAGTCGGGTACGTCGATGGCGTCGCTGATGCCGACCGGGTTGTTGTCGGGCAGCGCGATCGGCACCTTTGCGCTCGCCGCCACCTCGTTGAACTGGTTGAACAGCAGGCCGTTCGAGATCTCGTCGAGGCCGTCCTTGGGCAGGTTCGACGGGTCGAGACCCCCTGTCACGCAACTGTAGCTGCCGTCGGCCTTGATCCCCTGCATGACCAGACCCGTGCCGCACGCCGCGCCGACCTTGGCCAGCACCGGCAGGTTCTCGAGATCCGTGTAGTTGCCGCTCGACGCCACTGCGGCCAGCGACGCCCCCTTGGCATAGGCCGTCAGGTCCGGCACGCCCAGAAGGTCGGCATAGGTCCCCGACGTGGCGACTTTGGCGAGCTTGGCCGTCAGCGCGTAGGTACTCAGGTCCGGTCCCCCCGAGAGATCCGAAAACGCGCCTGACTTCGCCACCGGGGACAGTCTTCCCGCCGCGACCAGGTCGTCGATCACCTTGGCGCTCAGCTGCGCGGCCGTGACGCAACCCGAGCACGCCAGGTTCTCGGCGAGACCCGCCCGCAACGCGAACATCGCGCTGTTCAACGGCTGCTTGGGCAGCGCCGGATCCGAGCCGACCTGAACCTGGAGCGACAGGCCGTCTGCGCTCGCGAGCAGGGCCGGGTCGAGCGGCGTGACCGAACCCAAGGCGTGCACGAAGGCCGCATTTTTGACCGCGACGGTGACCGGGCCCTCTTTCCACACCACCGGGTTGCCGCCCGAGGTCAGGAGCGAAAACGTCAGCGCATAGTCACCGTCTGCCGCCGCCCCACCGCCGGTCGCGTGCAGGGCGCCTTCGACCAGCACGGTGTTCGGGATGGCCGCACTGGCCGCAGCAGGCAGCAGGACCGCAGCAAACGTCGCCACCACCCTCAGGATCGCCAGACCCAGGCCCCGCTTCATCGCCGTTCTCCCTGCCCGCGTAGGGCGTTGCGTGCAAGCCGGCACTCTACGCCCGCCGCCATCAGGGCGTCGAGAGCGAACGGAGAGGGGCACGGAGGACTGCCGGCGCAACCCCTTGAACCTGTGACCGGCGGCTTGGAAGGGCAGCGGACGCCGCCGACAGCGTCAAGTGTTCATCGTGCGCTTGATGACCGGCGACGGCTTGAAGGTCAGCGAGCGGTGCGCCGAGATCTCGATGGGCTCGTTCGTCTTCGGGTTACGCCCCATGCGCGCTTTCTTGTCGTGCACCATGAAGTTGCCGAAACCCGAGATCATCACCTTGTCTTGCCTGGCCAGCCCTTCCTTCAGCGCTTCGAACACCAACTCGACCGCGTCGGCCGCCTCGCGCTTGGTGAATCCGTCCATCTTCGCGTGCACGGCGTCGATGATGTCTGCCTTCGTCATGTCGATCCCCTGGATGCTGTTTGGTTTGGGTGGTGCTTGCGGCGTCACCGGTCGGGTTCACGGTTGCGCGACAATTCGGCAGTACCGCTGGTGCGGTTGATTACACCAGAACGCTGGTTGGCGTCATCCTTTGCGCGCGGGCTTGCGATCGGTCACAGCAGGGGTGTGTGTTACCCCACCGTGTTACCCCAGCGCGACCGTGATCTGTAAGTGCTAGCGCGCCCAGCAGGGCTCGAACCTGCGACCCTCGGCTTAGAAGGCCGATGCTCTATCCAGCTGAGCTATGGGCGCGTCGACCAGGCAGGGCTCCCGACCACGGCGCGGAGGATCCCTTTCCCTCGCGCCTGCGTCAACCGCCCGGTTTCGTCGGGTCGGCTTCCAGAGTCGTCGCGGGCGGCAGCGCCAACTCAGGGCGTGCGAGAGCCTCGCGCAGGGCCTGCAGGACGTGGATCTCGGGGAGTCGTGAGCCTCCCGTCACCGCTTCTGGCGTGGTGGCTGCACCGACGATGACCGCCAGCGCGACGATCGCCGACGAGGCGGCTGCCGCCACGCTCCACAGGTACGACGCGGTTCGCGGCAGGCCGTAGGTCAGGTCCTGGACGGATTCCAGATCTGCCGACAGCGAATAGCGGGCGACGACGGCAACGGTCAGCGCCACCACCACGACGCCGATGGCGGCACCTTGAGCGAACAGAACGCCCGGGTGTTCGATGACGGTGATCCAGAACGCCTCGCCGATCGGCACCTTCTCGATCGCGCTGTAGATGACGTCGGCGCACCGGACCAGAGAGGCCATCAGGAACATCAGGAACAGCACGCGCGCCGCCAGCCGGCTGGAGGGGTGGCGCGGATCCCGGTCACGGGACACTGTCGCGGTCCACAGCCGGACGGCAGCGAACATCGCGAACAGGATTGTTGCGTCGGCAAACACGCCCCACATCGCGCCCCACGACCAGATCGACTCAGCGTCCAGCACGCCGGTCGCACCCAGCCCGACAAGGCGCAGCCCGCCGTACAGCCCAATCGTCAGGAACAGCCACGGTGACGGCACAAAGAGTCCCACGACCTGCATCACCGACAGCCAGCCCGTGCGGACTTGGACGGGCGCCTCCTTCTCCTGGTCGCCGGCAGGCGGTGGAGGCGGCGGCTCGGCAGCCGGGGGCCCACCCTCGGACGGCTTGGGCGGAAGTCGGGGCATGTTCCAGGTCATCGGACTCCGGAGACTCGCTTGGCGGGGCGACAATCCCCGCAATATGGCAACATGCCGTCGGCGCGTCCAGCCCGCGGGGGCTCTCGACCCCATGAAGGTGCTGCGGCAACACGGTCTGCTGGCACGTCTTGGACCCGCGTGTTACCGTCGTTTCGGTTAACCAGTGGTGCTCCGGAGGTCGGATCATGGCCAAGAAACGCGACGAAGAACTCCTGAAAATGCAGGAAGACGCGTCGGTCGCGGCCGCTCAGGCCGGCGCGGATCCCGGCGAATTGGCGGCCCAGTTGGCCGGCACGCAGAGCGCGGCGATGGGCGCCAATCTGGCAGACCGTTACGCGCAGATGGGCGCCA
Source organism: Myxococcota bacterium (assembly GCA_049317445.1). Lineage (GTDB taxonomy): Bacteria > Myxococcota_A > UBA9042 > UBA9042 > UBA9042 > CAJBNH01. The sequence goes on along the minus strand of JBMOIG010000051.1, from coordinate 14,959 downwards.
AGTGGCTGGCGGACCCGGTGCCGACCCGTCTGGACGCTGATCTGATCCAACGATTGAGCCGACACGGCTTCCGGTCCGAGACGCTCGCCGACGTACGCGTCCACCGCGGACCCAAGGCACAAGCTGCGGCGGATGCTCTGGGTGCGCGTGCGTTTGCGATTGGCGAGAACGACGTCTTCTTTGGCACCGGCGAGTTCGATCCGTCGTCCCGAACCGGTCGCGCCGTGCTGGCCCACGAGCTCGCGCATATTGCCCCGCCCACCGACTTCGGTCCGGCTTCGTCGGGGGCAGAGATGTCCGGCGGCGCTGCATTTGGCGGTCTGGGCGCGCCGTTGCTGAACGAGCGCAAGACGGGCGACGAAGACGCCTCGGGGGCAGAGGCCCACGAGCGCCGAGCCCGGCGTGCGGAAGCTCAGGTGTTCGCTCAGGAAGATCAGGCAGGCGCACCGGCGATGGCGGCAGGACCCGGCTCGATGACCGCGAGCCAGGGCGGTCAGGCCAATCAGGCGCAAATCGACCCGCAGGCCTTGGAGTCCAAGGTGCTGTCGATCATCGCCCGTCTGGAGCGCACAGAGGTCGAGCGCGCCGGCGAGTTCTGAGTTCTCTATCCATTCAAGCTATTTCGGCGACTTGCAGCAGCGCGCGCCCAAGCTGAAGGCGCCGGCGAGCGGGCTGGCGAAGCTGCGGCTGGAAGTGCGCAGCTCAGGCGCCGTGTCCAGCGAATAGCCGCCGCGCGTGACCCGGGACGTTCCCTTGCTGGGACCCAGCGGTCCCTGCGCGACACCGCCCTTGGCCAGCTCAGTGTAGTAGCCAGCCGCGTACCAGTCGGCCACCCACTCCCGCACGTTGCCGGCCATGTTCAGGGCGCCGATCGGGCTGGCTCCCTTGGCGTTGGATGTCGCGGGCTCGATGCCTCCCGGACACGCGCCGAACTGGGCCAGATCGCAGTTGGGGACGGTGTTGCCCCACGGGTACAGGCGACCATCGGCGCCGCGTGCGGCGTACTCCCACTCCGCTTCCGTACACAGCCGCCCGCCCGTCCAGGTGCAGTACGCTTGGGCCTGCATGTGCTGGATGTAGTTGACCGGCATGGCTTCTTTGCCTGTCACGCCGTAAGTCGCATCCTTGCCCACGCCCGGCATGGAGCACGCGCCGCCCTCGACGCACTTCTGGTACTGCGCCACCGTCACTTCGGTGCGGTCGACCAGATATGACGCCAGCGCGACCGGGTGGGCGGGCACCTCGTCGCCCTTGCACTGCGAGTCCACCTTGGCGTTGCAGCCCATCGTAAACGTTGCGGCGGGCACGTAGATCATGCCGACCGGCGGGACCACAGCCTTGCACTGGCCGGCCAGGCACCACTTGTCCAAGCCACACGGCATTCCCGGGGTCACGGGCTCGGTGATGCAACCCTTGGCAGCGGCGCAACTATCGATGGTGCATGGGTTTTTGTCGTCACAGACCTTGGTTGGTCCCGCCATGCAGGTGCCCTCGAAGCACTGGTCATTCTCGGTGCACACCGACCCATCCGCGTTGCAGGCGACGTCCTGAAACTGGGAGCTGCAGCTGCCGTCCAGCGCGCACACGTCCAGCGTGCAGCCGTTGCCGTCGTCGCACGGGTTGGCTCCAGACACGCAGACGCCCGCCTGGCAGGTGTCGTCGGGGCTGCACGGGTTGCCGTCGTCGCACTGGGTGCCGTCCTGCGCCGGCAGCAAGACGCACGCGCCAGTCGCGGGTTCGCAGGTGGCGGCCTGGCACTCGGGGCCCGCCTCGCAGACCACCTGCTTGCCGCCCACGCACCCTTGCACGGTGCACACGTCCCCGGCCGTACAGGCGTTGCCGTCGTCGCACTTCACGTCGGTGGCCGCGCCGGTCACGCAGCCGTTGTCCACGTCACAGGCGTGCGTGGTGCAGGGGTCGCCATCTTCGCAGGCCAGCGGATCAGGTTGGAATACGCAGCCTTGCTTGGGCTGACACGCGTCGATCGTGCAGCCCAGCCCGTCGTCGCACGCCACCGGCTGGCCCGCGCACGAGCCGTTGGCCCCACAGACGTCGTCCGCGGTGCACGGGTTGCCGTCGTCGCAGTCCTCGCCAGCAGCGGGCGCGGCGGTGCACCAACCCTCCGTGCAGTGGCGCGGCAGACAGGGCTGTGCTGTCGTGCAGTCCGATTCCGTTTGACACGAGCACGAAGCCTTGCCGCCAGAGCAGCTGCCGTTCGCGCACGCCTCGCCTGCAGTGCACGGGTCGCCGTCGTCGCAGCTGCCGGTGGTGGCTACAGACGTGCAACCGGTTGCCACCGAACAAGAATCCGTCGTGCACGCGTTGCCGTCGTCGCAGGCCGTGTCGGACGGCGTGTGCTGGCAGCCGCTCGAGAGGTTGCACGTGTCCGCCGTACACCACAGGCCGTCCTGGCACGAGGTGTCGTGGCTGTCGGCGCCGCAGACTCCGGCAAGGCAGGTGCGCGCCCTCAGGACAGGGACGCCTCCCCACGTCAGGCACTGCACGCCGCTGCCGCAGGGGGAGTCGTCGGCGGTCGGTTGCGTCACACAAGTGCCTTCCACGCAAGTGGCTTTCTGGCACGTGTCGGCGGGCAACGCTGGGCATTGGGCGTCGGTCTGGCACCCGGTGGCGGCGTCGGGCACGTCTTGGACGTCCTCAGCATCGACGTCCTGCATGTCTGGCAGCGCAGCGTCTTCGGTGGCGTCGGCGGCGACATCTTCGGCGTCCGGCATCGTGTCCGCGGCAGGCGTCGCGTCGTCGGCCACATCTACAGCGTCCGAGGCATCGGCGGCGGGCGTGTACGGGAAGGGTGTCGACATTCGGCCACAGCCGCCAGCGCCCACGGCAACCAGTGCCAGAGCCGCAAGCGTGAGACTGAACGGCACTATGAACATGGGGGCAAGTCGCATTCGCCAGTTCCTCGCGGCCGGGTCCACAATCGCTGGTCGCCGGTCCCCGTTGTCGGTCCTTCCGGGTCCGTTCGCAAGTAGCCACCTGCCTCGTCGTCCTGTTGCAGCCGCCGCACCCGGTCCGTCGGCGGGGACAGTGGACGTGTGAGGGGCCGACCCCTAGACTGCGCACCCTGCGACGGAGGGAATCCTGCCTGCGGTCGGCGTGTTCTCGTCCCCGGGGCGTCGCCTTGGCCGCGTTTCCCCCTCCTCCCCGCGCCGCAGACGGCGTCGGTTTGGTGCCATGACGTTCGCCTCCAAGATTCTGGGTCTCGCGTTGGCTGTGACCGTTCTGTCGCCCGCCGTCGCCCATGCGGGCGGCTGCACCGTGACGCTGTCGGCCAACGGCAACACCGCCGCCATCCAGCACGCCTTGGACAAGGCGGGGTCGCCCGTGGTGTGCCTCAAGTCGGGCATCTACAAGGGGGCGCGTCTGGTGCTGCAGAAGTCAGGGACTTTGCGGCGGATTGGCAAGGATCGCGCGATTCTGGACGCGGGGGGCCAAGGCCGGGTCATCACGATCTCGGACCCGGGCGCCCGCATCACGCTGGAGGGCATCACGCTGACGCAGGGCAAGTCGCCGCGTGGAGGCGCGATTTCGCTGACCAAGAACTCGCGGCTGGTGCTGCAGGACTGCTGGATCACGGGCAACGCGGCGCAGCTGCAGGGTGGTGGCGCCATCTATGCCGAGGCGGGACAGCTGGAGCTCATCCGCACCCGCGTCTCGCAAAACACGGGTGAGGGCGCGTCGGCCATCGACCTGACAGGCACCGTTCAAGCCAGATTCGTCAGCACGCTGATCGCAGACAATCGCAGCCAGGCGACCAGCGACGCCCCCGTGCGCCTCTCTGGCGATGCAAGCCTGGAGGTGCTGGGCTCGACCATCGCCTACAACTCAGGCAGCGGTATCTTCCTGCAGCCGTTGGGTCCCGGTCTGTCACGCCTGCGCGTCGACTCGAGCATCGTGATGGGCAAGCTCGAAGCGATCGCGGTCGCCCGCAACGAGGCAGAACGCGTCTCCGTCTTCCGCTCGGTGCTGACCGGCGGCATTGGCTTCATCGCCTTGGATCGCTTCTCGATTCGCGACATCCCCGGCTTCAATCTGGTCGAGGCTGAGCGCTATCGCCCCAAGGTCGGCTCGGTCGCCATCGATCTGGGTCGTTGCGCAGCGGTTCGTCAGGATCTGGGTCGTTGCGCAGCGGTTCGTCAGGATCTGGCAGGCGTGTCGCGCCCCGCCCGCTGCACCGCCGGTGCGCTTGAGGCCCCCGCCGCCGACGTTCGCGCTACGCTGCGCGAGCGGGCCATGGCCCCCAGGCCGCCCAAGAACGCGTCGCCTTGGTAGGAAATCGTCAGGCGGATTAGGGCGTTTGGGCGCCCGGCACGACCACGAAGAAACATCTGGGCTGGGTGTTCACCAGACCGCAGGTCTCGCAGTAGGGCTCGGTGTACGGCACGCCCGGGACGACGATGCACTTCTCGGGGTTCTTGCCGACGCACTTGTCCGCCGAGCACACGGGCTTGGGCGGGTTGCAGGTGCCGCACCAGCAGTCGGCTTCGCGGTCGGGCATCTTCACGCAGCCGCACCAGGAAGGCGGGTCGATGTCGACGAACGCGCATTGCTCTTGGGCGATGCAGCCTTGCGTCTCGATGTCCTTGTCGCAGATGTACTGCGGGCACAGCTTCTTGCCCTCGGTCAGGCACGCCTCGCCACACCAGCATGTCGTCGATACGTCGGTGCACAGCGACGGCTCGCAGAGTGTTTCCTCCGTCTTGCACGACGCGCCGCAGTAGCAGTTGCCCGACTTGGGGCACACCGACAGGAAATCGCAGTCTGTGTCATAGGCTGCGAACCCCGGCAGGATTGCCGAACCCATGCACGAGGCGGCGGGCACGGTGTCGGCGGCATCGTCGTCGGCGTCGAGCGAGCCTTGATGGTCCGTGTCTGCGTCGCCAGCGGCGACTTGCACCGGGTCGGTGGCTGCGGAAGACGAGCAGCCCCACGCAAGCAGCCCGACCAGCAGCGCACCGCTTCGCAGCCAAGGGGTCGTACGGGTCATGGACGGCTTCTCCTGCCGCGCCGATCGCGTGCGGTCAAAGCGTACACGCGGCATCGTCCGGGGTCCATTCGCAGCGGACCGGCGCAGCGTCGCCGTCGCCCCGGTCACTTCCGTGCGGGGGGCGGAGCAGGGATGTCGGTGCAGGTCCAGGTGCTCTGGCACGGGTTGAGCGGCCACGTCTTGCCGCCGCTGGCCAGGTAGTACGCGATCGCCTCGAGCACCAACGCGCCCTGATCGAAGTGGCCGTCCGTCTTCGCCTTTTCACACACCGGCGCCGTCTTTCCCTGGTCCGCCAGCTGGCTGCACAGCTTGATCAGGCGGTCGGTGTGGTCGCCCGGCATGTCCAGATCGTGCTTGCCGGTCGGGATCACGTACGGAAAGAACGTCCCCGACACACCGCCGTGTTGGTCATCGCGCACCATTTGCGTGTGCAGCGGCGGGCTCAGGCGGGGCGCGGTGTAGCCGTCGTAGCCCAGCGCGTACTGGCCGTCTCCGTCGAGACCGAGCGCACCTGAGTTCGACAGGTCTTCAGGGTCGAACAGCACGCCCTTGCCGTCGGCGCTCGTGAAATGCGGAATGACATCGACGGCTTCCAGCACCTTCTGGTCGACCAGCACCTGGTTTGCCGTGCGGTTGCCCCAGGCCGGCACCTTGGTCACGAAGTCCACCAGCCCCGCGGCGCGCCCGATGGCGGTCCCGGTCGACACCGGCACGTTCATGTCGCCAATCGTGTTCACCACCACGGCATGGGTCTGCACCACCTCGCCAGTGGCCATCTTCAAGTCGTCGGAAAGAAAGTGTTTCGCCGCCACCGCCGGGTCGCCCGGGTCCAACGCCAGCTGCGCAAACCCGATGAAGCGTCGCAGCTCTGGTCGCGCACGGTGCAGCCCCAATCCTTCCGCGATGGGCGCCAGCAGCTCGCCCTTCTTGAACGTCAACAGCGCAGATTGAAAGTGAAAGTCGACGTCGAAGTCAAAGCGCTCCAGCACCGTCACCGGGTTCACGCCGTTGCGCAGGGTGCACGCCTTGCCGCGATCGGGGTCGCGCAGGCCCGGCACGAACGCGTTGCCCTTGAAGAACGACAGGCGATGCCGCTGCGGCTTGGCGCGGTTCACATCCGAAGCGATGCCGACGCGGAAGGCCCCGCCGTCCCTGAGGATTGCGCAGTCCACCTCTCCCGTCGCCAGATTCTCGCCCAGCACCGTGTCGCCGGGCGCCAGCGGAACCATCTTGGCCACGTCGACGCGCGCCGTGCCGTTCAGCCGGGGCACCACCTGCTTGACCAGCACGCACGCCGTGTCGGTGCCGCACGCGCCACCCGTCTGCGGATAGCCGATGTAGAGCGGCCCCATCACCCGCAATTCCACGGCCTCGCGCACGCCGCCCTGGATCGAGCGGATGCCGATGTCCGACAGCCCGCCGCCCGCGCACACGGGCACAACGGCCGACAGGTGGGGCTCCAGGCCGCCGGTGAAGGCCGACATCATCCCGCCCAGCGACGACCCGGTCATGCCGAACACCGCGTCCGCGCCGCCCACGTCGATCTTGCCGTCGCCGTCGAAGTCGCCCGCGATGTCCTTGCCGTCGACGGCGCCGTCGTGGTTGGCGTCAAAGGCCCAGGTCCGCTTGCCGTCAAAGGCGCGAAGGATGCGCATCACCTGCATGTAGTCCACTGCCGTCTGACGCACGACGTCGCGGGTGTGGAAGGCGTAGGCGGTCCAGAAGTCGCCGCCCGAGTCCTCCTTGCCGTCCAAGTCCTGATCCCAGCTGCGGTTGTCGAGCAAGCCGTCGATCAGTCCGTTCAACCCCATGCCGCCGAAGACCAGATCGACCGTGCCCATGAGGTCGGGACCGAACAGGTCGACGCCGTGGCTGACGTTGTCGATGGCGAGCGTGGCCAGGCCGTGGCGGGCGAAGTAGCCGCTGAACTCGGCGGCGACGATCTTGCTGCCCGTGTAACCGTGGCCCAGCAGCACCACGCCAGCGGGCTTGCCGTCCTTGCGCGGGCTGACCTCCTTGCGGGGGATGGCGAGCCAGAAGGTCACCCGCTCTGAATCGGCCTTGGCGGGTACGCGGTCCAGATCCACGGGCCACGACATCTGGTTGTAGCTCAGGTAGTTGCCTTGCGCGTCCTGGCGGCGGAACAGGCGCGGCGTGCGGTACGAGCCGAACAGGTGGTAGTCGACGTACTGCAGGGACTCGATGTACCGCTTGCCGTAGATGGTCTTCTCGTTGATCGACAGACCGATGTCCGCGACGCTGACCAAGCGCAGGATGTCGATCATCTTCTCGCCCGGCACCACGAACAGGTTGGGCGGCAGGGGCTTGGCGGACTTGCGGGCGCCTTCCGTGTCCCAAGCCTGATGCAGCAGCTCGAGATCAGGGGGGAATTCCTTGGCCAGGTGCTTCTGCGCCCCATAGCCGTACAAGCCGTCGCGCACCGCCACCATGTCGCTCGTCATGGACCCCGTGGTGAAGCTCCACGCAAAGGCCAGATCGCCAAGAGTCAACCCGCCGTACTCCGGCCGCTTCTCCGCCAGCACGGCCACCAACGGCCGCAACGCCTCAGTCTGCGCCGCGTGGTTCACGCCCTCGTACGGCGACCCGACCGGCTTGCCGTTGGCGTCCTTGAGGCGGCGGGTCACCACGACGGCGTAAGTCTCTCGCTCTCGCAGCGGAATTAGCGGCCGCAACAGCAGCGTGTTCGTCTCGCGCTCGTAGAAGGTCATCAGCGCATTGGCGCGCCCCACGAGATCGTCCATGGCCGGGTTCAGGCCCGGCAGGCGGTTCGGCAGGTCCAGCGTGCCGTCCAGATCGGTGTCCTCGCCGGGGTCCAGCTTGCCGTTGCCGTTGGCGTCCTCGTTCTCTTCTTCGAACAGCAGCGACAGCGTCTGACCTCGTGCGTCGTGCTCCCAGAAGCCGTCGCGGTCCTCCAGCGTCACCGGGTAGTTGCCGTTGCCGACATCCAGCGCCACCGGCTTTCCGTAGTCTGGAGAATTCTTGGTGATGTTGATGACGTACACCAAGTCGTTGGCAAACGCGTAGTCGTCGCCGTGATGCGCCGTCACGACCCCCGGCAGGTCGATGGCCCCGGTAAACGGCACGGTGATCGGCGTGAACGTCCCCCAGCCATCCAGCTCGTCGACCATCTCGCGGGTCAGGCGCTCGAACGAGGTCGGGGCGACCATCGATGCATTGATCCGTCGACGTGTCGCAGAGTTGGCGTCAAAGCGGGTCGCGATGTCGTTGGGCAGCGGGATGTCCGGCAGCGGCTTGTGCAGGAAGTCCATTTTGACCGTCACATCGGCGGGCTGCGCGGGCGCCAGCGCGTCGGGGGCCGAGTCGCAACCCGCAAGGGCAACGACGGTCATTACAGCGGCGCGGAGGAAGCAAACGGGGATCGGCAAGCGCGTCATGGTCGGCCTCGCAGTCGTGGGCGCGGTTCAGCGCGTCAAAAGGCCCAGCGTCAGGCGGGCGGCTTGAACGGTGTCGGGCTGGTCGTCGGAACCCCGAAGCGCATCGCCGGGTTGCAGGTGGCCGGCCTCGAGCGCGAGCTGCACGACCTGGTCAGTCATGCGGGGCACGGCCCAAGTTGCACGAACGCCCAGATCCAGCTCGATGCCCAACAAGTTGCCGTCTGCCTTGGCGCCGAGGAAGTTGCGGGGATAGCCGCCGCCTTGGGTGCGCGTCAGGTACGGGTCCACCAGCCGCGACGGCGCCCAAGCCGCCAGCGCTCCCGCGTAGATCTCCAGCCACGACAGGGGCTTGTAGCCGACCTTGGGAAACACGGTGACGGCGTCGAACACCGCTCCGTCACTCGCCAGGCGGTCCATGTCCTCGGCCGGATACCCCACGAGCTCAGGGTCCGACGCGTTGCGCCGCGCCCGCCCCGTCTGGGTCGCCAGCACCTGCTCGAACAGCACAAAGCCCTGCCGCAAGTTGCGGTCGGCGCGAAAGGCGGTCAGCTTGCTGTCGTCCAGGTTCTCGTCGCCGCTGAAGAATCCGGCGTCCAGCTGTGCCGTCAGCCCCGGCAGCGCGCCGGCCCAGGTCCCGCGCACCAACGCGGCGAGCTGCGCGACATCGTGCTGCGGGAACTCTGGCGTGGGGCTCAGCGTGGTGCTTCCCTGGATCGCTGCGAACTCGCCTTGGATCCGAATCCCTGCGCCGTCCTTGGCTCGCTCGTCGAAGTCGCACGCGACATCCAGCACCGTCACCTGCAGCTGCTTGCCGTCGTCGTGCAGCTGGTCGCGGTAGACGCCGTACAGGCCGACCCAGCGCTTCTCGCCCAAGAACAGCCGCGCAGCCAGCACACCTTGCGTCGCTTGCTGACCCTCTCGCAGATCGGCCGAGTCGTCCTCCAGCACCCGGTCCACTGCTGCGGAGAAGTGCAGGCCGCGCAACGGGTTGTCCTGGCCGACAAACGGCATGCCGTACACCGCCGCGCGCATCACGCGGTCGCCGCTACGCTGCAACGCGAACCACTCTTGCCGCCCGGCCTCCAGATCAGCCCCGCCGTCGTTTGCCACCAGCCCCAGGCCCCAGTGCGAGGTCATCGCCCCTGCCCGCGCGCCAAGAGCCTTACCGTGCTCCAGACCCACCCACGATTCCTGCAGCGTCGGACCCTGCACGCGGTCTCCCGGCATCCGGTCGCCCCAGGGCGTACCGGGACCCCACACGACACCATCCACCACATCCGCGGTCAGCCGCGACAACGCCTTCCAGGGTCCCTGCGGTGTGGCGGCCTCGATGCGGAACCGCAGACGGATCTCGACCGACAGCCCCTTGGCCGACGGCGTCCGCGCAGCCTCGATGGGAAACGAGCCGACCTGACCCACCGACGCGCGCCCCAGCACAACGGCCCGAATCGTGGCCGGTTCATCCGCCTCCACCGGTTGAGTTGGCGTTGCGTTGACGGGAAGCCCAGTCGGGGTCGGGTCGTCCGCCACAGCTACGGAGGCGACCTCCGGGTCCGCCCAAGCCGCTCGGGGACCCAACGCCAGCCACGCAAGCGTCAGCGCGATCATCGGAACCGTTTGCCGCGTCAGGGGACGTCGGAAGGACATGGGTTCTCCTGCACCAGCGCAAGGGCTGGCGATGCCGCAGCAGCGGCCGGAGTGGGGAGTCGAAGGACCCTCGGAGCGATTCCACCCTTGCACGGGACGAGCGGCCTCGGTACCGCGCGCGTCTCTCGGCCCGCGGGGAACCGAGGCGATAGTCCGCGTTTACCACCACATCTCCGCACTGGCAACGAACTGTCACGTAGACCAAGGGCTACCGCGACGCGAACAAGCTGCTAGCGGAAACCTTCGACATTCTGGGAGAATTCAAGATGCGCGCAGAAGGAATCATCAGGATCGGCATCGCAACTTTCAGCATGGTCCTGTTCGCAGCCTGTGGCACTTCGACCGGCGGCGGCTTTGTAGGTGTCATGTCGGGTGGACAGGTGGGTACGGCATGCAACCCGCAGCTCCAAAGCGAAGGTTGTCTGTATTCCTCCACCACGCCCGCCGGCTACCGCCGCATGGTCTGCGACAGCACGACGGACCCTGCAGCACCGAAGTGGGCCTTGAAGGAATCGTGTGCGTCCGGCTGGTCCTGTATCGAGACCGGCACCAACCCCAAAACGACCGAGTGCAAGGCGCCCGCCGTTGCCCCCGACGTCACCACAGGCGATACGGCCGGCGACACCACCAAGCCCGACACCTCCGTCGACACCACCGTCGACCCCACCAACCCGTCGTCGATTATCGCTTGCCTCAAGAGCAGTTGCCCGACGGAGTACGCGGCCTGCCTGAAGTCCACCGCCTGCGGTCCCGCGTTTACCTGCGCCGAGAAGTGCACCATCGACAGCTGCGCCGACGCGTGTCCCAAGCCGACCGAAGACGAGACCTTGATAGCCTTGTTCACGTGCGGTCAGTACTGCCTGCAGCCCGTGGTCGACAACTGCGGCAACGGCACCTGCGACGCGGACGAGACGAGCGCGAGCTGCCCCAGCGACTGCCCGACGTCGAACAAGTGCGGCAACGGCACCTGCGACGCCGGCGAGACCTCTGCCAGCTGCCCCAGCGACTGCCCGGTGACGAACAAGTGCGGCAACGGCACCTGCGACGCCGGCGAGACCTCAGCCAGCTGCCCCAGCGACTGTCCGGTGACGAACAAGTGCGGCAACGGCACCTGCGACTCCGGCGAGACCTCGGCCAGCTGCCCCAGCGACTGCCCGGTGGCCGGCTCCAAGTGCGGCGACCTGACCTGCCAATCTTCTGAGAACCCCTCCGCCTGTCCGTTCGACTGCAGCTCCGAGTCGCCCCAGATCAAGCAGTGCATGACGGGTCTTTGCGCGACTGAGTGGCAGGCGTGCAGTAAGGACAGCGGCTGCGGGATGCTGCTGAACTGCCTCATGATGTGCAACAACGACTCGGCATGCACCAACGCCTGTGTCGCCGCCGCCCCCAGCGGTTCGATGAACAAGGTCGTGGCTGTCGGTCAGTGCGTCGACGCCAAGTGCACGGTCACGACGCCCTCTTGCGGCGACGGCACCTGCGATGCCGGCGAGACCTCAGCCAACTGCGCGGCCGACTGCGGCTCCAGCGGCGACCAAAGCTGCGTCGCCAAGAAGACGGCTGGTTGCCCCGGCTGCACGTGCGAGCTTTGTGTTTGCAACCTCGATCCCTACTGCTGCGAGACGGCTTGGGACGATACGTGCGTGGGTGAGTGCACCAGCGACTGCAACGGCAACTGCCCGTAGTGTAAAGCCTTCCCGGCTCGGCCGCTGAGCGTCGCTTCGACCTCGGGCTCGGGCGGTCGGGACTTCGATTCTCCCTGCACTGACCACTTCCCGCCAAAAACACCAAGGCCCGCACTGGCTTTCACCAGGCGGGCCTTGGTTCGTCACTCCCCTGCGGGACTAGCTCGGCTGACGCTCACGGCGCTCGCGGCGCTCGTTGGCGGCGTCGCTGCGCTCGACGGGACGGCCGTCGCCGGCGGGGGCGCCGCCACGGTCGCCGCCACGGTCGCCACCGCCACCGCCACCGCCATCGCGGCGCGGGCCACGGTCGCGGTCGCCGTCACGGCGTGGGCCGCGGCCACGGTCGCCGCCGTCGCGGCTGGGGATCGGGCGCGGCGCGCCGCCCAAGGCCTCGCGACGGGACAGGCGGACCTTGCCCATGCGGTCGACGTTGACGACGCGCACCTTCATGGCGTCGCCGACCTTGCAGAACGAATCGACGCTCTCGACGCGCTCTTCGGACAGCTCGGACACGTGCACCAAGCCTTCGGTACCCGGCATGATGCGCACGAACGCGCCGAACTCGGCGACGCGGGTGACCACGCCGTCGTAGTCCTTGCCGACCTCGGCCTCGGACGTGAAGGCGCGGACCATCGCGATGGCGGCTTCTGCCACTTCGTTGTCGGTCGCGGCGACGCGCACGGTGCCGTCTTCTTCGACGTCCACCTGGGCGCCCGTCGTGGCGACGATCGACTTGATGTTCTTGCCGCCGGGGCCGATGAGGTCCTTGATGCGCTCCGGGTTGATGAGGATCGTGAAGATCCGCGGCGCGTAGGTCGACAGCTCCGCCCGCTCGCGCGGCAGGGCCTTGGCCATCTCGCCCAGGATGTGCAGGCGGCCCTGCTTGGCCTGACCGAGCGCCTCTTCCAGGATGGCGCGCGACAGACCCGTCACCTTGATGTCCATCTGCAGGGCGCTGATGCCCTCGGCGCTGCCGACGACCTTGAAGTCCATGTCGCCGAACGCGTCCTCGTCGCCGAGGATGTCGCTCAGCACGCGGACTTGGTCGCCCTTCTGAATCAGGCCCATCGCGATGCCGGCGACGGCGCCCGAGATCGGAACGCCCGCGTCCATCAGCGCAAGGCTGGTGCCGCAGACCGTCGCCATGGACGACGAGCCGTTCGACTCGAGGATCTCGGAGACCGAGCGCAGCGTGTAGGGGAACATCTCGAACGAGGGCAGGGCGGGGCGGATGCCGCGCTCAGCCAGGGCGCCGTGACCGATCTCGCGACGGCCGGGGCCGCGCAGGGGCTTGACCTCGCCAGTCGAGAAGGGAGGGAAGTTGTAGTGCAGCATGAAGCGGCGCACTTCCATCCCGGTCAGGGTTTCGATGCGCTGCTCGTCGTGGCCGGTGCCGAGCGTCAGGGCGATCAGGCCCTGCGTCTCGCCGCGGGTAAACAACGCCGAGCCGTGCGCGCGGGGCAGAACGCCCGTCTGGATGGTGATCTTGCGAACCTCGTCCAGCTTGCGGCCGTCGAGACGGGTGCGGGTCTCGACGATCTGGTCACGGCAAATCTCGGACTTGAAGCCGCTGACGATTTCCTTGATGTCCTCGTATCGATTCGGGAACTGCTCTGCCAGCGCGGCGACGGCCTCGGACTTGACCTTCGAGACGGCGGCGTAGCGCTCCTGCTTCACGGGGATGACGACCGCGACCTTCATCTTGTCGTACGCGACGGCGCGGCACGCCTCGACCAGCGTCTGGTCGACCTCGGGGGAGATGAACACCGCCTTGGGCTTGCCGACCTCAGCCTGGAAGTCCTGCTGGAACTTGATGATCGGGCGGCACTGCTCGTCGGCGAACAGCAGCGCGTCGATCATGACCTGCTCGGACACGAACTTCGCGCCGCCTTCGACCATCACGAGGCCCTCGGCACCGACGACCGCGAACACGTCCAGGTCGCTGACCGCGCGCTCGGCGACGGTGGGGTTGCAGACGAACTTGCCGTCAATCAGGCCCACGCGGCAGGCGGCGATCGGGCCGTTCCACGGGATGTCCGAGATCGACAGGGCCGCAGACGCGCCAATCACCGCCATCACGGCGGTGTCGGCCAGCTTGTCGAACGACATCACGGTCGCGCCAACCTGGGTCTCTGCCATGAAGCCCTTGGGGAACAGCGGGCGGCAGGGGCGGTCCATGATGCGGCTGTTCAGCGTCTCGGTCTCGCTCTGGCGTCCCTCGCGCTTGAAGTAGCTGCCGGGGATGCGGCCGGCCGCGTAGAACTTCTCGAAGTAGTCGCAGGACAGGGGGAAGAACGCAGCGCCTTGCTTGGGCTGCAGGGTCGAGACGGCGGTGCACAGCACGCGGCTCTCGCCAATCGAAACGAAGACGGCGCCGTTGGCCTGCTTGGCCATCAGCCCGGTCTCCAGGGTCAGGGTCTTGCCACCGAACTCGATGGACTTTGTCACGTGAGCCATTGGGAAACTCCGCGCGGGGATGGGATACTTACCCCGCAAGTGGTTGCTCTGCTTGGGAATCGGTACGGCGTTGGTGCTCGCGCCGCGGGCGAGGTGCTCAAAGTGCCGTCGGGGGACCGAGATGGGGTCCGGACGATCCCGGCGCCGCTAGGTAGCGCGGCAGCGGGGGATCCTCGATGGCAGATCGAGCGCGGGAGGGGATGGCCGACTTACTTGCGCAGGTCGAACGTAGCCAGGATCGCCTTGTAGCGAGCGACATCCGTGCGACGGACATAGTCAAGCAGGCCACGGCGAGCGCTGACCATCCGCAGGAGACCACGGCGACCGTGGTGATCCTTCAGGTGGACCTTGAAGTGCTCAGTCAGGTAGTTGATGCGCTCGGTCAACAGGCCGATCTGCACCTCAGGCGAGCCCGTGTCGGTCTCGTGCTTGCGGTGGGCGGCGACAATATTGGCCTTTTGAAAAGCGAGAAGCGCCATGTGCTATCGGTTCCTTGGTGCGCCCTTCTGGACGTCGGGTGGGCGGTGCGTTCCGACCGATTGGGCAGTCGGCATTCCGCTAGGCATCGCCTCAGGTTCTGGTGCCCTTTCTAGGGGGCGGAAGGATACGTGAAGTTGCCCCGTCCTGTCAACCTTGACCGTGCTCCGGTTCGTCAGAATCCGGCGGAGTGCCCGCCTTGTCCACGCGCTCGGTCAGGCGTTGGGCCGCAGTGAAGCCACGGACGGTCTTGAGGCGGCGCGGTCCTTCCTCGT
>JBMOIG010000050.1:0-29542 GCA_049317445.1 Myxococcota bacterium | reverse complement strand
TTGGCGGAAGTGCAGGAGAATCGAACTCCCCCGAGACGCTCGTCACGCCCCACATCGGTTTTGAAGACCGAGGGGTTCACCAGAACCCACGCACCTCCGCTGGCGGGAGTACGGCTTTGGCGACGCGAGGTCAAGCGCAGCGACTCCCTGCATCCACCGGAAGGGGCCGACAAGCCGGGAAATCGCGCCGTCCGCCGTCAGGCCCTCGTCGCGCGTCGCGCCGCCGCTCGGGTCGCGCCAACAGGGCCGTGCCGCTCTGGCCGTGCGGACCCGGCGCAGGGCGCGAATGTGGCGCTAAACTGTAAACTGCTCATACCTGACCCCTCAGCAACCGTCTGTTTCAGCTTCGGAATCTCGTCAACTAAACTGTAAACTGCTCATACCTGACCCCTCCGCCAAACCGTCACGGCAACGCCCGCAGCAGCGAGCGCAAGCAGTGCGGCAACGGCCGTCAGGCTCTCGACCCCGCGGGCCGACCACGCTTCGTCGGCGGCGGCGGGCAGCCAACGCGCCAAGTGCGCTTGCACCGAGACGATTCCCACCGGTCCCGGCAGGCTGGGTGCCACGACGTCGCCTGCCACCAGGTACAGCAGCCCCATGCCGGCGGCTGCCTTGAAGTGGGCGGAAATGGCCAAGAAGATCGAGGTGTAAGCCATCGCGGCCAGCACCACCGCTGCGGCCATCCTTGCCACTGCAGCCCAGCTGGGCGCCAGGACCGTGCCTGCCGTCGCCAGCAGCATCCCACCCAGCATCAGCAGCCCCAGCGACGCCACCAGAATCACCACCGCCGCCCACCGACCCAGCGGCAACGCCACCGCCGCCCGCGGCCGCAGCAGGTGCAAGGCCAGCGCGCCCGAGTCGGCATCGCCTCGCAACGCCGAGGTCGCCATGCCCAACGCCGCCAGCGCGCACGCCCGCAACACGAACACAGAGAAATACTCTTGAATGGCCGCACGTTGGGCCAGGGCGAGCTGAACCAGTCCCAGACTGCCCGCCACCACCGCCACCGCCAGCAGCAGGTAGGGCCACGAAGCGCGCAGGGCCGTCGCTCGGCGCAGATGCAGCCCCCACTGCAGCAGGATCGCGCCGGGCAGCGTGGGGGAAGCGGGCGCGGCGACGCCGGTGTAGGTGAAGGCGGGTTCGGGCATCAGCGCACCTCTCCGCTCAGCGTCTTGAACAGGCCGACCAGATCGTCGCCATCCGTTGCCACTTGCGACACCTGCACGCCGCTGGCCACCACGGCGGACGGCAGCGCGCGATAGACCGTTGCAATGTCAGGTGCTTGCACCGTCACCTCGTCATCCTGGAAACGCAGCAGCCCCACCGGCGCCCGCCCCAGCAGTTCGCGCCCCAAGGCACGCGGGTCCGAGCACTGGATCCGCAGGGCGTTGGCCCGGTTGTGCAGCAGTTCGTGGATCTCACGCAGGGTGCCCGCCGCCACCAGTCGACCGCGGAACAGCAGGACCAGCCACGACGTCAGCGACTCGACCTCTTCCAGAATGTGGCTGGAGAGCACGACGCACGCCCCCGCGGCGACGGCCTCGTGCATCAAGGCCGCAGCCTCCAGCCGCCACACCGGGTCCAGCGCGTTCAGGGGTTCGTCCAGCAGCACCAGATTCGCGGGCAGCGCAAAAGCCTGTGCCAGTTTCACCCGTTGCCGCTGCCCTCGGGACAGCTGCCCCATCGGTGTGTCGCGCTGGCTGTCGAGACCCAGACGCCCCAGCACCGCCTTGGCGCGTGTCTCGGCCGCAAGGGCATCCAGACCTGACGCACGCAGCAGGACCGTGCAGAACTCGAGCGGCGTTTCGCGGGGCGGCAGCAACTCGCCATCGGGTACGTAGGCGATGCGGTTGTCCAGCCGTGGGTCATCGCGCTTCAGGCCGTCCAGCCAGCGCACCTCGCCACTCGAGGGCGCCAGCAACCCCGCAGCCAGTCTCAGCAAAGTCGTCTTGCCTGCGCCATTGGGGCCCAGCAGGCCCACCAGACCCGGCTGCAGCTCGACCGTCACGTCCAGCAGCGCCACCCGCGCACCGAACTGCCGGGTGACACGCCGCAACATCAGCACCGACGGGGGGTTCGACGGGGTCACGAGCGCCCTCTGCCCAGCGGCGGATTCGCCAGGAACCGTTGCAGCAGCCACCACGCGCCCACCGCCAGCCCCACCCAAATCGTCACCCCCAAGCCCGCCTGCACCAAAGCGAACCGCGGCAAGCCGTCGGGCTGCAGCAGGCCGAAGCCCACCGTGTGGAACGCCCCCAGCGCGTGGTGCAGGTCGACCGACCGCGCCACCGTTTCGCGCCCCCAAGCCGCTTGCAGGATCCACGACAAGGCCAAGCTGCCCAGAATGCCGCCACCCAACAGCAAGGGCGCGGTCGTCGGGTTGCGCACCGCCGCGCCCGCCGCCAGCGACACCAGCGACAGCAGTCCAGCCGAAGCCACGGCGGCCACGAGGACCACCAGCGCCGCGCCCAGCCAAAGCAGAGCGGCCATCCACCCTTGCAAGGGCGTTCCGCCCAGCTGCGGGCCGAACGAGGCCAGATGCACCACCAGCGTCAACAGCGCGGGCAACGCGAGCGCCGCCGTGCTGGCCGCCGTTACGGCCGTCAGACGCGCGTACAGGTAGTGTGGACGCTGCACCGGACGCGAAAAGTAAAGCAGCAAGGCGCCTTGGGAGGCGTCACGGGCGATCAGCGGCGCGACCTTGCCCGCGTGCGCCAGCATCAGCCAGCCCAGATCGAACGCGAACACGGCGGCCAGGTTGGACAGCAGGAAGGCGGTCTGCTCTGGGGCGGGCACGGCGAACACCTGCGCCTGGGTGCGCACGATGGCGTAGGCGCTGTAGCCCACCGCCGGCAGCAGGAACACCGCAGCACCCAGCTTGGCGGGGGCGCCGTCGAACAGCGCCGCCAGAAACACCCCGGTCAGTCTGAAGAAACGCGTCCGCTCGGTGTCCGAACCTCCGTCATAAGCCGTGAAGCCGCCGGGACGCAGAAACGCCCGGGCGCGGCCGGTCTGGGGCGCCGGTGTCGTCATGACGCCCCCCCTGCCGCGGTCGGCGGCGGGCCGATCAGCCCTTGGCGACGCAGCGGGTCGTCCAGCCGCAGGTGGCGGACGAAGGCGTGGGCCATGTCCTCTTCGACCGTCGCAAAACTGCGGATGCCGACACCGGATTCTGCCGCGGCCTGCCAGAAGCGAGCCGCGGTGTCTTCGGGCAACTCGACCAGCAGGTCTCCAGCCTCAACCGTCGCCTTCAGCCCCACCGCCTGCAAGGCCGCCTGCAACCTCGTCGCCTCGCCGACCACGCCCACGCGATAGGCCGCGCTGCCGGCCGCCGCCCTGAAGCGTTGCAACGGCCCGGTGAAACCGACCTGACCGCGCGACAGCAGCGCCACTTGGTCGCACACCGTTTCGACGTCGGCCAGCACGTGGGTCGAGAGCAGCACGGACACCCCCGCCGCGCCAATTTCCCGAATCAGGTCGAGCATCTGCACCCGCCCCTCGGGGTCCAGACCGGCCGTGGGCTCGTCCAGCAGCAGCAGCGCCGGCCCGTGCACGACGGCCATCGCTAGCCGCAGCCGCTGCCGCATGCCCAACGAGAAGCCGGCGCCCAGCCGGTAGCGCGCATCCGAAAGCCCCACCAAGTCCAGCGCTTGGTGTGCCCGCGCAAAGGCATCGACCTTGGACACGCCGCACAGGCGGGCCGCGTGCACCACTTGACCGATGCCGTTCATGTCCGGGAAAAGACAGTCGTCTTCGGGCATGTAGCCCACCCGTGTCCGGATCTCCAAGGACCGGTCCGGCAGCGACTCGCCCAGCACGTCGACCTGACCCTCGTCGGCGTCTTCCAGCCCCAGCAACAGGCGAAACAGCGTCGATTTTCCCGCGCCGTTGGGACCCAGCACGCCCACCACACCACGCGGCAGCTCAAGGTCCAAACTGCGCAAAGCCGTCACATCGCCAAAGCGCTTGGTCACACCGCGCAGCACGGCCACTGGCGTCGTCTGGGCGCGGGGGGCGGGCGGCGGCGGCGGAAAGGGGGGTGCGGAGGGCATGGCGCTCAGTGTGGCACAAGGGCCGATCGGGTCAAACACCAGGGGCGGCAGCAGGATCGGCAACGGGACCGCTTGCCTTGTTCGGCCGTCGGTGGCTAGCCTGCCGAGCATGATGAACACCAGAAGCCAGCTACTCCTTCCCCTGATGCTGTCTCTTGCCGTCGCCGTGTCCGCCTGCGACAGCGCGACCTCCGACACCGGGGCCACCGCGGTGGCCAAGGCCGGTTTCGGCGAGCGCTGTGACGACGACGCAGGCTGCAGCACCGGACTGACCTGCCAGAAGAGCGAGTACAACACCTTCTCGTGGTGCACCCGCCCTTGCGACAACCCCGGCGACTATTGTTCCGGTGACGGACTGGGCGGCGGCAAGGGCTTCTGCGTGCAGATGACGGCGGGGTGGCGCGGTCCGGCAGAGGCATTTTGCGCGCCCTACTGCAGCAAGCTCGCGGACTGCAAGGGTTTGGACGCGCAGTGGGAGGCGTGTTCCAAACCCGATTACAAGGGCACGCCGCTCTACCCCGCGCTGCCGGTGCTCGTGTGCCAGTCGCCCAGCGCACACGGTCAATTGGTCGTGGATCCGGCGACTTGTGATTGGGAGAGCCACTACACCAAGACCCCGTTTCTGGAGGTCAAGAACGAGTGCAAACTCTTCTGCCAGTTCCTGACCACCTGCAAGCTGCAGCCCTCGACGATCAAGCCTGAGTGCTGCAGCTGGCAATGCTTCCGCTGGGTCACCCCGAATGATCAGGTCGACTACCAGCGCCTGTCGGGCAGCCACGGCGTGAAGTGCTTCACCAAGTCGTTTACCAGCCACTCGGAAACCGGCAACGTCTGCACCGCGTGGCAGGACATCGACGACTGCGCCCCCCTGCCCTGGTGAGGTGGCGCAACCGCTCCGGCCGACTCGCCAAACGCCGCCGATCTGGCGAACTGTCCGAAATGTGGCAACCTGTCGGCGCGACGCTGCCCCGCTACGGCCCTCCCCGGTATCGAATCGACCGCGGCGACCGTGCGTCCCCGAACTCAACCGCCTCCGGCTTGCGCGCATCCCGCCACCCCGGTCGCCCAGGAGAAGCCATGCCGACCCGCCTCACCTTCATCTGCCTCGCCGCGAGCCTGTTGGCCGCCAGCCCCGTGTTCGCCAACGACATCTTCCTCAATGGCACCAAGGTCGTGGACCTGAAGAACGTCGAGTTGGAGAATTGCTCCGTCAAGTTCGACGCTTTGGGCAACCTGCAGATCCTGTCGCCCGGCTACCGCGTCGTCACGGACAAGGACGGCAAGGTGCGCGTCGTCGGCTCGTCCGACCTGTCCGACGCGAAGAATGCGCGCACCGGCAAGCTGGCGATGCGCTACGTGCTGCAGTACACCCCGAATCCCAAGGTGAATTTCCAGTTCGAGGTGCTGGTCAACGGCAAGTCGTTCCGCAAGATCGGTCTGGAGACGGGCGCCTTTGCGGTCGAAGTGACCCAGGAACTGGTGGCCGGCGCCAACGCGATCCGCGTCGTCGGGCGCCCGGGTGACGCCAACCCCAACGGGCAGGAGAGCGACATCGCCGCCC
Source organism: Myxococcota bacterium (assembly GCA_049317445.1). Classification (GTDB taxonomy): domain Bacteria; phylum Myxococcota_A; class UBA9042; order UBA9042; family UBA9042; genus CAJBNH01. The sequence continues at coordinate 23,929 of JBMOIG010000050.1, read as the reverse complement.
TGAAGATCTTCAAGGGTTCCGAGAACGCAGACGGTGTGTTCGTGGCCAAGCCGCCGGCGGTCTGGGAACTGGTGCGGTCCTCGATTGACCGCGACCCGCTCGATCGCGTCTACAACGTGTTTGCCGAGTAGTCGGCATGGCACGCAAGTCATCGCAGCTGTTCCGCATTCTCTCGGTCGACGACGGCGGTTTGTGGCTTGGTCAGCAGGGCGCGACGACCTACCGTACCTGGCCTGCGGACCTGCCACGCAGCGTGCGTCCCGGTGACATCGTGGACCTGCGGCAGGACCGCGCGACGCTTGCCGGCCCCTGCACCTCAATGCAGTTCCCGCATCCCGACGGCGACTTCCACCGCATGATGGACCGTGGGGCGCTGCGCCATCAGGCGGTGCTGGACCGCGCCCGGCTGCTGCAGGCGATTCGACGCTTCTTCGATCGCCGCGGCTTCGTCGAGGTCGACCCGCCGGTGATGGCTCGCTCTCCCGGACTCGAGCTGCATCTGGACGCCGTGCGGGTGCAGCTGCGGCAAGGCATGGGCGGCGAATCCATCGAGCGGTTTCTCGTGACCAGCCCCGAGTACCACATGAAGCGGCTGCTCTCGGCGGGATTCGAGAAGATCTACAGCCTGGGCCATGCCTTCCGGTCGGGAGAGCGCGGCGTGCACCACAACCCCGAGTTCGCGATGCTTGAGTGGTATCGGGCTGGCGAGGGCTACCTGTCGCTCGTCCGCGATGCGCGCGAACTGCTGCGCGACTGTGCGGCGGCGCTGGCCAAGGGCCGCACGGCGTCCGGTCGACCACTACCGCCCAAGCGGCTGGACCCGCGACCACTGTGGCTGCGGCTGTCGATTCGCCAAGCGCTGCAGCGCTTTGCCGGCTTTGACCCGGGGCGCGGTGACGACGACGCGCTGGTGCGAGCGCGTGCCCGGCAGGCGGGACTGCAGGTGGAGGACGACGAGACGGCCGACGCGGTGATCGTGCAGGCGCTGGTCGAGCGAATTGAACCGCAGCTCGCGGACTTTCCGGCGGTCGTGCTGGACCGCTGGCCCGCGTCGATGGCGTCGCTGGCGCGGCGGTTCGACGACCGACCGTGGCTGGCGCAGCGGTTCGAGATCTACCTGCACGGCATCGAGTTGGCCAACGGCTTCACCGAGCTCGTGGACCCCGTCGAACAGCGGGCACGCTTCGAGCTCGATCTGGCTGCGCGACGAAGGGCGGGGCTGCCCGAGTACCCGATCGACGAGCGTTTCTTGTCCGCGCTGGCCGAAGGCTGTCCCCCGGCCGCCGGAGTGGCGCTGGGCGTGGATCGGCTGCTGATGGCGCTGGGGGGCTACGACGACATCGACGAGGTACTGGCGTTTCCGTTCGAGCGCGCGTGAGGTTCCCCTCGGCGCCGGAATGGACAAAGGCGACGCGCGAGTCCAATATCCCGCCCCGCGCCGGCCGAGCTAGCTGCTGCCCGGACGCACCGGCCCACCCATCGACTCTTTCTGAACTGGAGGAATATCCATGGCTTATGTGATCACCCGCCTCTGTACCGACTGCAAGGACACTGCCTGCGCCGACGTCTGCCCGGTCGAGTGCATCTACGACTACAAGGGTGACAATCACTCGAAGTTCGCCAACCAGCTGTTCATCAACCCGGACGAGTGCATCGACTGCACCAACTGCGAGCCGGCGTGCCCCTGGAAGGCCATCTTCGAGGAGGACGAGGTCCCCGCCGTCTTCAAGGACGACATCGAGATCGGCCGCGCGATCGTGGACGAGATCGGCGACTTCGAAGTCGCGACGGTCATCAAGGACCACTCGCCCACCGCAGACCAGGTTGCCGCCAACTTCGCGAAGTACAGCTACAAGCCCTGATCGACCGCCTGACCGCCTGACGCCCACCGGTCCGCGGCCATCGCGGCCACCGCGCGCTGCGCCTCTCTCGCTGCCAGCCGCAACGGGGTCCCCCTCGCCAGCCCAACCGCCAGCACCGTCGCGAACCGGCACCCCGTGCCCCGCGTCGGTCCTGGCCAATTCGCCTCGGGCGCCAGGGGTTCCAGCGATCGGCCGTCCCACACCCAGTCCACACCCAGCCACGGTTCCGGAGCGTGGCCACCCTTGAGCACCGCCGCGCAAGGCAGCGTGCGCAAGGCGATCTCGGCCTGCTGCGGTGACACCGGCAAGGGCGTTCCCGCCAGCCACGCCAGCTCTGGCCAGTTCGGCGTGACGACGGCCGCGGCCGGCAGCAGGCTTCGACGCAGGGTCTGCAGCACGTCGGCCTCTGCCTCGCCCGGCCACATCCAACCGCCGGACGAAGCGTGCGCGATCGGGTCGACGACCAGCGGTGGCCCTCCCGACGACGCACAAAACTCCAGACATGTCCTGGCGTTTGCGATGGTCGCCAGCATGCCAGTCTTCACTGCCACGCCCGAGGTCGCGCCCGCAGGCCCGAGGTCAAGGCCCCGCGCCACGGCCGCCGTCTCAGCCGCATCGACCGGCCAAGCGGCAAGGAACCGCGTGTCGTTCTGAGAGGTGCGTGCCGTCAGCACGACGCGCGGCGACGCCCCGGCGTACCGGCAGGCTTGCAGGTCGGCCGCCAGCCCAGCTTGTCCGCCCGGATCCAAGCCGCCCCACAGGACGACGATCGGCTGTGCGCGTCTTGATTTCTCGTTTGCGATCATGACATTGCCTGTAGTCACGGCCCGCTCTCCCCGGGGTCCGGTCGGATGCGGACACCGGTTGCAGTCACACCGGATCGCGGCGATAGTGCCCGGATTCCGCCCGCTGCGACAGGTGCCGCCTTGACCCCAGCCGACGACGATCCCCGCCCCGCTGCCGCCGAACCCGCCCTCGCTCAAGAGGACGAGGCGTCGGGAGTAGTCCACGGTCTCAAGGACATCACGCTCGCCCCGGTTCGCGCGATTCAGGGCCACGCCCGCTGGCTCAGGGCAGCCCTGATCGTCCATCTGCTCAGCACCATCGCGGCGTGGCTTGTGGCGTGGCGGCTGCATCTGCCCGACACTTGGCTGTACGTCGTCATGGGTCTGGCCACTTGGGTGCTGGTGGCCAACTTTGTGCGCTGGCGCCCGGAGGCCGGCGTGATTCGGCGCTGGCTCGGCACGGTGTTCGGCGCCGTGACCGTGCTCGGCTGGGCGGTGCTGCTGGCCGACCGCGCTTGGGGCCCCGTCGAGGTCGCGGGACAGAAGGTAGCGGACCACGGGCTGTTCTGGGTGCCGACCGGGCTGCTTGCGGCGTCCGCGCTGCTGCTGCTGCTGCACTTGGCGGTCAACCCGCGCCCTCACGCGAAAACGCACGCCCGCGTCGCCTGACCGCGCGCGGCAAGGACCGGACGGCCGTGGACGCAAACACGTCTGCCGGGTAGACTCCCGCGGCGGGTCATCCTTTGGCCCCTGAACCGACCGCTGCACACAGGCCATTGGAATGCTTCGAGAACTATTGGCCCGCTACCGCCAGACGCTGCTGCTGACGCTGGCGCTCGTGCTGCCGGTGGGCTCGATGTACTTCCACGGCAAGACACGGACGGACACAAGCCTGCTGGAGCGCGCGCTGCTGACCATCACCTCTCCCGTCACCGGCGCCGGCAACGACCTGATCAATGCCGGGCGCGACCTGATCGCCGGCTACGTCGTGCTGACCCACACCGAAACGCGCAACCGGGACCTGGAGCACGAGAACCGCATCCTGTTGGGCGAGGCGCTGAAGAGCCGCGCGCAGGCCGACGAGTTGCACCGCGTCAAGCAGTTGTGCGGCTTTCGGGAGGAGCGCAAGGACCTGGCGACCCTGCCAGCACGCGTGGTGGGCCGCGATGTGTCGCAGTTCTTTCAGGTGGTGCGGCTGACGCTCGACGTCGAGGACGCCCGAGACGTGCGCGAGGGCCAGTCGGTGATCACCCACGACGGGGTGGTGGGCCACATCGAGCGGGTCAGCGGCGGACATGCCGACGTGATGCTGGTGACCGACACGCGCTCGCAGGTGCACGCCACCATCCCGGGCAAGGGCGTCATCGGTTCGGTCCACGGCAAGGGCAAGCGCAACGAATTCGAGGCGCGGTTCGTCTACCTGGACCGCGTCGATCGCACCGTGCCGATCCGCGCTGGCGACGCCGTGCTGACGACAGGCCACGACCGCATCTTTCCCCCGGGGCTGGAGATCGGCCATATCGCTGAGGGTGCCTCCATCCAGAACGGGCCCTACCACGAGTTCGTGCTGGCGCCGGCGGTGTCGTACGCAACGCTGGAAGAAGTCCTCATCGTCACGGGATTCGCAGCCCCACCGACGCCAGCCGACACGGGCAAGCCGGCCTCGCGCGTCGTCGACCCCGCCAACACGCCAGACGGGCCGCCTTAGGGCACGCAGGGAGCCATGAAGGAAACCACTTGGATCCTGCTGACGTTTCTGCTGCTGGCGCTGGTTGCCCCGCTGCTGGGCCGACTCGACAGCCAGTTCTTTGCGCCCGACATCGCCCTGCTGACGGCGCTGTTCGTCGGCAGTCGCTCGACACTCGGGTCGGCCATCGTGGTCGGATTCGCTACTGGCCTGCTGAAGGACGGCTTCTCGCTTGCGGCGCCGGTCGGTATGTACACCGAAATCAATGTTCTGGCGGTGCTGGCCGCGCGCCTGCTAGAGCGCCGCGTTGACCTGCGCAGCCCGGTGCCGCTGATGGCGACTGCCGCCGGGTCCTCGCTGGCTGCAACACTGCTGTTCCTGATTCTGGAGGCGATCTTCCACCGCAGCTTCGAAGCGTGGGGAGAGGTCGTGCGCATGGCGTTGCCACTGGCCCTGATCACCATGCTTGTGGCCCCGGTGCACTTTGCCCTGTTCGACCGCGTCACCCGACGCTTCGACGCCCAGCAGCGCGGCCTGACGGCCAGCGTCCTGCGCACCCGCAACCGTTGATCCCAGGAATTCCAAAGGCATGAGCGTCCCCTTGGGTCCATCGCACGACGCACAGCGCTTTCACGGTCACAACCGTTTTGCGCTGGCCATCGTGGTGGTGGGCGTGATGCTGCTGGGGGCGCGGCTGACGCTGGTGCAGGTCGTGCGTGGCGAGCGGTACGAACGGTTCGCGGCGATCGAGCGCGTAGCCAAGGTTCGCGCGCAAGCACCGCGGGGACTGATCAAGGGTGCCGACGGCACGGTGCTTGCGCGAAACATCGAGAGTCACCGTCTGGAGTTGCTGACCAACCGCATCAAACCTGAGCGAATTCCCGAGATCGCCAAGACCCTGCGCAGCCTGCTCGACATGACGGATGCGGAGAGGGACGGCCTGATCGCCGACCTGAACCGCCCGGTCGACCCCCGCAAGCGCCGCCCGCTGGTGGTGCGCCGGGACCTGGTCTCCACACACTGTCCGTATGATTCCAGCCAGTTGGAGCTTGTGTCAGAGACGACTTACGGCTTCTGCACGACCTGCGGCCGCTACTACGAGCCCCTGCCCAAGCGGCGCGCGTGCCCGTTCGACCAGAAGAAGCTACTGGCGGTCGGCGATGGCTCGGGCTTTCACTGCGCCAGCTGCGACCGCGAGTTTCTGGACGGCGACGTCTGCCCGCACGACCACCACAACATCGCACACGGCAAGCACATCCTGCGGTGTCCCTTGTGTCGGCGGTCGTTCAACGACGAAGTCGCGGTACTGCGCGCCAACCTGCATCGGCTGCCGGAAGCCCGCGTTGTGGCGGATATTCAACGTGAATACCCGTACCGCTACCTTGCCAGCCACGTGCTCGGCTTCATGGGCTTCGTCAGTCGCAAGGAGCTCGAGGCGCTGGGACAGACATCGCAGCTGGGGCTGAACGACAAGGTCGGCCGCAGCGGACTGGAGCGTGCGCTGGACATCACGCTGCGAGGCACCGACGGCGAGCAAGTGTTGGTGCGCAAGGGCGGAGCTGAGGAACAGGCGCGCGATCTGGACGAGCTGATCGCGGCCATGCAGCCCAAGCCCGCGGTCCCGGGGCTGTCGGTGCGGACTACGCTGGACCTGGAGCTGCAGCGGTCGGCCAAAGTGGCGATGAAGGACGTGTACTCGGGCGCTGTAGTGGTGCTGGACGCCCACAACGGTCAGGTCCTGGTGATGTACTCCAAGCCCGGGTTCGACCCCAACACGCTGTCCGGCAAACGAACGCCCCAGTCGCGCTCTTTGGACGAGGCCGCCGCCTACGCGCCGCTGATCAACAAGGCCGTGACGGCCTTTCCCCCCGCGTCTGTCTACAAGGTGGTGACGGCGGCGGCAGCGCTGGAGGAAGGTGTCGTGCGCCCCACGACGACGTTCTACTGCGGCGGCTATCTGGAGTTCGGCGGTCGCCGCTTCCACTGCTATGACCGCAAGGGCCACGGCGAGTTGGACCTGCACGAGGCCCTTCGCAACAGCTGCGACATCTACTTCTACCATCTGGGCGATCTGCTGGGTCTGGACCGACTGGAGAAGTACGCGCTGGCGATGGGCTTCGGCGAAAAGACCGGCATCGAGATCTCTGAGGCGGTGGGCCGTGTTCCCAACCGCGCTTGGTATCGCGACCACGTCAAAGGGGGGTACTTCCCCGGCTTCGCACTCTCGACCGCTGTGGGCCAGAAGGACGTGACGACCACGCCGCTGCAGATCGCCCGGGCGTTTGTCGCCATCGCCACCAACGGCGTGCTGCCGCAGGTCAGCCTCATCCGCGGCTTCGAGACACCCGACGGCAAGCTGACGCCGCTGCCGCCCCGACCGGGTCGCTCGACGGGCCTCAAGGACTCTACGCTTGCGTTCCTGCGCAAGTCGCTTGTGGCTGTGGTCAACGAGGAGGGAGGTACAGCCCGCAGCGCTCGGCCGACCTTCGTCGACATCGCAGGCAAGACCGGCACCGCGCAGGCGGCTCAGCGCGCCCGGCCGGAAATCCTCGAGAAGTTGAAGGACGACCCGGTCGCCACCAACCGCCTCGTGAACTGGCTGCAGAACGACCACGCCTGGTTTGCCGGCTACGCTCCCACAGAAAACCCTGAGATCGTTGTGGTCGTGTTCGTCGAGCACGGCGGCAGCGGCGGACACAATGCCGCTCCTATCGCCAAGCAAGTGGTCGAGGCGTGGTTTGCTCGCTCTCGTGTGGCCGCGCCGCCCGTCGACAGCCGCAAGCCGCATCCAGCCGCCTCCGCCCCCGATCTGCCGCCGACCGACGCGGCTCCCGCCGCAACCGCGCCGCTCGAGACGCCGGCCGAGGCACCGGCGGAGCCCGACCCGAACGCGCAGCCGTCGGAGCTGTTGGACGCCCCGCCCGCGCCAGCCCCGCACGAAATCGCCCCGGACGAGGGTGTGCTCGACGAAGCCCCGCCACCCCCACAGCTTGCCCCAGTCCATGCTCCGAAAGCCGCGCCCGCCGCCCCCGGAGGTCCGCCGTGAGCGCATGGAAGTCCCTGAATCGCCCGTCGACCTGGTTGGGTCTTATCAGCGTGCTGCTGCTGTGCGGCATCGCGATTGAGAACCTGACCTTCACCGACACGCTGACCGGGATGACCTACCACCGCAGCCAGACGATCTGGATCGTGCTGGGCCTGATCGCCGCCGGTGTGGTGGCCAGTATGGACGTCGCCTTCGTGCGCAAGCTGAGTCCCACGCTCTACCAAGTGGTGGTGGTGTTGCTGGCCGCGGTGCTGGTCGTCGGACGCGAGATCAACTACAGCCGTCGGTGGATCGAGCTGGGCCCGGTCAACATTCAGCCCAGTGAATTCATGAAGTTGAGTATCATCCTGATGCTCGCGGACTATTTCGACCGCAAGCGCGCCAACTCGGCGTGGCTGGCCCGGCACCTGCTGGCTCCGTTCGCACTGATGATGTTGCCGGTCGTGCTGATCAACCTCGAGCCGGATCTGGGGACATCGCTGTGCGTTGCCCTGGTGGCCGCAAGCATCATCCTCTACGACGGCATCCACGGCCGCACGCTGATGGCCGGCTTGGTCGTGGTGATGCTGGCGGTGCCGATCGCATGGGAATTCGGCGTCATTCGCAACTACCAGAAGGGCCGAGTCGAGGCGTGGCTCTCGCTCGACGAGGAAGCGGTCGCCGACAAGCGCTCGGCGCAGAGCTCGCAGGCAGAACAGGCGCTGTGGGCGGTGGGCTCCGGCAAGGTCTCGGGACGAACCGACGGTGACGCGCGAAGCTCGGTGCTGCGGCACTTGCCCTTCCTGCACACGGACTTCGCGCTGGCCGCCTATGCCGAGCGGTTCGGGCTGCTCGGGTGCTTCTTCCTGTTCGGGCTCTATGCCGCCATTGTGGCATGGGCGTTGCATCTCGCCGACCATGCGCAGGAGCGGTTCGACGCGCTGGTGGCCGTCGGCGTGGCGGCGCTGATCTTCTGGCAATTCTTCATCAACGCGGGGATGGTGATCGGCCTGCTGCCGGTCGTGGGGCTCACCCTGCCGCTCGTCAGCTACGGCGGCTCCAGCTCGCTGACGGTGCTGCTGGGCGTCGGCTTCCTGATGAACATCGCCACCCGTCGCAAGTCGAGGTGATTCCTTGGAGATTCGCGATCCCGTCCACGGTCCCGTTGCCGTCAGCACCGTCGAAGTCGCGGTCGTCGACAGCCCCTGGTTCCAAAGACTACGCAGCATCAAGCAGCTCGGCTTCTCGGAGCAGACCTTTCCCGGCGCCAGCCACACGCGCTTCCTGCACTCGATCGGCGCCATGCATCTAGCCGGCAAGGCCTTTGACGCAGTGTTTCGCAACACAACCTGGCTGACCGGGGACGACCGCGAGCGCCTGCGCCAGACCCTGCGGCTGGCCGCCCTCTGCCACGATCTGGGCCACCCGCCACTATCGCACACGTCAGAGGTGTTGCTGGCGCCTCTGGCGCTGCTGAATGTGCCCCACTTGACGGGTCCGATGACGGGCAAGGGCAGCCACGAGCACTACACGCTCAAGCTGCTGCTGGATTCCGGTCTCACTGAGACGGTCTCGAGAGTGGGCAGGCCGATGGGTATCGAACCCCTGCACATCGCCGGGTTGCTGCACGCTGGGGTCAACTGTCCGGCGTCTGCCTTCGAAGTGGCCGGACGGGATTTGCGGGGCGTGCTGTCGTCGCTCATCTCCAGCGAAATCGACGTCGACCGCATGGACTATCTGCTGCGTGACTCGTACTACACCGGCGTATCCTATGGTCAATTCGACGCCGACTGGCTGATCGGCCACCTGACGCACTACGAAGCCTCCAGCGGTTCGCTGCATCTGGCGCTGCACGAGCGGGCCCTGTTCGCGTTCGACGACTTCATGCTGTCACGACACCACATGTTCCTGATGGTATATTTCCACAAGAAATCGGTGTGTTACGACCATATGTTACGGCACTTCTACGACGAGTTCCCAGACCTGTGCCGGGCGCCGACCGACCCGGACCTGTACCTCGAGTTCGACGACCCAGCCATCTGGAGGGCCCTGCGGCAACAGCGCAAGTCATCGTGGTGGGCGGAGGGAATTCTCGGACGGCGACCGCTGAAACTGATTGCGGAGAGTACGCCGTCGGGGCGACCGGAGCCGATTGCCGCCTTGGCGCGGCGACTCGAAGACGCCGGCATCGCCCACATCCAGGTCACCAGCCAAGGGGCACTTTCCAAGTACCACGCGGCCGACCGCGCGCGGGCCATCTTCGTTCGCAAGCAGCCCGTCGTCGGCGAGCCGTACCACCTGCCGCTGATGGAGGCGACACGTCTTTTCGAGCGGTACGCAGACCACACCCTGCTGCAGCGCGTCTACGTGGATCCTGCCGAGGTCGAGCGCGCCAGTCGGTGGCTGCTCGAGCTGCGGGCGCCCATCCTCGCGACTTGACCTGGAGGCCCGGCGGTGGGTATTCCGTCGGGAGATGAATTCAGCGTGCCAGCGCCGCTGCCCCTGCCAACCCGGGAACGCCGAACCATGCCAGCTCACCGCCCCCCTTCGCCGATCTCGTCCGCCCTGGCCCGGTTCGCCTTCGTTGCCGGTCTGGCGCTGCCGACCCTTGCCGTCGCGCAACCCGTCGAGCCCCCGGCGACGACACCCGCAGACGCGCCTGTCGACGACGGATCGGGCCTGTATGTGATCGTCGAGGCCACTTCGAGACCGCTGGACGCGCTGCTGGTCCTGCCGCCGACGTGTACGCTGCCCAAGGCATCGTGTGATCTGGTCGAGAACGTGCTGGCCAACGACACCCGCCTGTCCGGCATCCTGCGGCCACTGCGAGGCAATCCCGGCATGGTCGCCAGCTTGGTCAAGTCCGCCCCGCCCAACCTGGACATTCGCCGACCCGCCGCGCAAGGCACCGGAGCGCAGTACGTGCTGGCGACGATCCTCAAGCCGTCCAAAACGGCCGGACTCGTCACCCTGACCGCAGGTGTGGTCGATGTGCGCGACGGCAAGCGTCTGGATCTCGGCAGTTGGGCCGTGCAGGAGGCCCCGGCCGGCAGTCTGCGCTCGATGGCCCACCGGGTGATGAACGCAGTCCACGGCGCCCTGACCGGCGTCGAGGGCAGCTTCGACACGCTGGTGTTCTACAGCGCGCCCGGCCCCGGCTGCGACCGCTGCATCTGGCAGGTCGAGGCCGACGGGTTCAACCGCCGCATCATCGTGGGAGACAAGAGCATCCACATGTTCCCGGTGCAGTTCCTGGACGGCAGTCTGGCCTACACGTCGTTCCGTACCGACCTGCCATCGCTGTTCAAGCTCGACTTGGCCCAGCTGAACGCCATCGCGGACTTTGCCCCGGTCGTGCCCAAGAAGAACAAGGGCAAGGGCAAGAAAGCCGCGGCGGCACCCATCGACCCGCTGGCCGTACCGCAGCCGTTCGCCTCGGGCGAGGACTTGCAGTTCCGCGGCTGCGCCCAGAACGTCAACGGCGACATCGTGGCGACGATCAATGACGGCGATCAGGCCGACATCTGGCAGCTCGCGTACGACGGCAGCCCCTCGCGCAACCTGACACGCAACGAGGCCGACGACCTCGGGGCGTCCTTCTCCCCCGACGGCAGCCAGATCGCGTTCGTGTCGGACCGCACGGGAAGTCCACAGATCTACGTGATGAATGCCGACGGCAGCGACCAGCGCCGACTCACCTTCGTCGGACCCTACAACTCCGACCCGGACTGGGGACACGGCGGCAAGATCGCCTTCTCAGGCCTGCGCGGCAGCGCCATCGACATCCTCACCGTCGACTTGCAGGGGCGCATCCAGCGCTTGACGCCGGGGATGGGCAAGCGGTCGCTCGAGCCCTCATGGTCGCCGGATGGCAAGCGCTTGGTCTACTCGTCGAACGAAGACGGCAAGGGCTATCGCTTGTGGGTCACCAGCCATGACGGCGCCTCGCGCGAGCCGCTCGACGTCCCCGCGGCCACCGGCTACTACACGCCCTCCTGGCAGCGCATCCCCGGCAAGGCTCCCAAGGCGTTCACCGGGCACTGACCGCGGTTCGACACACCCTTGGCGGCGGAAGGACCCGGGAAGATTCCGTCGGTTGGACATCCTGCCGACTCGCCCCTAGACTCAGCCCACGCGGGGCTCCCAAGGATGAAGATTTGCGCCAGTTGCCGTCGAACCTACTCTGAGGCCAGCCAGTTCTGCCTTGAGGACGGTTCGCCCCTGCAAGCGCTGCCGCGCCCTGGTGACGAACCTGCCATCCTCGGCCCGTCGCCCGTCCCTGTCGCCCCCGCGGACATGACGCTGCCCACTGCTGGACTGCCGCCCGTCGGCCGGATCGAGCGCCAGCGCACCCTGATCAACCCCAATCCTCCCGCGACGTTGTCGGAAGCGCAGACCTTCGTCACGACTCTGGAGCCCATCGACGACACGCCACCCGCACTCAACGAGGAAGAGCAGAGCGCCTACATCGGCAAGTTGATCGACGACCGCTATCTGGTCGTGTCACTGATCGGCCGCGGCGGCATGGGGGCGGTGTACCGCGTCGAGCAGATCCACCTGCGCAAGGTGATGGCGATCAAGCTGCTGCACGAGAACCTCGTTGCCCGCAAGCAACTGGTCAGCCGCTTCACCCGCGAAGCCCGCGCGATTTCCAGGCTTTCCAGCCCGCATACCGTGATGGTGTACGACTTTGGTCGCTGGGGAGAGCTGTTCTATCTGGTGATGGAGCTGCTGGAGGGTGAGGCGCTGGACGCCCTGCTCGAACGAGAAGGTCCGCTACCCGCCGAGCGTGTGGCCCGCATCGTGCTGCAGATGTGCGACTCGCTGGCCGAGGCCCACAAACACGGCGTCGTCCATCGCGATCTCAAGCCTGAGAACATCATGATGGTCACCGGAGCGGCGCATCCGGACTTCGTGAAGATCCTCGACTTCGGCTTGGCCAAGGTCAAAGGCGCCGACGACCCCTACACGATCCACTCCCAGCGGGACATCTTCGGCACGCCCTACTACATGAGCCCTGAGCAGATCCGCGCCGGCGACGTCGACCACCGCGCCGACATCTACGCCGTGGGCGCCCTGATGTTCCGGATGCTGACCGGCACGCACGTGTTCGGCGGCGAACGCCCGACGTTCGACATCCTCAAGGCGCATCTGATGGAGCCGCCACCGAAGATGGCGGAGGTCGCGCCTGCTCACCCCGTTCCCGCCGTGCTGGAGCAGATCGTTGCCAAGGCGCTGGAGAAGGACCCGGCCAAGCGCTTCCAGTCGATGGCCGAGTTGGGAGAAGCGCTGATACAGGCCCAGAAGACCGGCTTTGCCGACGTCGCCCTGCCTGGCGGCACCAGTCCGAGCGCCAGCACCAGCCGCGCCCCACGCAAGGCCAAGCTGCCAACGGCCGACTACGGAGCGTACTTGGTCGAAGACGAGCTGCTGCGGGCCAAGGCCGGCCGCGCCCAGAGATCGCGCGCGATTGCGTTCTTCGCCGCCGTGCTGGTGGCGCTGGCGGGCATCGGCGGCTGGCTTTGGCTCGACTCGAAGAAGTCCATGGGCCGCGAGAGCGAGCCCAACGACTCGTGGGACCAGGCCAATTCACTGGGTCCGCAGAACGACGCGACAGGCGTCATCGGCAAGCGCCGCTCCGGGACCGCCGCGGACCAGGACTGCTTCCGGATGCCGCCGGTCAAGGACATGGACGACGTCACGGTGCAGCTGTCCGGCGTACCGAACATGGACCTGCAGGTGTCGCTGCACGGGGCCGACGGCTCAGCGCTGCTGACCCAGTCGCACCGCGGGCGAGGGCGGGGCGAGGAGCTGCGGCATCCCGACCTGCGCAAGCCCGTGCGTACCCTGTGCATTACCGAATACCTGCCGGCGGGCGCTGTGGCGAGTGAGAGCTTGAGCGACAGGTACACCCTGCACGTGCTGGTGCAAGCTGGCCATGCGGGCCTCGAACGCGAGCCCAATGACGAGGGTCAGGGCAACGAGATCGCGCCGGAAGCGCTGGTCTCGGCCAGCCTGGACGGCGAGGGAGACCGCGACGTGTTCGCGCTGCAAAGCCAGCTCGGGCCGCACATCCTCAGCATCACAGTGGAGGTTGATGGCTCGCAACCCGGGATGCGTCTTGCCCTTGTCGATGCCACCAACCGCATTTTGGCCAGCCAGATGCTGCGCCCGGACGAACACAAGGCCACGCTCGCCTTCCTTCCCAACCAGAACCAAATGCCCAGTCGGGTCGTCGTCCAGCCGCAGCCCGCTGCCGGCGTGCCGTGGCCGGGCGTCGAGTACACGCTGCGCTACGCCCACACCGGCTTGGCCGACCAGCCCGAGTCCGAGCCGAACAACACCGCCGAGTCCGCGACCCCGATGGTGCTGGGTGCATGGCACGTCGGACAGGCAGATGACGCGGCCGGCGTCGACTACCTGCGCATCGACGGCGGCGATCCTGCCATGCGGCGCATTCGCGTCGAGGCGATCGCGCCTCAGGGCAGCGCCTACTGGCTTGTGGTGCACGACGTGGGCACCCAAGTGGACGTCCAGCGGGTGCTGGTGCTGGGTGGCTCCGTCGGCAGCGATCTGACGGTGTCGGGGTCGGGCGAGGGCTTCCTGCTGAAGATCCAGCAAACCGGCCAGACGCCCACGCGGCACGGTCAGGCCGCGCAGTTGTCCCGCTATCAGGTCCGCGCGCGCTTCCTGTCGGCTGAGGAAGCCTCGCAGCTGATGCCCATGCCCTGAGCGGCAACCCGGAAAGCTAGACGCCCAAGGTCAGGCGGCGGGCGAACTTCTCGTCGTGCCCAACTTCGCGAATGCGCGCCGAAGCCGTAGGGACGTCGTACGGCACGCGGACGTGCTGCAGCAGCTTGGTCTCCGTGTCGAACAGCACGAAACAAGCGTCAGGGTTGCGGTCGCGCGGCTGCCCCACGGAGCCTACGTTGACCAGATAGCGACGCCCGGCATGGAACTGGTAGTGACCGGTCACGTCGCGCACCTTGCGGCCCGAGTACTCGTACATCGTGGTCAAGTGGCTGTGACCGATGAAGTTGTGGCTGAAGAGGCCGGTCTTCATGCGGGTCAAGGCCTCGGCTTCTTCGTTGCGAACCACGTAGAAGAAGCCCGACGGCTGGATCGGCGCCGAGTGGTAAAAGCCGACGTCGAGTTCCGGGCGCTGATTCGTGTACGGCAGCGAGTAGAGCCAGCGGAAATTCTCGTCCGTCAGTTCCTGGCGCGTCCAGAACAGAACGCGGCGCGCTGACTCGTAATAGTAGTCCGCGTCCATCACGCCGACGGTCGCGGCGTCGTGGTTGCCCATCAGGACGATCGAGCAGTGCTCGCGCAACAGGTCGCAGCACTCGTTGGGGTTGCCGCCGTAGCCGACCACGTCGCCCAAGCAGACGACTTCGTCCACCTGCTCGGCTTCGCAGCGCTCGAGCACCTTGGTCAGGGCCTGGATGTTGGCGTGGATGTCACTCAGGATCGCCAGGCGCATTCACCCTCCAGAAGCGGCACGTCTCAAACCCGGTGCGCTGCATCAGACCCCTCACCATAAGCCCGACTGCCCGACCGGGCAAGGTTGTTCCGCATTGACGCGGTCCAAGCCACCGTGCTTACTTGACCCGACGCACCCCGGAGGATTCCTTCCATGCCGACTCCCGCGATTGGCACCCTCGCGCCCGACTTCGATCTCGCCGCCGACAACGGCACCCGCGTCCGCCTCTCAGAGCTGCGCGGCCGTCCTGTGGTCCTCTACTTCTACCCGCGCGACAACACGTCAGGCTGTACGACAGAAGCCTGCGACTTCCGCGACCGCGAGCCCCAATGGCGCGGCCAGGCAGGCACCGGAGCGGTCGTCCTCGGCGTCAGCGGCGACAGCGTCGAGTCCCACGCGAAATTCAAGGCCAAGTTCGGCCTGCCCTTTCTCCTGCTGGCCGACCCCAGCCACCAGATGATGGAGACGTACGGCGCGTGGGGGGAAAAGACCCTCTACGGCAAGAAGAGCTTGGGCACCATCCGCTCGACGTTGCTGATTGACCGCGACGGCAAGGTGGCGGCCGCCTGGCCCAAGGTCACCGTCAACGGTCACGTCGACAAGGTGCTTGAGGCCCTGAAGAAACTCGGCTGACCCAATCCGGTCAACGCCCCCTGCTCCACACGCACCCAACGCAAGGAGACGTGCCCCATGAGCGACTTCACCCCTACCGGTCGATTGACGTCATGGGACGGCCGCGCGCCCGACCTCCGGGACTGGTCTGACGAAGACGTGCTCGATGGCCTACGCCAGCTGGGCACCGACACCGACCAAGCGCGCTTTGCGGAACGCTGCGCTGCTGCCGGGATGCAGTCCGATATCGAGGAAGAGTGGCTCGACCAAATGCCCATGCAGGACGAGAACTTCTCGGTCTTCGTCTGGATGGCGGCGCGCGAGCTGTGGGAGCGCTGGCGCGTGCCTGCGTGGCCCAAGGACCGCTTGGCCCGGGCGTTCTTGTATCTCGTCGACGCTGACTACAGCGCCGAGTGGGCCGATACCTACCACGCGCCGACGGCTCTCGAAGTCATGGACGCGCTGGATGCCTGGCTGGGTGCCGAGGGTCGAGGCGCCAAGGATCTGGAAGAGATGGTCGAGCTGTTGGGCATGCCCGCAGCCGCGTGGCCCGGCAAGATGCTCGATGCGATGGCCGAATGGGCCGAGATCGGCAACGTCGCGCTTGCCCTGCGCGGCGGCGCGTTCATGGCCCGCATGCTGGGCAACGGCCATGCGTTGGGCTTCCTCGCCGCGGCGCTGGTGTCGGCGCGCATGTTCGACCGGGCGCAGAGCGCGGCGCTCGAGGTCCCGCTGGACGCTCCGCTGGTCCGCGGTTTCGACGAACTGGTCGGCTACCTCTGCTTGTCCGCCGGTGACGCGATGCTGGGCAACCACTGGATCACGCTGGCGGACAAGGCGTCAGGGATTCGCCATGGCGAGCTGACGTTTGCGGCTGAGGCCGTGCGCGATTACCTCAAGGAGTGGCGGGCCGAGGGTGGTGACCGCAGCGACCCCGCCACGGTTCCCGAGAGGATTCGGCTCGCGTCACGCCAAGGGGGAGCCCAAGCCTGCTACTACGCGTACATGGTGTTTGCCGGCACCAACCGACCGGGCGGCCAACCAGCCTAGTCGTCTTCGTCGTCGGTGGGCGTCGGTGACGTGCCGCAACCCGGCATTCCGTCTCGACTCGCTCCCACCTCCGCGCGCGTCGGGGCCACGTGATCGCCGACGATGCGCCGCACTACCACGCTCGCCGCCACCATCCCGAACACCGACGTCACGAACACCGCCGAGCCCTCGATCAGGTTGCGGCTGTGACACAGGTCGATGTCGTTCTCGTCGTGCGGGCAGATGCACTGGAAGCCATGCTCGCGATCCCACGACGGCGGGATGGGCATGCGTCTGGATTCCCGCGAATACACGACGGTCACGCCGCTGACGACAGCCTTCTCCCGCTTGCCCACCGCCTCCGGCCAGCCGTACTTTCGCCGCAAGTTGCGGCGCAGCGCGCGGGCCAGCGGGTCGGTGTGGCTCTCGTACAGGTCACAAACCTCGATGACGGTGGGGTCGAGCTTGCCGGCGGCGCCCATCGACGAAACGATCGGAATGCCCAAGCGCCGGCAGCGGTCCATCAGGTGCATTTTCGCCGTCACGTGGTCGATCGCGTCGACGACGAAGTCCGGAGGGTCATCGGCCGGCAGCAGCAGCTCTGCCGTGGCCTCGCTGTAGAACTGCGGCACGGCAGTTACCTGACATTGCGGGTGAATCGCCCGAACACGTTCGGCCAGCAATTCGGCCTTGAGCTTGCCGACGGTGTTCGCCAGCGCCTGGATCTGCCGATTCACGTTGGTCGCGCACACGACATCGAAGTCCACGAGCGTCAGCTTGCCAATCCCGGACCGCGCGAGCCCCTCTGCCGCGAAACCGCCTACGCCGCCCACGCCGAAGATGACCACGTGCGAGTTCAGCAGCAGGTCGAACCCGGGCTCGCTGACCAAGCGAACCAGGCGGTCAAAGCGGCGCGGACCAGACCGCGACTTGGCGATGCGGACGGACTCCACGGGGACGGAGACAGCGGCCTCGCGGGGGGCGACGGGGGGCACGGAAGCAGTCATGCGGGATCCAAGTGGCGCAAAGGGTAAGGGGAAACTGCGGAATTCACGCGGGACGCCCCCACAGGGCTCCGGAGTTGCGGTCGCTTCGTTCCGCGACCTCCAGCGGAGTCTCGCCGCGGGCGACGGCCACGTGGGCACAAAGGTCTTGCAGTGCCTGAAACGCCTGACCGTAGGTGTGGTCGCGCAGGGGCCAGTCGGTCTCGACCAGCAGCCGATCCGCCGGGATGGCGCGGGCAAGCTCGGCACGCTTCTCGGGATCCTCGCGCGGTTCCAGCGAAAGCGACAGGTACAGCCCCGCCGCGACCCAGCTGGGCACAAGCTCGACCGGACCCGAGTAGCGATGGACGACGCCGCCGTTGGGCACGCCGCAGCGGCCGACCGCTTCCAGCGCATGGCCGTGCCACCCGACGATGTGCAAGACGACGGGCAAACTGCGCTCGGCCGCCAAGCGCAACCCCCTGTCCATCCAAGCCAATTGCGATGCGAGCGGGAAGGCGTCCCGCGCCCGGCGGTCCAGACCGATCTCGCCCACCGCCGCCACGCCCGTTGCGTCCAGTTCGCTCTGCAGGGCACGCCAGCCGGCCTCTCGCGTCACCTGGTCAGGGTGCGCCGCCAGCCACTCCGGATGCAGGCCGCACGCCCGCACGACGCGGCCGTCCGCCTGGCACAAGGCACGTCCAGCCAGAAACCGTTCGGGGCCGTACCCCGCGCACAGCGCGCCACGCCAGCCGACAGCACGCAACCCTTCGAGTTCGCGCAGCAACTCCGGCAGCGACACGTCGGGGTCGTCGAGATGGGCGTGGGTGTCGAACACGGGCAGCAACGGCAACCTCTTCTCCCTCAGCATCCGCACAAGCCGAAGTCGCCGCAGCAGTCGCCCATGTCGAAGCAAAGCGAGTCGCACCAGCAGCCACTTGGCGCCACGTCCTGACAGATGCCCGCACACGACTCGTACAGGTACTCCCCGCACTGGGTCACGCCAGCGCAGCCGCTGACGTCGAAGTCGGCGCAGCAGTCGCCGTAGGTCTTGCAGTCCGGGTCGCAGTAGCAACCGTCGATCGACTGGTAACCGCAGATGCCGTTGCAGGACCCGGGCAAAAACACGCAGCTGGCCGACGCGCCGCCGACCGCCACCTGACACGACTGTCCCACCGGGCAGGCCTGGTAGTCGGCCCATGCGCCCCAGACCAGGTCCGTCGTCGCCGTCGAGCAGACGTTCTGACCGTTGCACGCGGACTTGCCAGAGCGCTTCTGGATCGTGGTGCCCGAGCACTGGTACTGCACCTTGGTCGTCGACCCGCACAACGTCCCCTGCGGCTTGGGATAGCTGGCCGCAAGGTCACAGCATGTGCCGGAGGAACAGCCGCACAGCGCCACGAAGTCCTGACAGCAGTCTCCCTGCGCCTTGCACCCGCCGTCACACCAGCAAGTGCCGTTCTGCGCTTGGCCGTCGCAGCTGCCCTGACAGGAGCCGTCCGCCTCACAGACCGGCTTCTTGCCGCTGCCCTGTTCCTTGCACGCAAAGCCGACGCCGCAGTTTTCGATGGTGGCCCACGGGCCGGGAGACGAGAATGCCGGCAGGTTTGTGCAGCCTTCAGCGTCCATTCCGTTACAACCGGGCTTGGTCTCGCGCTTCTGAATTGCCAACCCCACGCACTTGTACTCGGTCGAGATCGGGTTGGGCGAGCACACGGCGTTGCTGGGCAGGATGCTGTTGGTGGCAAGGTCGCAGCAGGTGCCTTGGGTGCAGCAGCCGGGTTTGACGGTGGACGCGCACATCCCCATGACCTGATTGCATTTTGCGGTCTGACAGGGGTCGTTCGCCGGGGCGCAGTCCGCGTCCTTCTTGCAGCAACCTGCCAACGCCGTGCCAGTGCACGCGCCTTGGGCATCGCAGACATCGCTGAACGTACACGCGTTTCCGTCGTCGCAAGCCACGCCAGCTTGTCCGGACCACGCAAGCGCGTTCTGCACCGGGTCGCACGCCAAACAGCCGTCGTCGGGGTGGACGGTGCCCGAGACGACACAGGCCCCGGCGATGAAGCACTGCCCCTCCTTCACTTCGGTGCCGCACTCGCCAGAGCCGGGGTCACAGACGCCCTTCTGGCAAGGTGAGGGTGAGGGACAGGTCTTGGGCGTGATGGTGCAGTTGCCGGTCTGCACGTTGCACGCATCGGTCGTACACGCGCTGCCGTCATCGCAATCCGCGTCGTTCTTGCAGCAGCCCAGCATCAGCTCAAGTCCGCAAGTCCCCGTGGAGACATCACAAACGGCCTCCTGACACGGTCCACCCGCCGGACATTGCGCGTCCGCGGTGCACCCCGCGTCGGACGGAGGCCCGGCGTCCACGGCGTCGGCGGCGTCCTCAGCGGCGTCGGCGTCCTGCAAGGTCTGGGCATCCGCTTCCGTCGCGTCTTCAGGTTCCGCGTCCGTCGCATCGTCGGTCTCGGGAGACAATGCGTCTGTGGAAGCGTCCTCGGCCGGCTGGTCCGCGGCGTCCAGGTCCTTGGCATCGATGACGGTGTCGTGAGGCGGCGTTGTCGCGTCACCGAATTGCGCCACGATATCGGGGTTATTGCCGTTGCCGGTGCCGTCGACACTGGTATCGAGCGCGTACTCGTTGCCGCAACCCGCCGTCGCGGCCGCCAGCGCGGTCAGCCACACGGCGAGTTGCCCGGCCCCTCTGCGCACTTGCACTTGCCGTTGCAGCGCCATGGTCCCCCCCGAGTCCCGCACCGTCGGTCCCCGCCCGGCGACGCGTTTGCGCTGCCGAAGGTCCACAGTCTAGTCGTCTCAGCCACACGAAGCCAGCCCAAAGGCTTGGAATGGCAAGGACTCAGGGCCTTGCCGCTCCCTTCTGGCCTTGACAATTCGCCCTTCCGCGCGGATCCTCTTGGCCCCTTTTGCCCCCCGACCCGTGGAGCCTCCTCAACTATGCGCGACTACACTTTCACCAGCGAATCGGTCACTGCCGGCCACCCCGACAAGGTCGCCGACCAGATCTCCGACGCCATCCTCGACAGCATCCTCTTGCAGGACCCGTACGGCCGCGTCGCCTGCGAAACGCTGGTGACCACCGGGATGGCACTCGTCGCTGGTGAGATCACGACCAGCTGCTACGTGGACATGCCTCATGTCATCCGCAAGACCATCGCCGAGATCGGCTACAACGACCCCAGCGACCACTTCGACTCCAGCACATGCGCGGTGTTGACCTCGATCGGCAAGCAGTCGCCCGACATCAGCCAAGGCGTCACCGCGGGTCAAGGCATGGACCCCGAGCAGGGCGCCGGAGATCAGGGCTTGATGTTCGGCTACGCCTGCGATCAGACCGCTGAGCTGATGCCGCTGCCGATCACGCTGGCCAGCAAGCTGACGCGCCGGATGGAGGAAGTGCTGCACGCGCAGACGCTTCCGTGGATGCGCCCCGACGGCAAGAGCCAGGTGACGGTCCGCTACGTGGGCAACAAGCCCGTCGCCATCGACGCGGTTGTCGTCAGCACCATGCACCGCGAAAGCGTGACCTACGACGATCTGCGCGGCGCGATCCTCGAGCACGTCATCGCCCCTGTGCTTCCCGCAGACTTGCTGCACGCCGACACCAAGTACCACATCAACCCGACCGGCAAGTTCGTGGTCGGTGGCCCCCACGGCGACTGCGGGCTGACCGGGCGCAAGATCATCGTCGACACGTACGGCGGCTGGGGCCGTCACGGAGGCGGCGCGTTCTCGGGCAAGGACCCCTCCAAGGTCGACCGCTCAGCAGCGTATTTCGCGCGCTACGTCGCCAAGAACATCGTCGCTTCCGGTCTCGCCAGCGAGTGCGAGCTGCAGGTCTCCTATGCGATCGGCGTCGCTCGCCCCACGGGCGTGCGCGTCGACTGCCACGGGACCGAAAAGGTCGATCCGGCCAAGATCGAAAAGGCCGTGCAGGAGATCTTCGATTTCCGCCCGGCTGAGATCATCCGTCACCTGCAGTTGTTGCGCCCCAACTACCGGGTTACTGCAGCCGGCGGCCACTTCGGCCGCAGCGGCGAGGGCTTCACTTGGGAGCGCACCGACGCCGTCGAGGCACTGCGCCGCGCGGTCGGCTAGGTCCCCAGTACCCGCCGACGGGGTAGTTCCGATGGGTGTAGCGGCGCGCCGGCCTTGACACTTCCGCCACCTCCCTTTAGTCTTTCTGGCCCTGCCGCCCAGCGATCCAGCTTTCGGCACCGATAGAGGAACAGCCATGAGCCTGACCAAAGAGACCCGCCACATGCGCGCTCAGGACGTTGCCCACGCTTGGCACGTCATCGATCTGAAGGGAGTGGTGCTCGGCCGTGCGGCCGTGACGGTCGCCAACCTCCTGCGCGGCAAGACGAATCCGGCCTACACCCCGAACGGCGACACGGGCGACTTCGTCGTCATCGTGAACGCGTCGCAGGTGAAGCTGACGGGTCGCAAGCTGGACCAGAAGATCTACCGTCACCACACGCAGTTCCTGGGCGGCATGAAGAGCGCCCCAGCCCGCATCTACCTGATCAAGAACAGCGAGCAGGCCGTGCGCGCAGCGGTTTGGGGCATGCTCCCCAAGGGTCCGCTCGGCCGCAAGCTGATCAAGAAGCTCAAGGTGTACGCCGGTTCGGAGCATCCGCACGGCGCCCAGAATCCCATCGCGCTCTCGCTGTAAGTTAGCGCTCCCCGGCGGTTCGAGCCGCCGTGTCTCCAGCGAACAGGTCCACAAGCATGGCAACCACCCGTCGCGTCACTGAGTCCAACGCCCCCGTCAAGCGGTGGTACGCCACCGGCCGCCGCAAGGAAGCTACGGCTCGCGTCTACCTGTCGGCTGGCACCGGCACGATCACGGTCAACGGCCGCGAGATCGCCGAGTACCTCCGTCGCCCCTCGCTCGAGATGCTGATCGGCGAAGCCTTCGAGATCGCTGACCGCAAAGGCCAGTTCGACGTCGCCGTCACCGTCGCCGGTGGTGGTCTGTCGGGTCAGGCGGGCGCCATCCGCCACGGTATCTCGCGTGCGCTGACCGTGGCCGAGCCCGAGCTCCGCCCCGCGCTCAAGTCCGCCGGATTCATGACCCGTGATGCCCGCGCCAAGGAGCGCAAGAAGTACGGCCGCGCTGCCGCGCGCGCCCGCTTCCAGTTCTCGAAGCGTTAGGATCTCGAGGTCACGCGTCGCCGGGCGCCTTGGCACCCACGGCGCGATCGCTGGGTAGCTCAGGTGGTTAGAGCGAGCGACTCATAATCGCTAGGTCGAGGGTTCAAGTCCCCCCCCAGCGACCTCAAAACTCAAGGGGTTGCATCGCAAGGTGCAACCCCTTTGTGTTTCTGTATCAGGTTCGGTATCAGGATCGGGGGGGTGGTAGGGGGTTGGGAAGGCGCGAGGCGCCGTCGACCGGGTGGACTTGCTCGACGTCGAGAGCAGGTGGCGCGGGTTCGGGTTACGGCCCTACTTGACGCACGCTCCATCCGCGCAGACCTTGCCGGCGCCGCAGCTCGACCCGTTCGGCAGACTGCTGTGCGTGCAGCCTTTCGCTGCGTCGCACAGGTCGGCGGTGCAAGGGTTGGCGTCGTCGCAGGCGACAGCCTCGATCGTGACGCAAACGCCAGCATCGCCGCAGGCGGCGTGACCCCAGGGGTCGGTGCGGATGAGCCAAGCGTCGTAGCTGCCAGCGCCCTTGCTTACCGTCCGGCCCGCAAGGGCAAAGCCGTCAGGAAGGGCGACGACGGCCTTTGCCTCGTCGCCTTGCGCGCCACCGACGGTCTTGTCCCACAGGGTGTTACCCTGTGCGTCTGTCCGAACGAGCCAGGCGTCGTAGCCCGAGCCGAACCTTTGGCCCGCAAATGCAAAGCCGTCAGGGAGGGCGACGATGGCCGTTGCCACGTCGTCCCCGGCGCCACCGAAGGTCTTGTCCCACAGGGTGTTACCCTGTGCGTCTGTCCGAACGAGCCAGGCGCCGTAGCCCGAGTCGGCCCTCTGGCCCGCAAAGGCAAAGCCGTCAGGGAGTGCGACCATGGCCGTTGCCACGTCGGTCCCGGCGCCACCGAAGGTCTTGTTCCACAGGGTGTTACCTTGTGCGTCTGTCCGTACGAGCCAGGCGTCTTCTGCGCCCTTGCTATACGTCTTTCCCGCAAAGGCAAAGCCGCCCGGGAGGGCGACGACGGCGTAGGCCCCGGAGACTGCCCCAACACCGAAGGTCTTGTCCCACAGGGTGTTACCCTGTGCGTCTGTCCGAACGAGCCAGGCCTCTCCGCCCGCACCCTTGCTGTAGGTGTAGCCTGCTACGGCAAAGCCGTCAGGAAGGGCGACGACGGCCTTTGCCTCGTCGCTTTGCGCGCCACCGAAGGTCTTGTCCCAGACATCGGCAACGCCACCGGCCTTGCACGCCCCCTGCGCGCACACTTCCCCGTGCGTGCAGGGATTGCCGTCGTCACAGGCCGCG